>CAISPT010000219.1 GCA_903887455.1 uncultured Opitutaceae bacterium | reverse complement strand
CGATGCTTTTGCCTGCGTCCGCTTCCCTCAGGATGCGCACTTTCTCCTCTGTGCTGTAGCGTTTTCCTTTCATTGGTCTGGTTCCTTTCTATTGGACCAGACCGACTCATCAAGCGGTTCGAATTAGCGGAGGCACGTCAGCGACGATCGAGTCCGACCGCCTCGGCTCGATGCGGCTGGAAACCTGGGAACGAAGCTGCGCCGTGTTCGGCCTGCCGAGGACGCTCGCGGGCGAACTCGCCGACTTTAGCATCCTCGCCGCCCCGGAGTAGGGTCACAGGTTGGCTCGCCCCAGCAAACGCTCGACAAGCCGGCGGCGGTTGAGATTGATGGCGGGTGGGGCGCCGGGCGCCCCTCAGCCCCCATGAACCCCGCCGACCTCGCCCGCGCCCTGGTGATCCTTTCCTTGCTTTGCGCCCCGGCCCGTGCGCTCGAGTCCGGGCAGCCGTTCCCGGTCGCCGTCCAGGTGGACGCGGCCGCCCCGATCGGGGAGATGAAACCCATCTGGAGCTTCTTCGGCTGCGACGAGCCGAACTATGCGACCATGAAGGACGGGCGGCGGCTCCTTGCGGAGCTCGGCGGGCTCAAGCCAGGCGGGGTCTACTTCCGGGCCCACAACTTGCTCTGCACGGGGGACGGGACTCCGGCGCCCAAGTGGGGCAGCACGAACGCCTACACCCTGGATCCGAAGGTGGAGCCCGTCTACGACTGGACGATCCTCGACCGGATCTTCGACACCTACCTGGCGCACGGGGTCAGACCCTACGCGCAGATCGGGTTCATGCCCGAGGCGCTCAGCGTGAGGCCGGAGCCCTACCAGCACGAATGGCGCCCGGGGCTGAGCTACGACGTGATCGGGACCGGCTGGTCCTATCCCCCGAAGGACTACGCCCGGTGGGCCGAGCTCGTCTACCGATGGGTGAGCCACTGCGTCGCGCGCTATGGGCGCGACGAGGTGGAGCGGTGGTACTGGGAGGTCTGGAACGAGCCGAATGGGGCGTCCTACTGGCACGGGACGCCCGAGGAGTTCTACAAGCTCCACGACTACGCCGTGGACGCGGTGCGGCGCGCGCTGCCGACGGCCAGGGTCGGGGGGCCCGATGTCGCCGGGAGCGGCGGCGCGTTCATGAGGGGCTTCCTCGCCCACTGCGCCGGCGGCACCAACTACGCCACTGGGAGGCGGGGCACGCCCACGGACTTCCTGTCGTTCCACGCCAAGGGCCAGCCCGCGTTTGTCGACGGCCACGTCCGGCTGGGGATCTCGGCCCAGCTCTCCGGGATGGCCGAGGGGTTCTCGATCATCGCCTCGGTCCCCGAGCTCCGCGACAGGCCGATCGTGATCGGAGAGTCCGATCCCGACGGGTGCGCCGCCTGCCTCGGCAGGCAGCTCGGGTACCGCCCGGGGACGATGTACTCGAGCTACACCGCGGCCAGCTTCGCGCGCGAGTACGCGCTCGCCGACCTCTACAAGGTCAACCTGAGGGGCGCCCTCACGTGGGCCTTCGAGTTCGAGGACCAGGCTTATTTTGCCGGGCAGCGGGTGCTCGCGACCAATGGCATCGACCTGCCCGTGATGAACGTATTCCGGATGCTCAGTCGGATGTCGGGGCAGCGCCTGGGCACCCGCAGCTCCGCGGAGATCCCGCTGGACGTCATCATGCACGACGGCGTACGAGGCCAGGCCGACGTGGCTGCGCTCTCAAGCCTCGACGGATCGAGGCTCTGCGTGCTCCTCTGGCATTACCACGACGACGACGTGCCCGGTCCCGACGCCCGGGTCGCCCTGAGGGTCAGCCATTTCAAGGGGGGCAAGGGGGCTCGGCTCACCGAGTACCGGATCGACCAGAGCCACAGCAACGCGTATGCGGAGTGGGTGAGGATGGGCTCGCCGGCGCAGCCGGACGGGGCCGCTTACGCCCGGCTCGTGAAGGCGGGCGGGCTTGAGGCCGTCCCCGAAACGGCCCAGCGGCTATCGGTCGACGGGGAAACGGCCGCGGTCGACCTCGTCCTGCCGCGCCAGGCCGTCTCCCTCCTCGTCATCGAGTGACGGGCCCTAAGTGCCATCCCTGGGGAACATGTGGGTCGGCCAGTAGTCCTCGTGGATCTTCAGGCCCTCGGCCTCCATGAGGGGCCCGAGGACCTTGGTCCCGGGCGCGGTCCTCTCGAAGACCTCGCGTGAATCCAGCGGGTGGGGGTCCAGCGGGATGCCCATCACCCTGAGGAACTGCAGCTCGGTCGTGCCGAAGACCACCCTGCCGATGCCGGCGAAGCGGATGGAGCCGCAGCACATGGTGCAGGGCTCGCTGCTCGTGTAGAGCGTCGAGGCGGCGAAGGTGGCCCGCGTGATCTTGGGGCTGAAGGCGGAGATGAGCCCGGTCTCGGCGTGCTTGGTGACGTCCCCGGTCACGTGCTCGCAGTTGGAGTACTCGGCGATGACCTTGCCGTCCTTCACCAGGACCGCCCCGAAGGGCGAGCCCCCGTGGGTCGTCGCGTACCGCGCAAGCTCGTAGGCCCGTTCCATGAACGCCCGGTCGGCGGCCGTGCAGGCGGGGTCGTCGGGCAGCGGCGCCGGGGCCGTCGCGAACAGGGGCGCAGCGAGGAGGCTGAGCGCGAGGAGGAGCGTGGCGTGGGTTCGTGGGGTCATGTCCCCTGGCGAGCAGGGCACGTGCCAAGGCGCCCCTAAGGGGGCATCGGAGAAAACGGGTGGACGAGTGGCCCGGAAACCCCGAGGGTGTCCGCCCGATCCCATGCCCACACTCCCCCAAGACCCCTTCATGGAAGCAGCGATTGACGAGGCGCGGAAGGGCTTCGGCGAGGGCGGCCTGCCCATCGGCTCCGTGCTCGTGTGCGACGGCAGGATCATCGGGCGCGGGCACAACCGCCGGGTCCAGGACGGGAGCGTGATCCACCACGCGGAGATGAACTGCCTGGAGAGCGCCGGCCGCCAGCCGGCCTCGGTCTACCGCCGGTGCACGGTCTACACCACGCTGTCGCCGTGCCCCATGTGCTCGGGCGCCATGATCCTCTACGGGATAGGCAAGTGCGTTGTCGGCGAGAACCGCACGTTCATGGGCGCGGAGGACCTGCTGCGCTCCAAGGGCGTCGAGGTCGTGGTGCGCGACGAGGAGGCCTGCTTCGCCCTCATGAAGGCCTTCATCGAGCGCTCGCCCGAGGTCTGGAACGAGGACATCGGGACCTAGCGCGTCCCGCGGCGGCTCAGCCGTCGCCGATGCACTCGTTCCACAGGTCGGGGCGCTTCTTCTGGAAGTCTCCGGTGATCGCGATGCACTCCGGCGACTTCATGTCGACAATGTCGATCCCCTGTGCGCGCAGCCACTCAATCCCGCCCTGGGCGTTCACGGCGTCGCCGACGATGACCTTCTTGAAGCGGAACTGGGAGATGAGCCCGGAGCAGTAGCGGCAGGGAGCGAGCGTCGTGACGAGGATCAGGTCGGTGTAGCGCGGCTGCCTGCCCGCCGCCCTGAACGCGTCCGTCTCCCCGTGCATGGAGGGGTCGCCGTTCTGCACAAGCCGGTTGCGCCCGGCCCCGAGGAGGGTCCCGTCCTGGCGGAAGATGGCGCCCCCGACCGGGATTCCGCCCTCCGAGAGGCCGATCCTCGCCTGCTCGAGGGCGACCTCGAGCATCGCCTGGTCACTCGCTGCGGCGCTCATGAGGTGGGTTCAAGTGCGGGCTGCACCTTGGGCTGGCGGGCCTGGAAGCTGTTCACCGCTGCGGCCACCGCAAGGTAGATGAGGAAGAGGTAGGGGAGCCAGTTCTTCGGCGCCTCCGGCACCGGGTAGAGGGTCCCGGCGAGCACGAGGGCCATGGCCACGACCGCCAGCGCCGAGATGGCCACAGCGGCGGCCGTCAGCTTCTGGCGTCGCTTCAGGTAGACCGGCAGCGCGATCGCGACCAGCGAGTAGACGACGATGAAGCCGTAGGTGCCGAGCGAGCCCATCCAGTCGTAGATGGTTTCACCGCTCACCTTGCCGGCCAAAAGCGGAACCGAGAGGATCGTTGTCGCCACCGCCGTCGCCACGACCGCCACGTGCGGGGTGCGATTGTGGATGTGGACGTTCTTCAGGCGGCCGGCCGCCAGCCCGTTGTGGGACATGAGCATCAGGACGCGCGCGGCCGCTGTCACGCAGGCGAGCGTGCACGAGAGCATCGTGATCAGCGCGCAGACGTCCATGAAGGGCCCGAGCCACGCGACGTGGGCCACCCTTGCCAGGACGCTCATCGGGGCGGCGCTCTGGTCGAGAGGGCCGTCGGAGGCGGGGAACGCGAGGACCTCCGTGTACGAGGCCATGATGAAGAACATGCCCGAGATGATCGCCGTCTGGATCACCGCCCTCGGGATCGTCCTGAGCGGGGTGCGAACCTCCTCGCCGAGCGTGGTGGCGCTCTCAAAGCCCACGAAGCTGAACATCGCGAGCACGAGGCCCAGCCTGACGCCGGAGAAGTTGACCCCGCGCAGCGAGAGCTGCGCCAGGTCGACGTGCAGGCCGTGCTGCCAGAGCAGCAGGACGAAGACCGAGCTGATGACGAGCACCGAGGCGAGCTCGATGTAGAGCATCATGCGCGCGGACACCTTCACGTCGCGGTAGGCCACCCATGCCGATAGGACAACGCAGCCCATCCCCATGGGCACGACCGGCAGGGTGTGGCCCGTGAATTCCGAGAGCACCACGTTTGCGTAGTGGACGAAGCCCCCGACGACCGAGGCCCCGCTTGCGACGTAGGCCAGGAGCAGGGCCCAGGCCGCCACGCTGCCGAGGACCGGAGGCAGGGAGGAGGTGGCGTAGGAGTAGAGGGAGCCGGGGGACGCTGAGTCCCGGGCGAAACGGGCGATGCACAGGCCGACAAAGAGCGTGCACAGGGTCGCAAGCAGGTAGGACACCCACGTGCCGTTGCCCGCCGAGGAGAAGACCAAAGGCACCGTCATCGCTGCCGACGCGGTCGGGGCCATGGTGGAGACCGACTGCGCGACGGCGTCGAAATGGCCGAGGACGTTGGAGTGCAGTCCGTGTCCGGCGGCCTTCTCAGCGGCACCCGGGGTGGTGGCGTGGGGGTTCTTCGTCAAGGTGTGGGGCTTACAAAAGCATGGTTCGGGTTCGACCCAAGGAATATCCCCACCGGAAAGCACGATTTGAGCCAACGAGGCCCCCCGCGGACTGCCGGTGGGTGCGGGGACTTTCCGGGTGCGCTGAAGGGATGCGCCGGTCCGGGGTGTTGTACCGTCCCGAATCCAACCCCCGACGCCCATGAACCCCACTCGACTTTCCAGGACGGCCCGCGTCGCGGGCCCGGCGCTTCTCGTCCTCTTGGGCTTCTCCCCGATCGGGGTACGGGCCCAGTCCGGCGGCGACGCCATCGCCATCTCCGCCAGGGCCAGCAGCGACTACTCAAGGGCGCGCCTTCCCGATGGATCGCTCGCCCCCGAGACCTTCGCGTTCGCCAACGGCGGGGCCCTCAGGAGCACCGAGGCCGGGATGAGTGAGCGGATCGGGTTCATGGACGTCGCCAGGACGATCGCCCGGCCCCTCGCAAGCCAGGCCTATCTCCCCAGCAGCGACCCGAAGACGACGCGGCTGTTGATCGTTGTCTACTGGGGCGCGACGACCCCGCCGGCCCCGACCACCAGCTCGGTGGCGGGCGATAACCTGGCCGTCGCGAACGCGGCGGCGCTCGCGGCCAATCATCCCCAGCCGGTCCGCAACAACCCCAACGACAGCTGCGCCCCGCCGCAGATTGTTGATTCGTCCGCGACAAGCTATGCGGTCCGCACGCCCGAACAGGTGGACCTTGACGGCGAGATGACCGGCGCCCTTGCGGCGGAGGCCGCCGCGGAGCAGCAGCGGCGCTCGATCGACGCCCGCAACGCCAGCATGCTCGGCTTCGACCTCTCTTGGATCGATGCCTCGAGGGCCAACGGAACGGCGCTCGAGGTCCGGCAGTCCGACCTGGTCGGGGAGATCGAGGCCCCGCGCTACTTCGTGGTGCTCATGGCCTACGACTTCCAGATGCTGTGGAAGGAGAAGAAGGCGAAGCTCCTCTGGGAGACGCGATTCAGCGTCCGCGAAACGGGCAACGACTTCGGGAAGCAGCTGGCGGCGATGGCCGCGGGGGCGTCCCGCTACTTCGGACAGAACACGGGCCGGCTCGTCCACGCCGGGATCCCGGATGGGCGCGTGGACATCGGTCCGGTCCGGGCGTACCAGGGGGCGCTGTCCGAATGAGCGGCCCTGCCCGGGCGCCGCTCGGCGCGATGACCGTCGCCGGCCGGGTCCTCTTTGCGTTCGGGCTATCCGGAATCGGGGCGCTAAGCCTCGGCTCCGGAGACTTCGCGTACACGTGGCAGCCGGTCCCCGAGGGGTTCGCCGGGCGCGAGATCCTTGCGCGGGTGCTGGGCGGCCTCCTCCTCACCGGGGGCGCCGGCGTGCTCCTTCCCCGGGCCGCCGCCTGGTCGGTGCGCCTGGTCACGCTCTACCTCCTGAGCTGGGCCGTGTTCCTCCACGCTCCGCCGGTCGTCCGCGCCCCGCTTGACGCGGGGGCGTGGCTCGGGCTCGCCGAGAACATGCTTCTTGTCTGCGGCGGGTGGATCCTGGCGATGTCGCTTGGCGAGAAGGCGGGCGGCGGGGCCGTCGCCGCGGCTCGGGTCATCACCGGAGTGTGCTGCCTCCTTTTCGCCCTGGCGCACGTCGTCTACTCCGGGCCTACGGCCGGCATGGTGCCGCCCTGGATGCCCGCGCGCCTGGGACTGGCGTATTTCACAGGCGCGGCGCACGCCGCGGCAGGCCTCGGGATCCTGCTCTCCGTCGTCCCGCGTCTGGCGGCGGCGCTGGAGGCCACGATGGTGGGCCTCTTCGTGGTCCTCCTGCACCTGCCGGGGGCGATCGGACAGCCGGCCAGCCGGCTAGAGTGGACCATGCTCTTCGTTGCGTCCGCCCTGTCGGGAGCCCTGTGGCTTGTCGCCGGATCCTACAGCCGCCCGGCGTCCACCGCCCAACGCGGCAACTAGGCCTTATTCGTCCCGCGACCCGGGAAGGTGAGTTCCGCGATGCCGCTCTTGTCTATGCTCCCATAGCCGAGAGCGACCAGCCGGTCGAACTGCTGCTTGGTCGCTGCGGCGAGCGGAAGGCTGAGCCCCTTCTCAACCCCGAGGGCCAGCGCGATGCCGCTGTCCTTGGCGGCGTGGGCCGCAGAGAAGAAGCACGAGTGCTCGCGGGCGATCATGTCCTCGCCGTCGGTGGCGACAACCCGCGACGCGGCGCCGGTCTGCGAGAACACCTCAAGGAGCACCTTAGGGTCGAGCCCGAGGGCGACGCCGAGGCCGAGCCCCTCGGCCAGTCCCGCGGTGTTGATGTTCATCACCATGTTGACGAGGGCCTTCACCTGGCCGGCGGTGCCGGCGGGCCCGATATAGCGCAGGAGCTTTCCGTGGTCGCTGAGCTCCGAGAGGACGGGTTTAAGGCGCTCGAAGACGGCCTGCTTGCCCCCGCACATCAGGTAGAGGGTCCCGTTGAGCGCCTGGGGGATGCTGGAGGCCATGCACGCCTCGAGGGAGGAGGCCCCTGCCTTCTCCGCGGCTGCCTCGATCTCCACGTGGACGGCTGGGCTGATGGTGGCGCAGTTGACGAAGGTCTTTCCCGTGGCGCCGATCAGGAGGCCTCCCGCCTTGTCGTAGAACACCTCGCGCTGGGCGGCGTCGTCGGTCACGACGGTCACGATCACGTCCGCGGCGGCCGTGACGGCCGAGGGCGTAGCCGCCGCCGCCGCCCCGAGCTCTGCGGCGACACTCTTTGCGGCCTCCGCGCTCCGGTCGTAGACCGCGGCGACCGTGTAGCCGCGCCCCTTCAGGCAGCGGGCCATGTTCGCACCCATGCGCCCGACTCCGACAAATCCGATGGTGGGTTTCATGATTGAGAGGCTCTGGGGTTACCTAGGTCCCATCAAGGCTATCCCTTTGGCCCGCCGGAAAGCGCCGCCTTCCAGCGCCGGGCGATAATGCCGCGCAGGACCTTTGCGTCCTCCCAGCTGTTGGGCAGCTGGGCAAGGTTGTAGCCCCCGCGGACCGGCCCCATCTCCGGGCAGGCGAAGAAGTCGCGGCCGGCCTGCCGGCCGCCGAGCCAGACCTCGATGCTCTTGTCGAGGACGGGGAGCCACTGGATGAACTCGTGGGAGAGGCGCCCCCGGCCGTCGGTCACGGGGACCTGGCAGTGGTGGCCGTTGAACGGCCTGAAGTGGAAGTGGCAGGAGTGGCGCACCAGGCGGTCGTCGACGAAGAGCCGCTGCCAGTAGGGCGGGGCCAGGTGCTTGACGACCCCGACGTGGGAGAGGTCCCAGGTCATCGGCAGGAGCCGGCCGGTCGCCTTCCGGTACCCTGCGGCGATCGCGTAGGCCTTCTCGGGGGTCTCCGTGCAAGTGTCGCGGTGGATCTCGACGTCACAGGGGACGCCGAGATCGATCCCGTCCTGCACAATCCTGACGGCCATGCGAACGGCCGTCTCCACAGGGGTGTCGTGGTCGCCCAGCTGCACATTGATGCGGAGGGCGCCCCCGTCGCGGTTCTCCTTGATCCGGTCGCGGAACTCGGAGGGCTTGGAGGAGGAGATGTACCCGATGCCGAAGAGGCCGTGCTCTGCGGCGAGCCGCGCCTGCTTCCTGTCGAGGGCCCCCGAGAAGCCGTCAAAGCCCGCCTCGGCGACGGCGGCGATCTTGCGCTCCAGGGACCACTCGCGCTTTGCGCTCGGGTAGTCCCAGAGGGACCAGAGGTTGGCGAAGAGGCGAAGGCGGGGAGGGGTTTTGGCGGTCGTCATGGGGCTACGGGGAAGGTCATGCGGCGCAGGGTGGCCGCGCCGGCGCCCATCGGCACGAGCGCCAGGTCCTCCTGCTTGTTGTTGTCGAGGCTCAAGAGCGTCACCTCCAGGCGCGACGGCGGCGAGTCCCACGGGAACTTGGCGTCGGCCTTCGGGTTCGGGGCGAGGCGGAAGGAGGACGTCTCGGGGATGCCCCCGCCCGACTTCGGGAGCGCGTAGCGCGCCTTGCCCCAGGTGACCGGGAAGGCGAGGTAGTCGTGGAAGCCGGCGACGGGGAAGTCCTTCACCGGCTTCATGACCGCGGGGATGCCGACGGCGTAGAAGAGGGGGCCCCGCCTCACGAAAAACTCGCCGTTGTGCGCCGGGACGGGCTCGACAGCGGCCCCGAAGGTCACGGTGAGGGTGTCGCCCTTCTGCCAGGTCCGGGAGACTAGCAGCCAGTCGCCCGCGCGGCGAATCTCGGCGCCGGTGCATGCAGCGTCGACCCCGGTGGCCCACGACGGGATCCGCAGATGCACGGCGAACGCCACGGGCGAGGCGGGATCGACGCGGACTTTGACCGACTCCGAGAAGGGGTAGGAGGTCTCCTCCGCGAGCGCCACCGCGACCCCGCCGACCGTGGTGCGCACCTCGCACGGGCCGTAGAGGACCATCGCCAGTCCGTCGGAGGACCGCATCCACATGTTGCGGACGAAGATCGGCCCGATCTGGGTGAAGTTCGGAGGGCAGCAGTTGGCGACATCCTCGTGGGCCGGTGAGATCACGCAGCGGTTCATGATGGCCCCGTCGATCCGGAAGGTGTTGTCCGTCGTCACGTAGGTCATGCCCTTGCCGTCCGGGAGCCTAGAGCTCTGGACGGAGTTGTAGAAGGTGGTCTCCGCGCGCTCGGCGAGCGGGGCCCTGCCGGTCTTCTGGGCGGCGGAGAGGAGCGACGTCATCCACTCCTTCTCGCCGCAGCCCTCGTAGCCCGTCTTCTCCGGGTCCGAGGCCTTGTTCTCGATGAACTCGTCGGAGACCGGGCCCCCGGTCGGGGAGACGTGCGGCCACGCCTTGGAGAGCGCCTCCTCGGCGGCGGCCATGAGCACCGGGTCGCCGCTCGCGTAGGCTGCGAAAAACGGGACGCGCAGGCCCTCGTAGGTCGTGGCGCCGTGCCCGATGAAGGGGTGGTCCTGCGCCAGGAGCGTTCCGAGTGACATGTCGGTCGTCGCGTACTTCGAGTACTGGCGGTAAAGGTAGACGCCGAAGTCGCGGTAGGACACGTCCCCGGTGAGGTCGTAGAGGCGCTCCATCACGTCCACGAACATCAGGTTGTGGTTCTGGGTGTCCGGACCGTACGGGTCCGTGGCACCCGGCCTGTAGTGGTCCATCGTCAGGCGGACCGCGCGCTCGACGGCCTTAAGGACCTCGGCCCGCCCCGTCGCCTCGTAGTAGGCGAGGAGCCCGCGGAAGACGGTCGTCTGCGTCCAGAGCTCGCCGTTGTCCAGGTTGCCGGCCGGGAAGCGGAGCGTGGGCCCGTAGATCCCGATGTAGCCGTCGGGGTCCTGGGTCGCCAGGAGCGCCGCCACCTTGGCGTCGGCCGCGGCCCTAAGCTCCGGCACGCCCGTCATGAGCGCCATCATCGTGAATCCGCTCCGCCAGTTGCCCTCGGTCTCGCCCTTCCACCACATGCCCTCGGCCCCGCCCCAGCTGCCCCCGCCGGCGTTCTGGTAGCGCTCCGGGGTGTTCCGGTTCGCGCCGAAGATGTCGGAAGCGCACGTGAAGGGGGCCACCTCCGGAAGGTGGCCGGCGAAGCCCTCCCTCAGGTCCCGGATCATCTGCTCGCGGATCCATCCCGTGGGCATCACCTCGCCAAAGCGCAGGAGCCGGAACTCGGGCTGGACGCCGTAGGCCGGGGCGGCGCCCTCGGCGCCGCGCAGACCGGGAGAGAGGAGCGAGAGCGCCAGCGCCGCCAGGCCTGCGGCCCAGGGCGCCGCCTTTCGTAGGGGATCGTGTGCGGATTTCATCGGTGGAAGAGTTGCGGAGCTTCGGCCGCGGTCGCTCCTAGAATTCGTCATAGGCGACCTGGCCCTGGGATACCCCTGCCTCCGCGAGCATCTTGTTGCACGCCTTAATCATCATCGGCGGCCCGCAGAGGTAGTATTCCACGGCCTTCGGGTTGGGGTGCCCCTTCAGGAGCTCCCGGTGCACCACCTCGTGGATGAAGCCTTGGTGGCCCTGCCATCCGTCCTCGGGGAGCGGGGAGGAGAGCGCCAGGTGGAACGTGAAGTTGGGGTGGGCCGCCGCCAGGCCCCGGAAGTAGTCCTCGTAGAAGATCTCCTGCCGCGAGCGCGCGCCGTACCAGAAGCTCACCCGCCGCGCGGTGCCCTCGGTCTCGAATAGGTGGGAAAGGTGGGCCCGTAGGGGCGCCATCCCGGCCCCGCCGCCGATGTAGACCATCTCCTTGCCGGTGGGCTTGATGTGGAAGTCCCCGTAGGGCCCGATCGCCGTTACCGTGTCGCCGGGCTTAAGGCTGAAGACGTAGGAGGAGCCGGCCCCCGGGGGGCAGTCCTGGCCCGGGGGTGGGGTGGCGATCCTCACGTTGAAGCGCAGCTGGCGCTCGGTCGCCGCGTTGCTCGCGATCGAGTAGTTGTTGCGCCGGCCAGCCTCCGTGTTGCGGGCCACCAGGTCGAACACGTGCTGTGTCCTCCAGACCGAGGCGTAGGGTTCCGGGATGTCGAAGTCCCTGAAGCGGATCTCGCCGTAGGCGGGGATGTCGAGCTGGAGGTAGTCCCCCGGAGTGAACCCCTTGGCGTCCGCGGGGTCCAGGGGCTCAAGGAGCAGCTCCTTGATGAAGGTCGACACGCTCCGGTTGCCGGCGACCCTGAACCGGAGGGTCCGCTGCGGGCGGACCGCCGCGCCGCCGGCCTTGCGCACGTTGACGAAAATGCGTCCCAGGCGCTCCTCGACGGGGTAGGTCGCCAGCCCGCGGCAGATCGGGGCGCGAGCGGGGGACCCGTCGGCCAGGTGGAAGCGCCCGTTGTGCTTGGGGCACTCGATGATCCCGCCCTTCACGAGGCCGTCGGAGAGGTGGGTATTGCCGTGCGTGCACATGCCGTCGGTTGCGTAGAGCCTGCCGTCGTCGTCGCGGCAGACGGCGAAGCTCTTCCTTCCGTGGTCGAAGCGCACGACGTCGGAGGGTGCGAGGTCGGAGGCCGCGCAGACAGGCGCCCATCCCTCGGGGTCGGCCGCGGAGACGGTGGCAGGGGCCTCGGCCCGGGGCCTATGGGCCTCGGGCAGCCTCCGCTTCACGCACCACGCCGGGTCCCGGACCTGGTGGAGGAGGGCCGGGACGATCTCCTTCCACGCCCCAAGGAGGCTTGGGTAGGGGGTCGGCATGTCGTCCTTCACGATCTCGTGGAGGCGGGGCAGCGCATGGTACGGCACCAGCGGGAACATGTGGTGCTCCACGTGGTAGTTCATGTTCCAGTAGAGGTACCGGTGGATAAAGTTCATGTGCACCGTCCGGCAGTTGAGGCGGTGATCGAGCACATTCTCCGCCAGGCCCGCGTGCTGGGTGAGACCGTAGACGCTCACCATCCACGAGCCGTAGAGGTTGACGAGCCCCACGTAGAGGAGAGGCAGGATGCTGTGCGTGCGCAGGGCGAGACCCAAGACCCCGGCGTAGATCAGCACGTAGAGGCGGGCCTTCCAGTAGATCTTCCCGAACTCGGTGGCGGGGATGAAGGTCCTCTCCTCGGCCGCCATTCTCCCGGCGGAGTGCAGGAGGATCCTTGAGAAGTACTTCGGGTAGACCGTGAGGTTGAAGAACCCCATGATGATCGCGCGGATGTTCGGCGGCCGCGGCACGGCGATCTCGGGGTCCCGGCCCACGATGATCGTGTCGGAGTGGTGCCGGGTGTGGCTCCACCGCCAGACGGTCGACTCGCGCATCACCATGAAGGAGGCGAGCTCGTAGAGGGCGACGTTCATCCAGTCCGTCCTGAACGCCGTGCCGTGGCCCGCCTCATGCCAGCGCGAGTCCGACGTCGAGGCGTAGAGCACCCCGTAGACGGCGAAGGGGATGATCGCCCACCAGCTGCCCCAGAGGCGGTAGCCGAGGTAGCCCGAGCCTCCGATCAAAAGGAACCAGATGAGCGTGTCCCGGACCGCGGGCCCGTTCCGGCGGTCGAGGAGCCGGCGCATCGTGGCGCGCGGGACGGGGGATTGATACCAGTCGGCCTCGGCCAGGCCCCTCTCGACCGCCTTGGCGGCATTCTCGCCGACCAGGCTGTAGTCGAGCTTCTCCGGGGGGGACAGTAGGGCGGGGCCGGCGTCGTCGCTCATGGCGCGGGAATGGGGGCGGGTGCGGCCGGGGCCTCTCCGGGCGCGGCCCAGTCCTGCTCGATCTGCTCCAGGCTCCTCCCCTTGGTCTCTGGCAGGTAGCGCCAGACGACAGCGATCAGGACCGCGCAGAAGGCCGCATACACATAGAAGGGGAACGCGTGGTGGAACCGGGCGACGAGCCACGAGTCCCCCGCGTCCATCATCGGGAAGGTCTGCGTGACGACGTAGTCGGCCGCCCACAGGAAGAAGGTCGCCAGGCCGAGCGCCCGCCCACGGACGGTCGTCGGGAAGATCTCCACCAGGATGACCCAGATGACGGGCCCGACAGAGAGCCCGAACGCGGCGATGTAGACCAGGATGAAGGCCAGCATCCAGCCGCCGGAGGCCGCCGGGTCCGCGCCCCGCTGGGCCATCAGGCCCATCGCCAGGAGGGCCGCCCCCATCCCGGCGGTCCCCAGGAGCATGAGCGGGCGCCGGCCCCACCGGTCGACCGAGGCGATGGCCACCAGAGTGAAGAGGACGCAGGACCCGTTGATGATCACCTGCTCCAGGAGGCCCGCGTCGACGCCGGTCGAGGTGCTCATGCTCCTGAAGATGGTGGCCCCGAAATACATGAACACGTTGATCCCCGTCACCTGCTGGAGGACGGCCAGGGCGAGCCCAAGGAGGAGCGGCTTGCGGAGACGGGGCGAGAGGAGCGAGACATGCCCCGCGCGGTCCCGGGTGATCGCCGCCTCGATCTCGGCGAACTCGGACCCGCAGAAGCGCTCGCCCCCGACCCGTGTCAGGACCTCCCTCGCCTCGGCTCCGCGGCCCATCTCGATCAGCCAGCGGGGGCTCTCGGGGATCCTCAGGAGCAGGACGGCGAAGAGGACGGACGGGGCGACCCCCGTGGCGAACATCCACCTCCAGCCGCTCTCGATCAGCCAGGCCTGGTCGCCGTGCCCGGCGATCGCGTAGTTGACGAAGGAGGTGGCGGCGATCCCGACGACGACCGC
Source organism: uncultured Opitutaceae bacterium (assembly GCA_903887455.1). Lineage (GTDB taxonomy): Bacteria > Verrucomicrobiota > Verrucomicrobiia > Opitutales > Opitutaceae > Palsa-1447. Next base: position 2,199 of record CAISPT010000219.1, on the reverse strand, counting down.
GATCTGGTTCACGGCGACCAGGCGCCCCCTGACGCCCGCGGGCGTGATCTCGGCGATGTAGATCGGGGTCGCCATGGACGCGATCCCGATGCCTACGCCCCCGAGGAAGCGGAAGACGATGAAGACCCAGACCCCTCCGGCGAGCGCCGTGCCCGCCGCGGACGCAAGGAAGAGGGCGGCTGAGAGGAAGAGCGGCATCCGCCGGCCGAAGCGGTCGGAGGCCCCCCCGACGAGGAGGACCCCGAGCGCGCAGCCGATCAGCACGCAGCCGGAGACCCATCCCTTCATTGCGGCCCCGAGGGCGAAGCGCGCCGTCAGGGGCTCGATGGCCCCGGAGATGACGCCGGTGTCGTAGCCGAAGAGGAGCCCGCCGAGGGCGGCCACCAGGCAGATTGGGACAAGGTAGCGGAAGTTGACCGCTACCGGATGGGGAGACTCGGGCATGAAGGGGCGGGGGCTAGGGGTGTTTCGCCGTTCATGGGTTTAGCCTACCACCAGGACTTCCCGGTGTAGGCCGGCTTCGGAAGCGTCCAGGCGGGCGTGGGCGGGGCGAGCTTCGCAAGCTCGTCCTCCAGGAGGGCGGTCCCCTTAGGGGCGTCGCCGAAGTCCGGGACGTCGAGCAATTCGCCCTCCCTCTTGGCTGACTCGTGGGCGACGAGTCCCGGGATGTTGTAGCGGGCGGCCGCCCACACATTGTTGGGAGGGAGCAGTCCCGTCGTGCAGGCCCGGACGAAGTCGTCGACCAGGAAGAGGTGCGACCCGAAGTGACCCGTAGGCTTGTTCACGAGCTCGGCAGGAAGTCTCCAGACCGGATGGACCGGCGCCATGCCCGAGTGAAAGTCGTGCTGGGTACCGTCGGGCATCTTCTCCCCCAGGTCCCTCGCGCCGTGCGCGGACGGGCTGCACGTGAGGAGGTCGCCCAGCGGGGTCACCTCGCGCGCGCGGTTCACCCAGACGTCGCCCTCGGGCTGCTCCTCGAAGCAGCCCTCCGTTCCGAAGAGGCTTAGCCGCACTGAGCGGCCGCCCCAATGCCCCACGCGCCGGAACTCGTTGATCCGGGCGGAGCCCCCGTCGCTCGTCCTGAAGAGCGCCGTCTCGTTGCTGAAGGGGTTGTCCCACTGGTTGAGCCCCTTTCCAAAAACCCCGTCGCCGCTCTGGTCCACCTGCCCGAGGCAGGAGACGCGCGTCATCCGCGCGCCCGTGACGCTCACGATCATGCTCATCGTGTGCGTGGGGTAGAACATGGGAGGCACCCCTGCCGTCCTCTTCCAGTCGGGGCCGCCGCTGTACTGGTAGGCCTCGTAGAACCCGTGCGACATGTCGTGGAGGTACTCCCCCTCGCCGTAGACGAAGCGGCCGAACATGCCCCGGCGCCACATGTCCCTGCAGAACACCGCCGACGGGTAGTAGTAGCTCGTCTCCCCAAGCATGTACGTGAGCCCGGTCTGCTTTACGGTCTCGACCAGCTCGGCCAGCTCCTCGACGCTCACGCCCGCCGGCACGCACGAGTAGACGTGCTTGCCCGCCTTGAGGGCGGCGATCGCCTGCTTCGCGTGCATCCAGCGCTGCGTGAAGATCGCCACCGCGTCGCAGTCGCTCGCCAGCAGCTCCTCGAGCGACTCGTAGGTCTCCGTCACCGCCGCGCGCGCGGCCTCGGCCCGCCTGCGCTCCGGCATCACCTCCGCGATCGATACGCCGCGCACCTGCGGATGCGCCTTGAACAGGGGCACAAACGCGCGGGCGAAGCTTCCTGCTCCGAGGATGCCGACCTTAATGGGCCTCATGGTTCGGGACGCGATCGGGACGGGAGGACATCGCCTCCAGTATAGGTCCAATCCCCGGCGCATGCCTCCTACGCCGGGGCGAAGGTCTCCCGAAAAATAAGGTCCTCATCTCTGTCGGTGGGAGTGGGGGTGGCACGCCGCGGCCCTTAGCTAGTGGCCTGGGCCGGCCGGGGCGGGGGGAAGAAAGTCGAAGCTCACGAACCTCTCGAGCGGCATCGGGGCCTCCAGGAGCTTCAGGTCCACGAGTGCGGTCTGGAGCGCGGTCATCCGTTCGGGCGTGATGAGCCCCATCCGCTCGCCCTTCGCCGGATCACCCTCGACCAGCTTGAATTTCTTCATCGCCGAGATCCCGTAGTCGAAGATGGCGTCGGTCTGCGAGGGGTTCTCGACCTGGATCCGCGCGCGCGCCTCCCGG
>CAISPT010000218.1 GCA_903887455.1 uncultured Opitutaceae bacterium | reverse complement strand
GAGAAGGCGTGCGTCTTCATGAAGAACGCCAGGTCCTTCCTCCTTGAGACCGCGGCCCCGATCGTCGTGGCCGACACCCGATGGCTGATCCACAGGATCGAGTCGTTGTCGATCATCAGGTAGTCCCTCGTGGGCTGCGCCGCGATGAACTCCCTCCTCCACTGCGTCTCGAGGCCGGCGAGGTACTCCTGGTTATAGGCATGCGCCGCCATCGAGGGCACCCCTTGGGCGAGGATGCCTAGGCAGGTGACCCCGAGAAGCGTCTTCACCACCGCCGGCTTGGGGAACTCCGGCAGGACCGCAAGGACGGAGACCACCATCCAGAGCAGCGTCGGCAGCGCCAGCCTGCGGATGATCGGGTCGTCGAACTGCCCCCAAAAGTAGCACATCATCAGCGCGAACTGGGCGAGGAAGCCAACGGTGAAGAAGATGGTCGTGACCGAGGCGGCGCTCTCGCGGCCTAGCGCCCTCACGCGCTTGGAGGCGAGGAGCAGGAAGAAGAGGACCCCGGCGCAGCCGAGCGCCGAGAGCACATAGGAGTTGGGCTGGTCGGTCGGCTTGCCGAAGAGGAATGCGACCGCGTGCACCAGGTTGTCCGCGACGTAGGTGACGGAGAAGGGCTTCGTGAAACCGGGCTTGCTCTGCAGCTGCCAGGACGAGGCCCGGATGTCGAAGATCCGCGTATGGAGCGCGCAGTGGATCATCAGGACCGGGAGCACGAGGACCTCCCAGGTCATGGTCGCCTTCCGCTCCCTCACCCACACCCAGAGGATGATGAGCGCCACCGGCACAAGGTAGATCGCCGACTCGTAGCGCACCTGCGTGAGCAGCATCGCCGAGTAGCAAAAGGCCGTGAAGGACGGATCGTCCCTTCGCTCGATGTAGCGGGCCCCGAGGAGCATGGTCGCCAGCACCATGGCGATGTTGAGCAGCTCGAAGCCGCCGCCGGTTGCGTTCTGGCCGAGCAGCGGCAGACCGGCGAAGAGAGCGACCCCGAGCCATCCCGCCGTGCGTCCCGCAAGCTTCCTGCCGAGGGCGTTCACCATCGCAAGGAACAGAAAGGTCAGGATCACGTTCAGCACGAAGGCGTTCTCGGGCCGGTAGCCGGCGATATCGTGGATCACCGACTCGAGAAACGGGAAGAAGAGCTGCCGCTTGTCCATCATGCCCTCGAAGATCGTGAAGGCGCCCTGGACGTCCGCGCCCCGGATCGGCGTCACCACCGACCGGTTGTAGTGCATGCTCATCGAGGTGCCGAGGAGCATGAACTCATCCATCACTATCTTGAACCCGAAGGACTCGTGGACGATCAGCACGAGGCCCCCCATGCCGACCACGCCGACGGTGGCCCAGTCGACCGCTTTCAGCCCAGAGTCCCTGAGGCCGAGTAGCTCCTGGCGGTAAGTGCCCCAGACCGCGCGGACGAAGAGGACGAAGGCGGCCAGGACGCACCAGTAGCCCGTGTCGGTGACAAGGGTGAGCGCGGCGGCGTCCGGGATCAGCTTGAAGCCCGTCGCCACGGCAAGGAGCGAAATCAGGGCGAACAGCCAGAGGCGCCTGTCCTTTAGGAGCGGCGCGAGGGTGGATCCGTTCATGGGGACGTTAGAATCGAGAGCCAAAAAAAGCCGCCCACGCAAGGCGGGCGGCTTTGAATTTGGAGAAAACTTCCCGAATGTCGATTACGGGGCGTACGTGATCGTGCGAACACCAGCGACGCTGGTGATCGAGATCGTGGTGCCCTGGGTGAAGCCGGTCGGGTAGTTCTCGTTGGCCACCGTGTTGAGGGCCTTCACGTACGACGTCGGCCCGATCAGCGCCGTGAGGGCGACCGTGGAGACACCGTTCTCGAGGTAGTACTGGTCAGCGCCGGCCGACAGCTGGCGGGCGTTGTTCAGGACGGCCTTGTCCTGCGAGTTCGT
>CAISPT010000217.1 GCA_903887455.1 uncultured Opitutaceae bacterium | reverse complement strand
TGCCCTCCGCCCTTGCGATGATCCTCTTCGCCTACGGGCTTTCGGCGGTCGGCGCGGTCCAGGGGGCAGGGTGGGTCCACGGCCTCAAGCTCTCGGCGGTCGCCGTGGTGGCGCTCGCCGTCTGGGGCATGGCCGCGAAGCTTTGCCCGGATACTCCCCGGCGTGTCCTGGCCCTCGGGGTCGCGGCCGCTGCGGTCCTCGTGCCCGGCACCCTCTGCCAGCTCGTCACCATCGTGGTCTGCGGCCTCGTGGGATCCCGGTTGTACGCGACGGCCAGCGGAACGGGTGAAGACCGGTCGCTAAGGGCCCGGCATTTTCTGGCCGCCTCCGCCCTGGTGGCCTACGGCGCGCTCCTGGTCGCCCTTCCGGTCGCAGTGCGCCTCAGTTCAAGCCGGCCGCTGGCCCTCTTCGACAGTTTCTACCGGGCCGGATCGCTCGTCTTCGGCGGCGGGCACGTCGTGCTCCCGCTGCTCCGTTCAGAGTTGGTTCCCCGGGGCTGGATCGGCGACGACGCGTTCCTCGCGGGCTACGGCGCGGTGCAGGCCGTGCCGGGGCCCCTGTTTACCTTTGCCGGCTACCTGGGGACCGAGATCCACGGGGCGCCGCATGCATGGACGGGCGGCCTCCTGGCGCTCTTCGCGATCTTCCTGCCGGCATGGCTGCTGGCCGGAGGCGCCTATCCGTTTTGGCACCTGCTGCGCGGAACAGGGTGGGCCCAGGGCGTTCTCGCCGGGGCGAACGCGGCCGTCGTGGGGATTCTTTTCGCCGCGCTTTACCGCCCGGTCTGCACCGAGGGGATACGCGGGTCCTGGGACGTTGTCGCCGCGGCGGCCGCCGCCGTCCTGCTCGCTCGGTTCAAGGCCCCGCCGTGGCTCGTCGTCCTGCTGCTTGCGGCGGCAGGGCAGTGGATCCTGCCCTAGTCGGCCTTCCGCGAGAGGCGGTGGACGAGAAAATAGTAGGCGCCGCCAAGGACGGCCGCCGCCACCGTCACCCAGATCGTGATTTCACGGATCTCCCCGTGCATCAGGCGTTCGTCCTTGCCTGCGACGACAGAGATGTAGGCCAGGACGCCGCACCAGAACGCGGATCCGGCGAGCGTGTACACGCAGAACTTCCAGAAGGTCATCCTGACGATGCCGGCCGGGATGCCGATCAGGTGGCGCACGACCGGGAGCATCCGCGACAGGAAAATGCCAAAGCTGCCGAACCTCTCGGACCAGCGCTCGGCCCGCTCGATCTTCTCCTGCGAGATGAGGAAGAACCTGCCGTACCTGACGACCAGGGGCCGGCCGGCGATGCGCGAGCCGCCGTACATGATACAGGCCCCGATCAGGCTCCCGAGGGCTGCCGCGATCACGATCCCGGGCACGGTCATCGTGCTGTTGCCCGCCAGGACCAAGAGGATCGCAGGAGGTATAACCAGTTCGCTGGGAAGGGGTACGACCGAGCTCTCGAGCGCCATCAGGAAGACGATGTACGCATAGCCCCCCGACTGCAGCGCGTGCTGGTAGGAGGCGAGAAGCCGCTGAACGAGGTCGTGCAAGGGCCGATCAGACGTCGGGCTTCGTCTTGCGAAGGCCCTGGACGCGATCGCCCTGCTTCCAGAAGCCACGCTTCTTCAGCAAGTCGATGCGCTCAAAGCGTTTCAGAACGTTGCGCTTGATGACGATACCGCTGGTGCCCTGGAGGCTCTTGTGCTGTGACATGGCGTTAAATGGGACGGAAGTTGGGTGTGAAAGGGGTCAATGGCTAAGGTTGGGTCCCCTACATGACAAGGAGAAATTCGACCTTGACCCCCCAAGGTGAGCGGCCACTTTTGGCCTTTCCGCATCCGAAACAACACCGTTATGAGGGACGACTACATCAAACAAGCGCTGGGCAAGATCATGGATCCCAACATCCTGATCAACGTGGTCTCGCGCCGTGTGAAGCAGCTCAAGCGTGGCAACCGCCCCCTTGTCGAGTCCCTGGAAAAGCTTTCCCCCGAGGACATCGCCCTGCGCGAGATCATTGAGGAGAAGATTAGCTTCGAGGCCGGCGAGAACTGACCCGGTGACCGCGCCCCCGGCGCGGCTGGCGGGGCAGGCACGCAGGCCCCTGGAAACCGACCCGTTCCATGGCTGCGCACAAGAAAGACGCCCCGCGCCTCTCTGAGGTAAGGAACTCGAAGGTCTTCCGAGACTTCACGGTGGGCGACCGCTTCGAGGCTGGGGTCCAGCTGAAGGGCACCGAGGTGAAGTCGATCCGGACCGGCCGCGCGCAGATCAGCGACGCGTTCTGCAGGGTTGAGAAGGAGGAGGTCTGGATGTACGGCGCCCACATCGAGCCATACGCGTTCGCGAACCTCGGCAACCACGACTCCAAGCGCATCCGAAAGCTCCTGCTTCACCGCAGCGACATCCGCAAGATAGCGCTCGCCATGAACGCCGGCGGCAAGGCCCTGATCCCGCTGCGGATGTACTTCAAGGAGGCCCTCGTGAAGGTCGAGGTCGCGCTCTGCACTGGGAAAAAACTTTTCGACAAACGCGAGGACCTGAAGAAAAAGGCACAGATGCGCGAGGTGAACAAGGCCCTCAGATCCCGCCGCGGATGAAGCCCGCACCCGACTCCGTCGCGGTCCGCGTCCCCGCGAGCACGTCCAACTGCGGCGCCGGATTTGACACGCTGGGCCTGGCCCTCGGCCTCTACAACAGGGTGACCCTTTCCCGGGCCCAGGGATTGGAGCCGCTCCCCGAGCGGCCCGCCGATGCGAGGGCCCAGGAGATGGTCCGCGAGGCGGCACGCGCGTTTGGCGCGGCAACGGGCAAGCCCGCTCAGGGTTTTCGATACAGGATCGAGGGCGAGGTGCCCCCGGCCCGCGGCCTCGGCTCGAGCGTGACCGTGCTTGCGGGGATCGTTGCCGGGCTCGACGCCCTCCACGGGACCGCGCTCTCGCGGCAAGGCCAGGTCGGTATCGTCTCGGCGCTCGAGGGCCACCCCGACAACGCCTCGGCCGGCATCCTGGGTGGGTTCTGCGTCTCGAGGTGCGACCCGTCGAGCGGGGCCTACCTGGACACGAAGCGCTTCGAGGTCCCTAGTCACGTTGCCTTCGTCGTGGTCTCTCCCCCGGTGGAGCTAATGACAAAGGAGTCGCGGGGCGCGCTCCCGGCGACGCTCCCGTTCTTTGACGCCGTCAGGAGCGTGAACAGCGCCGCCTACATCGTCGCGGCCTTCGCGACGGGCGATTACCCGAGCCTGCGCCACGCCACCGGCGACTTTATTCACGAGCCGTTCCGCCTGCCGGGAATCCCCGGGGCCGGCGCGGCCATCGCGTCGGGAATCAGCGCCGGCGCCTGGACCGGATGGCTTTCTGGGAGCGGATCGAGCGTGCTGTGCGTCTGCGAAAAAGGGCTGTCGGGAAAAGTGCTTGCCGCGATGACCGGGGCCTTCGCCTCGGCCGGGCTTACGAGCGAGGGCAGGGTCCTGTTTGCGGACAATGCCGGCCTCTCGGTCGGGTCCTAGGTCCGGCTCCTCGGGACGTCCTTGCCGGGCCAAACCTCGAGCACGGCTGCCGTCAGGGGACGCCAGCCGAACGGCTTCTGCAGGCGCATCTTAAGCCGCCTCAGCCTGGAAAGTTCGTCCTCCAGAGGCTCGAGGTTGTGGCCCGAGATCATGATGAAGGCCGAGCCGGGCGAGACCTTCGATGCCCGCCGGATGAACTCTATCCCGTCCATCTCGGGCATGAAGTAGTCCGTGACGATGACGCCGGCGGAGAGGCCCTTTAAGGCGCCCAGGGCGTCGAGGGGCCGCGTAAACGAATGCACGGTGCAGTCTAGGTTGTCGCGGATCATCTCCGCCATCAGCTCCACATACGATTTCTCGTCATCGACGATAACGACGGATCGGCTGGGCGCCTGTTTCGTTGGGCTGGCGGACTTCACGGCAGGGGTGCGGCGGGAGGTAAGGCTGGCGGGCGGTTGGGCAAATTGCAACGCGCAAGGCGCTTGCGTTAGCGGGCGGGAGAGTCGAGAAGGAAGGGACCAGGGCCGACCTCCATGATCCATATTGTCCTCTTCCAGCCCGAGATCCCGCAGAACACGGGCAACATCGGGCGGATGTGCGCCCTCACCCGCTCCAGGCTTCACCTGATCCACCCCTTGGGCTTCAAGATCACCGACCGCAACTTGCGGCGGGCCGGCATGGACTACTGGTTCTCGCTCGATGTGCACGAGCACGCCGACTGGGCCGCGTTCCGGGGTAGCAGCCATGCCCCCAAGCGCTTATGGCTTTTCACGACCAAGGCGGACCTCAGTTTCTGGAACGCGGGGTTCGCGGACGGCGACGGCCTCGTGTTCGGCAACGAGGGCGGCGGGGCCCCGGAGTGGCTGCACGAGGAGCTAAACGGGACCCGTGTCACGATCCCGCACGCCAATCCCGACCTGCGCTCGCTCAACCTGAGCACTGCCGCGGGGGTCGCCGCCTATGAGGCGCTCCGCCAGATCGGCGGTTTCGGCGCATAGGCGCTATTTTGGGGTAGCCTCCTAAGGGGGGGCGCACAAGATGGCCGGCTCATATGAGCGAGTCCCGACTGAAGGTCTTTTCCGGCAATTCTAACAAGGCTTTGGCCGAGGACATCTGCAGGAGCATCGGGGTGCCGCTCGGGCAGGCCACCGTGACGAGCTTCCCCGACGGGGAGACCTTCGTTAAGATCGACGAGAACATCCGCGGCCACGACGTCTTCATCGTCCAGTCGACCTGCCCGCCCTCGAACCAGCACCTGATGGAGCTGCTGATCATGATCGACGCGGCGAGGCGCGCCTCTGCGGACCGCATCACGGCCGTCCTGCCCTTCTACGGCTACGCCCGGCAGGACAGGAAGGACCAGCCCCGCGTCCCGATCACGGCGAAACTGGTCGCCAACCTGCTCGTCTCGGCCGGAGCGAACCGCATCCTCACCATGGACCTGCACAGCCAGCAGATCCAGGGGTTCTTCGACATCCCGGTCGACCACCTCTACGCGTCCCCTGTCTTCTTTGAGTACCTCGCCAAGACCAAGACCGACAACCTGGTCGTCTGCTCGCCCGACGTGGGCGGGATGAAGATGGCCGCCGCCTACGCGGACATCCTCGGCGCGAGCCTCGGCATGGTCGCCAAACGCCGCAAGAACGCGACCACGGTCGAGGCGATCAGCGTCGTGGGCGAGGTTGAGGGCTGCGACATCCTTCTGGTGGACGACATCACCGAGACCGCCGGCACGCTGACGGCCGCGGCCACGATGCTCAGGGAGCGCGGGGCGAAGAAGATCCGCGCGGCGGTCAGCCACTGCATCCTCAACGAGATCGCCTACGAGCGCATCCGCACCGGCATCATCGACGAGCTGATCACGACCAACACGGTTCCCATCGACACCCGGGGCCTGCCGGTCACGGTGCTCAGCGTCGCCGGTCTTCTCGGCCAGGCCATCCAGCGCATCAACACGAACGAGAGCATCACGAGCCTGTTCCGGATCAAGGGTTTCTAGGCCGGCTGGACCGGGGATTTTGGAACACCTTCGCCCGCAAGGGGGTCTCCCACCACACTCATGAACATTCGATCAGCCCTCCTTGTGCCGACATCCGCCGTAGTGGCGCTATTCCTTTGCGCCTCGGCGAGGGCCGCCTCCGCCCCGGGAGCGTCCCCAGCCGCCAAGATGCCGGAGCTCAAGAAGGACTTCTCCCCGGTCGGCGACGGAAAGACCGCCGTCATCTCGAGCTACGCCGACATCGTCGAGGCGGCCGAGAAGGAGGTCGTGTCGATCAACTCGACCCGCACCGTCCACGAGAAAGTCCAGGCGAACCCGCTCCTCAGGCAGTTCTTCGGCGACGTGCCGGACCAGGACCGCGAGAGCAAGGAGATGGGCCTCGGGTCGGGCGTGATCGTTTCGGCCGACGGCTACATCCTCACCAACAACCACGTGGTCGCTGATGCGGACGAGCTCACGGTGGTCCTCTCGGACAGCCGCAAGTTCCCGGCCCGGGTGGTGGGCGCGGACCCGAAGACCGACATCGCCGTCGTGAAGATTGACGCCACGGGGCTCCAGGCGGTGACGTTCGCCGACAGCGACAAGCTCAGGGTGGGGGATGTGGTGTTCGCCGTGGGCAACCCGCTGGGCGTCGGCGAGACCGTCACCATGGGCATCGTCTCGGCCAAGAGCCGCAACGTCGGCATCCTCGAGGACGTGAACGGCTATGAGGACTTCATCCAGACCGACGCCGCGATCAACATGGGCAATTCGGGCGGCGCGCTGATCGACGCCAAGGGCCGGTTTGTCGGCATCAACAGCGCCATCGTCTCCCCGTCCCGCGGAAACATCGGGATCGGCTTCGCCGTCCCGGTCAACATGGCGGCCAACGTGATGAGGAGCCTGATCGAGACCGGCACCGTGAGCCGCGGGTTCCTCGGGGTCGGCGGCGACCCCATCACCCCCGACATCGCCGAGCAGGTGCACCTGCCGAAGGACGCCACGGGCGTCATCGTGACCGACACGGTGCCCGACGGCCCCGCTGACAAGGCGGGGCTTAAGCGGGGCGATGTGATCCTCCAGGTGAACGGCAAGGCCATCACCAACCACGACGAGCTGCGGCTCACGATCTCGCAGATGGCCCCGGGCAGCAAGGTGGCGCTGAATGTTTCCCGCGACGGCAAGCCGATGACGATCGACGTCACGCTTACCCAGTTCTCGGAGCGCCCGAACGAGCTTCTTGACGGCGTCGAGGTCGGCAAACTGACCGACGACGTGCGTCACCACCTCGGGATCGACTCGCGGATCACGGGCCTGGTCGTCACGAAGGTCGACGACAAGAGCGACTACACGGCGGACCTGCCGCAGGGCGCGGTGGTGGTGGAGATCAACCGCCAGCCGGCCGAGGACCTGACCGCCGCTAAGGCGCTCCTGCATCCCGGACGCAACCTCCTCCTCGTCTACTACCAGGGCTTCCAGCGCTACGTGGTAGTGACCAAGCGTTGAGCGACCTTGGGGGCGCCTAGCTTCCAGGCTTTTCCACCGGTATCCGCGCCAGGTCCTCGGGGACCTGGTCGGCGGGGTAGGTGGGGAAGCTGAGCTCAAGGAGCGACACAGCCGGCACGTCGAACCGGACCGACGAGGCGCTGCGGTCGACCAGCATCGCGACCCCGGCGACGTGGCCGCCTGCCTTGCGCACGATGTCCACGCACTCGTTCACCCGGCCGCCGCGCGTCACGACGTCCTCGGCGATCAGCACCCGCTCGCCCGCTTCGAGCGTGAAGCCGCGGCGCATCACCAGCACGTTGTTCTCCTTCTCGGCGAAGATGTAGCGGGCCTTGGACTGCCTCGCCAGTTCCTGGCCGACCACGAGCCCGCCCATGGCGGGCGCCAGGACGGTCGTGAACGACAGGCCGGCGTCGCGCACCTTGGCGAGGAGGAGCTCGGCGAGGCGCTCCACGGCGTCCATCCGCTGGCACACCTGGGCGCACTGGAAATAGTGGCCGCTGTGGAGGCCCGACCTGAGGACAAAATGGCCCCTGAGGAGGGCCCGCGTGCGGGTGAAGATGTCGAGGACTTCCTGCTGCTTCGGATCCATAGCCGGCCAGTCGAGACGGTTCTCGGGCCGAGTTCAACGCTCGATGGGCGCCGAAGAGGCGTTGAATATTCCGCCCGGCGGCGCTAGGGTATGGCCCCGGAAATGCGCCCGCAGTGAACTACGACTTACAGATCCCCCTAGAGGATGAACTCGGCGACGTGCTCGAGAAGGCGATGGCGTGCGCCCGCCTTACGCCGGAGACCCTCTCCGCAAAGTCCGGGGTCCCCGTGTCGGCAATCCGGGACGCGATCGACTACCGTCCCGAGCTCGGCCCGTCCGACTGCAGCCGGCTCGCGGGGGCGCTCGGTCTAAACGAGGTGGGCCTCTGCGCCCTCGCCTCGGGAAAGTACCCGCTCCCGCCCCCCGACGGGCTTCCCTTCTGCGTCTGGCCGCTCCGCGTGGCGTACGGCATCGGCGTCGTGAACGCCTACATCGTCGGGTCCAATGAGGGCCGGGGGCTCCTCTTCGACACGGGCCCTGGGGGTGGCGCGCTGGAGGCGGAGTGGCCCGAGAAGGTGACCGGGATCGACGGGATCTTCGTCACGCACGTCGAGACCGAGCACGCCGGCGGGCTTTCGGGCGCGATGAAGTTCTTCGGGGTGACGGAGGCCTATGTCCCCGCCGGCGCCAACTCGGGGCCGGCGCGGCCCATGGAGGAGGGCGAGACGCTCTCCTTCGGGCCGCTGCTTGTGACCGCGTTCCGCACCCCCGGCCACTGTGCAATGCACAACTGCTACCACGTTCGCGCGGCCGGGCTCGCCAAGGCCCGCTCGCTGCTGGTGACCGGTGACTTGGTCTTTGCGGGCTCGGCGGGCGGGCCCTACCACTGCCAGAAGCAGCTCAGGGCTCACCTGGGCCGGGTGCTCAGGGCCGTGCCGCCGGAGACCGTCGTGGCGCCCGGCCACGGGCCGATGACGACCGCGGGCAACGAGCTCCGCTTCAACCCCTTTGTTTCTTAGATGGAGTCGACGATGAACGCCACGGCCGTGGCGTTGTCCGGGCCGCCGCGGTAGACGGCCATGTCGACAAGACCCCGGACGATCTCCGAAGGCTGCTTTGCCTTCAGCATGATGTCCCTTAGGTCCTTCTCCGCCAGCATGCGGGTCACACCGTCGGTGCAGAAGGCAAAGCGGTCGCCCGGATTGAGCGGGAGGTCCGAAAGGTCGACCTCGGGAGTGAGCGCCTGGCCGATGCAGCGCGTGAGCGCGCCCCGCTGCGACTCGCTGTAGTAGACCACCTCGCCCCGGGCCCTCCTGCGCTTGGCCTCGTTCTCGACAGAGTGGTCCTCGGTGAGAGGGTAAAAGTCCCCATTCCTAAGCGCAAACGCGCGGGAATCGCCTACGTGGGCGAGCCGGAGCCGGTCGCCGCGCACGCATCCCACCGTCAGCGTGGATCCTATCCCAACCCCCGGGCTCAGCTTCATGCCGAGCGCGACAACGGCGTCGTTGGCTTTGGCGACGATCGACCTCAGGTCGATCTCAGCCTGGCTCGGCGCGGCTCGGACTCCGCGAAGGACATTGTCCACTGTTTCCTGGGCGGCCTCGCCGCCCCCCGGCAGGCCGCCAACCCCGTCGGCGACCCCGAAGAGCTGCGACGCCTCGTCGCACAGCACGCGATCCTCGTTCTCCTTCCTGACCTTGCCGATGTCGGAGAAGCATGCGGCGCGAAGGATTGTCATTTTGGAGGATGAAGTCTAGTCCCGGACGGCGCCGGTGAAAGGACGAAATTGATCATCGCGGTTCTCGCGCGTGAGCCGGGAGAATTCCCTCTGGGGAAGGCCCTCGATGAAAAGCCTCCCGTACGACTTGGCCAGGATGCGGCTGTCGAGGACGGTCACGAGCCCCCGGTCGGACTGGGTGCGTATCAGGCGGCCAACCCCCTGCCTGAACTTTATAAGGGCCTCCGGAAGAGTGAGTTCATTGAACGGATCGCCTCCCCGGTCGCGGATCAGCTCCGCCTTCGCCTCGGCGATCGGGTGCGTTGGCGGGCTGAAGGGCAGACGCGCGATCACGACCTGGGAGAGCGCGTCCCCGGGCACGTCGACCCCGGTCCAGAAGCTGTCGGTGCCAAACAGGACGGCGTTACCGAGGTCGCGCATCTGCTGGGCGAGCTCGGTCCGCGACACGCCGCCGCCCTGGAGGAGGAGGGGGCGGGACTCCTCGGCGAACTGGGGTCCTACGATCGCCGCCACCGCCTGCATGTCGCGGTAGCTGGTGAAGAGCACCAGGGTTCCTCCGGGCACCCTTCCGCAGCAGAACGCCACGTAGTCGGCCAGGGCATCGATCGAGAGCCGCATGTCCTGCGCGGAGGGCGGAGGGATGTCCGCCGCGACGTAGACCCTCATGTTCCTCTCAAAGTCGAATGGCGATTGCGCGATCTCGGCGCGCGCGCTCGAAGCCCCGATGCTCGCCGCAAACGGAGCCATGTCGCCTGCGAGCGCGAGGGTCGCGCTCGTGCATACCACGGAGACCCCGGCCCCGAACAGGCAGCGCTCGAGCTCGGGGGCGACGTCCACCGGGGCGCTCCTTAGCGTGACGATCGACTGCTTGCGACCGGACTTCTCAGCCCAGTAGACATGCCCCTCGTCGGAGAGCCCGAGCCACTCGTCGACGCCGGCGCGGATGGCCCGAATGCGGGCCCGCTGCTCGAGGAGTTCGTCGCGCTCGCGCCCCTCCTCGAGGTGGTCGGCGATCTTCGAGAGCGAGCGCTCGAGGGCAGCGAGCGGCTCGGAAAGGAGGGCCTCAGCCGCACCTGGCTCGCGGACCCGCACGATCTGCCGCTCCTTCAGGAGCGAGCCCTCGAGGAAGGCGAAGAATTGCGCCGAGGAGTCGAGTGCGTCCGCGACCCGCTGTCGGAACTCGGCGTCGCCCCGCTTCTTGAGGATGCCCCGCTTCGTCCGAGGGTTGAAAAGGTGCTTGAGCGTGCGGTCTATACCGAGGCTGCTGAGCCCGAGGCCAAAGCTCTCCTCGGCCACCTCCGGCACCGTGTGCGCCTCGTCGAGGACGACAAAGTCGCCGGGAAAGAGCACCCCGGCCACGTCGGGCCCGGCCCCTTCCGCCCGCGCCCCCCCCGCGTTGATCAGCGAGAACAGAAGCGCGTGGTTGACGACGATCACCTGGGCCGAGCGGACGCGCGCGCGCGCACGCTGGTAGAAGCAGCGCTCGCAGTCGCACGAGCGCCTCGAGCACGAGGAGCTGTCGGCATTCACGGCGTCCCAGACCTCCGGGCTCGGGGGCGGCATCAGATCGTGCCTTAGCCCGGTCTCCGTGGTCTCCGACCAGGCCGCTATCCTCTGGAGCTCCGTGTAGCCGGCGTCGTCGAAGAGGCTCGCGCGCTCGGCGAGCGCGTGGGAAAGCCTCGAGGTGCACAGGTAGTTGGATTTTCCAACGAGCACGGTCGAGCGGAAGCCGGCGTACCCGGCAAGCTCCGGCGCGGACGAGAACAGCCTCCTGCAAAGCGGCAGGTCCTTTCCGTCGATCTGCTCCTGCAGCGAGATCGTGTGGGTGGAGACGATCATCTGGCGGCCGCAGTCGGTCGCGTGGATGATGCCCGGCACGAGGTAGGCGAGGGACTTGCCGATCCCCGTGCCTGCCTCGAAGAGGATGGGCTTGTCGTCCCGGAATGCCGCCGCTACGGCGTTGGCCATCCGCTCCTGGCCGGGACGGTGCTCGAGGGAGAGGTTCTCCTGGAGCAGGCCTGCCTCGGCAAAGATCCTGGCCGAAAGCTCGGGTGCTCGGCTCGGGGGCAGCGGGGCGGGCGCGGCGTCGTCTCGGATGCCGATCATGGTCGGCGGCCGGTGGCCAGGGAGGTGGGCGGTCGCGTGTGTGCCATTCGGTGGCCGTCCTCAGTCGGTGATCCACACTAGGTCGCCCACGCGGACCCTCTCGAAGAGCTCCACAATGTCGGCGTTCCGCAGGAGCACGCAGCCGGCGCTCATGGGCTCACCGATCCGCTCCTCCCGCTGTGTACCGTGGATGTAGATGTAGCGGTCGTGGGTGTCCACGTTGCCGCCCCGGTTCACCCCGAGTTCAAGGCCCCTGAGCCAGAGGATCCGACTTGTGATCAGGTTACCGGCCTCGGGATGGTCCTCGGCGAACTCCAGGAAATGGCGTCCTGTCGGGACCCGGCCCTTGAACACCATTCCCGGCGGCTGGCCGGCGCCGATTCGCTCGGCGATCTCGTGGAAGCCGCGCGGGGTTCCCATGGAATTGGCGACATTCGAGGGCGGGCGGATGGAAGTCGATACAGCGTAGGATTTTACAATCTTTCCATTCTCGAAAAATTGAAGCGTCGACGCGCCGATTCGCACCACAAGAACCCGGTCTGCGTGCTTGATGCCAAGCGCAGAACGGGTTTTGTTGAACAACTCCCAAGACGAATCTATGGACAAGACGGCATGCTTCACGGTTGGAATCGT
>CAISPT010000216.1 GCA_903887455.1 uncultured Opitutaceae bacterium | reverse complement strand
TGACTCCCTGGACGGCAACGCCGGGCGCTCCCCCACCCTCGGTCCCCAGGACCGCGGACTCCTCCGCGTAGCTTGAATTGTTGATGTTCGCCACGTTCTTGCCGGCAATGGACATGGCATAGCTCTGGGAATTTAGAGCGTGGACCGCGGCGTCGAGAGATGAGAACAATCCGGACATGATTAGGTCTGGGATTTCCGGTCAGCCGGTGGTCCTGAGCGCCGCCATGGGGCTGGACACCGTCATCGAGAGGCGGCCCTTCGGCGAGTAGGTCTGGGAGAAGGTCCCGGGGAGCATCTGCCGGAGCATCTGCTGCTGCAGCTCGACCTTGCGAGCAAGCAGCATGTGGTTGTGCCGGGAGATCCGGCGAAGGCGGTGAATGAGGACGTTGATCTCGTTGACAAGCGCCTCCAGGAGCGGGCGGGCGTCGGCCGGCACCAGGGGAAGCAGCGATCGGATCGTCGCTCCCGTCGGCTGGCCGTGGGCGTTCGCGAATCCCGACACGGCGGTTTCACGCTCGCGCCTGCAGTCGTGGAGGACTCGGACCTGAACCTCGATGTCGCCGCTAAGACGGAGCACCGCTTCGGCGTCGTGCTTGAAGAGCCTCGTCTGCTGCTCTTCGTAGAAGCCGTAAAGGGCGCCGTATTCCGCGATCTCGTGGCGTAGGCAGTCGGCTATGTCGCTCCAGGTGTTGTTCACGGCTTTGTGCTCCGCACGGCCGCGACGGCCGCGGCGTGGGAATGCGGTGTTAGTTGTTGCTGCAGGATCTTGGAAAGCCCAAGGCCGCCTGCCTGGCTGAGCTTGGACGCGAGCGTGTCGGTCATCAGGTACCCGTAGACGCTTCCGCTCGGACCGCCTTCGTCTCCCCCCATGATCTTGCTCACGCTATCCTGGAGGAACTGGCGAAGCATGATGGCCTCGAACTGGCTCGAGACCGCCTTAACCTGCTGGTCCTGAGGAAGCTTGGAGAGCCTGTTGGGCTGGCTCACGATCCCTGGCATCGCCGCGGCGATGTTCGTCTGGGAGGATATGGGTGAGATCGACATCGTCAGTTGATGATCAGCTCCGCCTGGAGCGCACCCGCCCGCTTAAGCGACTGGAAGATGGCCATCATGTCGCGAGTCGACACCCCGAAGGCGTTCAGGGCAGCGGCAAGGCGTTCCACTGACGGGGTCTCGTTGAGCATGATGAAGCCCCCTTTGACCTCGTTCACGTTGGTCTGGGTGCTGGGCACCGTGGTCGTCGTCCCCGAGCTCGAGAAGGCGTTGGGCTGGCTCACGCCCAGGTTCTGCGTGATCGTTATCGTGAGCGAGCCGTGGGCGATTGCCACGTGGGAGATCCGAACCGTGGAGGTTGCAACGATCGTGCCCGTCCGCTCATTGATCACGACCCTGGCGAGCGTGTCCGGGTCGACCTCGATTGTTCCGAGGTCCGCAAGGAAATCGACGTCGCGCCCGCGGTAGACCTGGGGAAGATGGACCTGGACGGTTGCCGCATCGACAGCCTCCGCAAGCGCGGGCCAGCGGGTGTTGATGGCCTCGGCCATCCGCGACGCGGAGGTGAAGTCGGGGTTGTGCAGAAGCAGCCTCAGGGTCGAGTCGTGGACAAACTGCGTGGGTATCTCCCGCTCGACGATGGCGCCGTTGCTGATGGTGCCCACCGTGGGATGGTTCTTCTGGACCGTGGATCCTCCGGCGCCGCCGGAGCCCCCAAGGAAGCCACCTATCGCGATGGGGCCCTGGGCCACGGCATAGACTCGGCCATCACCACCGAGGAGCGGCGTCTGCAGGAGGACGCCCCCTTGGAGGGTCTTGGCGTCGCCCATTGAGGAAACCGTGGCATCGATCCGAACACCCGGTTTCAGGAACGCACCGATGTCGGAGGTGATCATCACTGCAGCGACGTTCTTGGACTTGATGTCCTGCTGAGCGACGGTGATGCCGTAGCGCTGGAGGATGTTGGCAATCGTGTGGAGGGTGGAGCCGGAGTTGCTGTCGCCCTCGCCGGCCAGACCCACGACGATGCCGTAGCCCACAAGCTGGTTGTCCCGCCCACCCTCGACCATGGTAAGGTCCTTCACCCTCGCGGCATGCAAGGCGGGTGCCAGCGCAAGAAGGCCGGCTAGCAGCGGTGAGAGAAATCTCGGCGACATCCGTGGCATGATATTCCTTAGAAGGGCCTGAACATCTCGTAGAGCTTGGCCATCCAGCCCCGCTTCTGTGAGTCGGTGAGCGTGCCCTCGGCGACAAACTCGACGTGCGCCTCGGCGACGTTGGTGGACTGGACCGTGTTGTCGCTTGCGATGTCGTCGGAACGAACGATCCCGTGCAGCACAACGTACTGGGTCTCTCCCGAGAAGGTCACCACCCTCATGCCCTCGATCACAAGGTTTCCGTTGGGAAGGACGTCTGTCACCAGCACCGCCGCCCGGCTCGCCAGGCTCTGGTTGTTGCTGATGTCCCCCGCCCCGTCGTAGGCCGCCTTGCCCGCGATCGAGACTGCGGGAAGGTTACCCTTGTGGGCCAGGGTCGTAGGATAGAGGAAGCTCGAGACGGCGTCGCTGATCGAGGAGTCGCGGCTCGTCTTCGTGCTCTGGCTGTTGGTCGCGGCGACGGTCTCATTGACCACGATCGTAAGAATGTCGCCCGTCCTGGAGGCCTTGCGGTCGGCGTAGATCCCGTGCTCGCCGCTGCCGTTCACCGGCCAGATGGAGCCGGCACGGGCCGCACCGGAGGCCACGAGCGTGGCGGCCAACGAAATGAGGACTCGGTTAGAAGTGGATTTGTACATGGTTTTCATCGACGACGATGGCTGTGAAATCCTTGTGGGACTCGATGTTGCGGATTGTGACGGCGTCGCCCTGCGCGCCGCTCTGCATGGCGAGGGCCTTCATGCTGATGCTGAGCGCGCCCTCGCTCGCGGTGACATCGACCAGGTCTCCCTTTCGAACAAGGGGCCTGCGGCCGAGGTCGTGCCAGGTCAGGTAGTGTCCGGCCTGAACCGCGCGCGTGTAGACGTAGGAATTGTCGCCGACGCTTGCCGGGACCGCGTCGCGCTCCTTCAGACCGTCGACGCGACGGACATCAAGCTCAGTCTTCTCAAAGGGGGCTCCCGAGGTGAGGGGCTGCCGAACCACCCAAACGTCGCGCATGAGTTCGACCCGGACGGTGACCGGGCCTTCAGAGGCGACGGCGCCGTCGGCGAGCACCTTCAGGTGGACCAACATCGATGAGGAGGGCATCATGGGCAGGTCCGAGACCTCGAACGCCCACTTCCGCGCCACCTTGTCGGGGGCTGTCCACGCGCGCAGGAACTCGACACGCACATCGCCCTCGAGGCTGTAATGCTCGGCGATGCTCGCGGCCATGGCCGACGAAACGGTCTCCTGGGACAGCGGCATGGCGTCGGCCAAAGGCGCGGTGTCGGCCGTGGCCGCGCGCGTGAGCGGTGAGGCGAGCGCCAGGGCTAGGGCACCCGCAAATCGGATGGGGAGCTGGGCGAGGTTCCTCATGCTACTTCTTCATGTTGGCCACGTCCTGGAGCATCTCGTCGGATGTCTGGACCGACTTCGAGTTGATCTCGTACGCGCGCTGGGCCGTGATCAGGTTGACCATCTCCTCGACGATGTTGACGTTCGAGTTCTCCGTGTAGCCCTGCATCGTGCTTCCGAAGCCCAGCTCGCTCGGGTTGCCCGTCTCGGGGGTGCCGCTCGCCGTGGTCTCGGCATAGAGGTTGCCGCCGAGGCTCTGGAGCCCCGACGGGTTTGCGAAGCGGGTGAGGGTCAGGCGGTAGGTCTGGGTGCCGCTGGACGTCTGGACGCTAACCTGCCCGTTCTGGGCAATGCTGACGGTGCCGCCAGCGGGAACATTCTGGAACCCGCTGAGCACGGGCATGCCGTCGGAGGTCACGACCTGTCCCTGGGCGTTGAGCTGGAAGGAGCCGTCGCGGGTGTACGCGAGCGTGCCGTCGGGCTTCTGAATTTCGAAGAATCCGTCGCCTTGGATCGCGACGTCGAACTGCTGACCGGTGCTCGTCAGCTGCCCCTGGGTGAACATCTTGGAAGTCGAGGCGATGCGAGTGCCGTTTCCGACCTCCACGCCGGTCGGGACCAGGTTTCCGCCGCCACCGTCGGAACCGGCTGCACGGGGCCTCTGGTAGAGCAGGTCCTGGAACTCGATCTTGCTCTTCTTGAATCCGGGTGTGTTCACGTTCGCCAGGTTGTTGGCGATCGTGTTCAGGTTGAGCTGCTGCGCATCCATGCCGGTTGCAGCGGAATATAGCGATAGGTTCATGGTGCGTTCCTTTTGGTGGCGACAAGGGCCGGCCTGGCCCCAATCCAGGCTCGGCCGATCTGTCGTGAATGCGTTTTTCTAGTCTCTGGGGAATTCATGGGCGGCGGCTCAGCCGAGCGCATCGAGCGTCTTCTGCATCTGGTCGTCGGTGCTGGTTATCACCTTCTGGTTGGCCTCGTAGGCCCGCGAGATGAGGACGAGGTCCACCATCTCCCTGAGAGGCTGGACGTTGCTCTGTTCAAGGTAACTCTGCATCAGGTCGGGCTTCGCCACAGGGCTCATGCCGGCTCCGTCGCCCGCCACAAACATGCCCCCGGCGGCGGGAATCAGGGCCGAAGGGTTGGCGGCCTGCTGAACCGAAAGCCGCCCGAGCGTGGTCGATCCCTGCGTGATCGTACCATCGGAGCTAATATTTATGCTTCCGCCGCCGGGAAGCAGCGTGATCGGCGAGCCGCTGTCGGTAAGGACCGTGCAATCGCCCGCCGTGACCAGGGTCCGGTCCGACCGGATCCTGAATTCGCCGCTGCGGGTGTAGGCCTTGCTGCCGTCGGGCGCCTGGACCTGGAAGAAACCCGGGCCCTGTATAGCCACGTCGAGGTCCCGCCCAGTCGGCTGGGTCTCACCCGATACGAAATTTATACCGCTGGTCGTGTGCGTGAAGACGGCCGGCTGCTCGTCGGCGGGTCCGCTCTTGCCCGGGGCGCTCAGGTTCCATTTTCCGGCGTTCTCGCCCGAGAACTCCACCGTGCGCTTGCGGAAGCCGGTCGTCTGCGCAGACGTGATGTTCTGCGCAACGGCGTCCTGCCAGCGCTCCAAGGCGGAGAGCGAAGCAGCACTTTGGTAAAGCCCGATATTCATCTGGCCCACGTCTAGCAACGGCGATGCCAAGGGCCTTTGGCACCCCTGTTACCATTTGTCGGTCAATTGGTTAAAATAGTTTATGAATTGACCCATTGACCGGGTCGTCGAGCCGACCATCCCTGCGGGCAATTCTTGCCGGCATTGAGGGAAGGCCCCGTCCCTTCGGCATGCTCAGCCCCAGAGACGGGCCATGCGCAAGCGGCAACCATCTCCCTGTAAACCGCTTGAATCAGTTTTTTACCCTTCCCGGCCCCGATTGGGGCGCCCGGAGCCGAAAACTAGCTTCCCGGGGCGTAAAGGCATTCGATCTCGATCAGCTCGCCGCACGAGCACTTGATCACGAGACGAACAACCTTGTCGCCTTGCTTCACGACCTCGACGTTGGGTCCGGTCGGCGCAGGCTTAACGACTCCGGTCACTTGGAGGGGGACCCGGTGGTCGTGCGGGGCGCGCAGCCCCTTGGATTCGATGGCCTTTCGGCCCTGTAGGAACGATTTCAATGGGGGAGTTGCGGCGCGGCTATTCGGCTGGAGACCGGGGCTCCGGCGATGGGGGCCGGCGCAGCCTGGTTCTTCTTATCCTCGCCCGGTTTCGGACCAAAGGAAAGGCTAAGCGTAATGCGCTGGTTGGCATCAGAATCGGGCTTTTCCCCGGGAAGGGGCCGGGTGTCGGCGTATCCGGTCACCCTCTCAATCTGACCCGAGTCGACGGCGTAGTGGACAAGGACCCTCCTCGCCGCGTTGGCGCGGTCCGAGGACAGCTCCCAGGCGCCGTAGTTCTCGGTCTTGGGGACGAAAGAGGATCGGGTATGCCCGTCAATGGTAACCCGGAAGTGGTTGCGCTCTATCAGCCAGGCAAGGCTCTGAATCAGGTGCTGGCCGGAATCGCTGAAGTTGGCGGTGTCGCCGGAAAAGAGCGGATGCTTCGAACGGTCGAACAGCGTCACCCTGAGGCCGTCCGAGGTGACCTGGATGTCGAGCGGCTTCTCGTCCTGATTTTGGTCGAGGTGAAGGAGCTTGTAGAAGTCGGCCGCCACGGAGTTCAGGAAGCTCAGCTCGATCTGCTTGTCCTTGTCACTCGGCTTTTCCTTTCCCGCCGCGTCCTCCGAGTTGGGGGCCGACGAGTTGTTGCTCTCCTTGTTGAAGGGCATGATGCCCGAATGGTCCGTGAGCGGAGAAGAAAAGGGGCTCTGGAAGTAGTGCGAGGTCGCGATCAGGATCTTTTTGTCCTGGGCAGAGATCCAAAGCACCATGAAGAGCGCCATCATTGCCGTGACGAAGTCCGCGTATGCCACTTTCCATGCTCCGCCTGCCATGGTGAAGGTCTCCTCTATTTGCCGAGTTGCTTGACCGCGGTCTCGAGCTGCTCAGCCCCGGGCTGAACGGAGCTGTCGAGCGAGCGGCGGGCGATCTCGACCGCGGTGAGCGGGGCGAGTCCCTTGGCGAATCCGGCGACCGCCTGCATGATGCATTTCAGGCAGAGGTGATCGGAGGCGTTGTTGAACTGGATGCGGTTGGCCATCGGGTTCACAAACCCGTAGGCAAGGAAGATGCCAAGGAGCGTGCCGGTAAGGGCGGCGGCCACGCGCTCACCAACGACCTCGGGGCCGTCGGCGATGGCGGACATCGTGTTGATGATGCCCAGAACGGCCGCGACGATTCCAATTCCCGGCAGTGAATCGCCAACGAGATGCAGGATGTGGATCGGGTGCTCGGCCTCCTGTATCTTCGCCTGGAGCTCAGCCGACATCAGGTCTTCGAGCTGATCCGGCTTGATCTTCCCGTCGATGACGGGCTTCAGGCCATTGCACAGGAACTGCAATCGCTCGTGGTGGTTTAGAACCGACGGGTACCGCTTGAAAAGCGCGCTGTTCTGGGGGTCCATGACGTGCTCCTCCAGGGCGATGAGTCCGTTCCTACGGCCCATCATGAAGAGCTCGTAGAGCAGCTTCAGCAGCTCGAAGAACTCATCCTTGCCCGCCGACTTGGCGCTGATCGAGTCCTTAACCTTGTGGACGATCTCCTTAAGGACGTGGCCCGGACTGGCGATGATCAGCACTCCCGCCGCAACTCCCCCGATCACAACGAATTCCGACACATGCAGAAGGACAAGGGGCTTTCCACCCGCCAGCATGAAGCCTCCCAGCGTGGAAGCTAAAACTATGACGGCTCCAATGATTACAAGCATGCGTCGGCACGGTGCTGCCTCTCAGCGGTTGCGAGCCCGGCCGAGGAAGGCCCGCAGACCAAGAATGGTCTGCGAGTGAATCTGGCAGATGCGAGATTCCGTCAGGTCGAAGACCTCGGCTATCTCTGCCAAACGCATGTTTTCGAAGTAGTACATCGCTAATATCTTACGTGGTATTTCGGGTAGATCCGCCATTCGTTGAGTGAGAAGTTGTAGTAATTCCTCTTTCTCCAGGTTTTCGCTCCCCGTCTTGTCATTCTTATCGGCCAGCAATTCGTGAAGTGAAGCGCCATCGGACTCCTCGCCCTCGGTTTGGTGGTCAAGTGAGACAAAAGTTACCGGACGGACCTCCTCCAGCCACTTGGCGTATTCCTTGTGGGTCAATTCCAGCTCCTGGCAGATCTCGTCCTCGGTGGCGGCCCTGCCGAGCTTCTGTTCCAAAGCGTTGATCGACTCCTTGAGCTTGCGGGCGCGGGCGCGGGTGCGGCGCGGGCACCAGTCCATCCGGCGGAGCTCATCAAGGATGGCTCCGCGGATGCGCATGGAGGCGTAGCTGGCAAAGGTGTTGCCCTGCTCGGGATCGTACTTGCGCACGGCCGCGATCAGCCCGGTGACCCCCACGCTGTAGAGGTCGTCCGCGTCAATGTGCGGCGGGAGCGTGAGCTTGATCCTGTCCACGACGTTTCGGACAAGCGGGAGGAAGCGCTCGATCAATTCCTTTTCATCGACTGCGCCCGAGGTGACCCCGGCATAGGCGCGCCAGACGGCGCTTGCGGGTTTGGCTTCCGTGCCGGGAAGTGTAGCTGCGGCGTTATTCATAATATCATTGGTTCCAAATTAGGTCTTAGCTTTTGCGTCGGCCGCGGAGGCGGCCTGTTGCTTTGCGGCAAGGGTCTCCCTGAATCCCCGGACCACCACGGTCCAGAGCCACCGGAATAGGAGCGCTCCCACCAGACAGCCGCATGCGGCGTCGAAGAAGATACGGCCGGCTCCGCAGTCGGCCCACCAGCTGCTGCCGCCGGCGAGCACGAATCCTGTCATTCCGCCCATGAGAAAGATGAAGCGCATGTTCAGGCCGCAGTGTGGAAGGTTGAAACCGCCGAGTCGTCTGACTCATCCGACTCGTAGGATTCGTCCGGCTCAGCGACCGGGAGCGTACGCCGGACGATCGCGTCGAGCGCGTCCTCCTCGCAGTCACCCGTCAGGGAGGGTCCGGTCGCCAGGAAGAGGGGCTCAAGCTCACCCTCAAGAAGGTAGTCCCAGAGCTTGCCCCATTGGGATACCTCGTCGACGTGGGTGAAGACGACGTGGGTCGCGCCGAGGTCGCGGCCGGCGGCGTAGGCCGTCCGGAGAGCGCTCGACTCGTAGGCGGCGTTCAGCACGAGGACGCGCTGTTTGATCTGCTCGTGCTCCAGGAAGCTGGCCAGCGCAACGTTGTCGGAGGGATGCCTAAGCGACATACCCGGGAGATCGAAATACACGAAGCCTGCGGGGGTGGCGGGGCGGGTCGAAGCCGGGTAGTGAGCGAGGGGCACCCCGATCGCTTCACAGAACACCGGTAGGGGGCCCGCAGGATTCGGCCTGTCAAATTCCGCCGTGACCACATGTCCGGACCGTCCGTGCCGGAAGACCTCGGCCGCGAGCCACTTGCAAAGCGCTGTCGTGCGGCCGACACCCGGGGTCCCGAGGAAGGCCGCGCGCGTGAGGCGAGACCTGTCAAAGCGGCCGCCGCGCAGTTCGCAGAGATGCCTGCCCGTCTCGATCAATGCGCGGTGGAGCGGCATCTCGTTGAGCGAGAGCCAGGCCGGCGATTCGAAGAGCCGGAGCAGGAGCTTTTCTGAAAAGCCCGATCTGCGGAGGAGCTCGGTGAGGGTCTTGGCCTCGCGCGAGATCGTGCGCTGACCAAACCGCGGGGAGGAGAGCCGGGCCGGGGCCTCGGCCGATTGCTCGGTTTCCGGCACCGGGGCGGCCTTCGGGGCCACCAGCTGGGCGATCACTTCAAGCTTCGGGGCCGAGAAGAAGCCGAGGAGCCCGCCCGAGGAGCTGTTGCGGACCGAGAGGACACGCGCGTTTTCTCCAAGACGCTCGCGGATCACGCGTGCCGCCTGTTCGGCGGAGTCCACTGTGAACTTGAAGCATGTGCCGGAGGCGGCATTTAAGTCTGAATTCATGTAAGGGGATTAGGCAGCGGCCTTGATTTCGGAGCGTGCAAAGTTTGCGGGTGCCGGGACGATGCCGGCGTTCTCGATTTCCGTCGCGGACGGCAGCTCCTGGAAGGAGAGGACCGTCAGGCGCGGGAACGAAGGCTCGAGGAAGCGCTTCAGCGGCAGGCGCATCTCCGTCGAGACAACGATCACGTTCGGCGAACCCTGGGTCGCCAGTTCCGCCATCCGCCGGTTGAGCTCGTCCAGCAGGTGCCTGCCCGTCGTCGGATCCAGTGAGAGGCCGACCTCGGTGGGCGTCCGGTGCACCTTCGCCGTGAGGGCGAGTTCCAGGCGGGGATCGAGCGTGACCGCCTTCAGGACGCCGGGGCGGATTTCGAGCTCCGGGACAAAGTAGAGGCCGAGACGCCTGCGAACGAGCTCGCTCAGATCGTCTGGGTTCTTCGACAGCGATGCGAAGTCCGCGATGCCCTCCAGGATGAGCGGCAGGTTCACGATCGCGATGTTCTCCCGCAGGAGGTTCTGGAGGACGCGCTGGATGATACCTATGTTCACAAGATCGGGAAGAAGCTCTGCAACGAGCGTTGCGTGAGAGCCCTTGATGTGGTCGATCAGCACCTGCACGTCCTGGCGGCCGAGCAGGAAATGGGCATTCGTCTTCAGGGCCTCGGAGAGGTGGGTCACGAGCACCGAGGACGGGTCCACCACCGTGAAATTGTTGAGCTCGGCCGTCTTCTTCTCGGCCTCGTCGATCCAGGTGGCCTCCAGCTTGAAGACCGGCTCCTGGGTGGGGACGCCCCTCAAGCGTATGTTGCTTCCCGCCACGTTCATGGCCAGGAATCGGCCAGGCATGAGAGATCCCTTTGCGATCAGCCTGCCTCGCAGGAGGAAGCGGTAGTCGTTGGCCTCCAGCTCCAGGTTGTCGCGCACCGAGATCGGAGGAACGATGATCCCCTTTTCGCGCGCCAGCGTCTTGCGGACTCCGGTCACGCGAGCGAGCAGGTCGCCTCCCACCTTCGCATCTGCGAGCGGGAGCAGGCCATAGCCGATCTCGATCGCGAAAGCGTCCACGTCGATCATCTTGCGGACGTCGCCTTCGCCAGATGACACGGTGGCCGGCGCGCCAGCTTGTTCGCCCTGCTTGCCCTTGGCTCCCGCCCTCCCGCGGCCGCCCGCGGGCTTGCCCGAGGCGTCCAGCGGCATCTTCTCATCGTCAACACCCTTGAGCGTCCTGGCGACGAAGCCCGCCATGGCCGCAAAGCCGAAGAAGGGAAGCATGGGCATTCCCGGCATCAGCCCGAAGATCGCCATGCAGGCCGCTGCGATCCCGATCGCCCTCGGGTATCGGATCAGCTGGCCCGTGATCTGTGTGCCGAGATTGTTGTTGTCGGCGGCGCGCGTCACCAGGAGGCCCGCGCCGATCGAGATGATCAGGGCCGGGATCTGGGAGACCAGGCCGTCACCGATCGAAAGGAGCGTGAACTTCTGGAGAGACTCGCCGAGCGACATGCCCATCTGGAACACCCCGATGGCAAACCCACCAATGACGTTCACCAGCGTGATGAGGATGCCGGCAATTGCGTCGCCGCGCACGAACTTGGAGGCGCCGTCCATCGCACCGTAAAAGTCGGCGGCCTTCTGCATCTTAACCCTGCGGGCGGTGGCCGTGGCCTCGTCGATGATGCCCGCGTTTAGCTCCGCATCGATCGCCATCTGCTTACCGGGCAGGGCGTCCAGTGTGAAACGGGCGCTCACCTCGGCGATGCGCCCCGCACCCTTCGTGATGACCACGAAGTTGATCACGACGAGGATCAGGAACACCACGGCGCCTACGATGTAGTTGCCCTGGATAACGAAGTGGCCGAACGCGTCGATGATGTGGCCGGCGAAGCCGTGTACCAAAATCTGGCGGGTCGAGCTGATGTTGAGGGCGAGCCGGAAGAGCGTCAGCGCCAGGAGCATCGTCGGGAAGCCCGAGAATTCCGGCGGATCCTTCACATAGACGATAGCGAGCAGCACCAGGAGGGAGACCCCGATGTTGAGCGCCAGAAAGACGTCGATTAGCGCAGGGGGCACCGGCAGCACGAGCAGGAGCACCGTCCCGAACAGGGCGAAGGTGAATAGGACGTCCGCCCGAGCGAGGATCCGAGTGACGAAGCTGTTGCTGCTGACAGGCATGGCTTAGACGGAACCCTCCAGGCGGCGGGCCTTCAGTTCGTGGAAGTAGTAGCGGTGGGTGCGGTAGACCACGGCCAGGATCTCGGCGACGGCCTGGTAGAGCTCCGGCGGAATGACCTCGCCGACCTTGCCCATGGCAAACAGAACCCGGGCGACCGGCTTGTTCTCGACGACCGGGACCCCGTTCTCGGCCGCGAGGGCCTTGATCCTCTGCGCAAAGCGGTTATCGCCCTTGGCGAGCACCACGGGAGCCTTGTCCTTGCCGCGCTCGTACTTGAGGGCGACGGCGAAATGGGTCGGGTTGGTGACGACGACGTCGGCGGTCGGGACCGCGGAAAGCATCTGCTTCTGCATGAGCCTGCGGGCCATGCGGCGCATCGCGCCCTTCATCAGCTGGTTGCCCTCCGTGCTCCGCCTGTCGTCCTTGACCTCCTCCTTGGTCATCATCAGCTCCTTGGAGGTCTTGAACTTTTCCCACGCGTAGCTGATCGCGGCGACGACCGCTAGGGAGAAGAGCAGCCGGCTCAGGAACGCGACCGAGGCCTGGTAGAGGAACCGGCCAAGGTAGGCGGCCTCCACTGGGGCCGTGAACAGGGGATCCTGGAAGAACGTCTGGGCCCCGGCGTAAAGCGCCATCCCGATGGCGACCAGCTTCAAGATATCGATGCCCGTGCGGACCAGGGTGCTCTTCGAGAAGATCCTCCCGAAGCCGCTCATGGGATTGAGGACCTCCCAGTTGAACATGATCGCCTTTGGGGAGAGCTGGAATCCGCTCTGGAATCCGTTCGAGATGAGCGCCGCTCCGGCGCAAGCGATCAGGACCGGCGCGAGCGCCTTCGCGAGGACCATGATGATCTGCGTCAGCTGCGCCGTGACGGAGTCGCTGTCGACATGCGAGGTGGCGAATCCGCTGAAGATCGAAACGGCATACTCCGCGAGGCTGTCGGCGGTCGTGCTCGCCGTGAACGCCAGGACACCCACCGCCGCGGCCATCGCAAAGACGACGTTGAGCTCGGGGCTCTTCGCGAACTGCCCACGCTCGGCGGCGTCGGTCAGCCGACGCTCCGTCGGGAGCTCTGTCTTTTGGTCGTTGTCTTGTTCAGCCATTGCGTGCCAGCAAATAGCAACGCAGATGCCAAGGCTCAGTGATGAGTTGTTAATCGTTGCCTGTCGGCGCTTTAAACCTTTATGAATTCTGCACGGCACCCCTTACATCGGATGCCGATTGAAAGGGTGTTTCTTGGGGCAATTTTTGCCCAACAGCTTGAGCGGTCAGCTCATCGGCTCGCGCCAGGGTCGATTCGGGCCCCGTGGAACCCATTTCCGGCCCGAACGGCCCCGAAAGGTCCCTTTGTGGAGCCCATTTTCCGCGGTTGGGAGGCTTGGCAAGGGGGTTCCCCCTGCCCTCTGCCCTTCCGGTTCCCGGCTAGCGCAACGGCAAGATGCGCAGCATCTGCTCAGGAAGGAGGGCGAACTCCGAGATCAGGTAGCGGGCCAACAGCGTGCCGGCGCTCGCGAGGAGACTCATTCCCATGATGGTCCGCATCGGAAAGCTTAGGACGAAGACATTCATCCTAGGCACCGCCCGGCCGAGGGCTGAGAACGCAAGCGTAACGAGGAAATTGAGCGCGATGAAGGGGGCGGCGATCCGGAGGCCGAGCTCTATCATGTGCGAGGTCGCCGCGATGACCTGCTCCCCCGCGCCGGCATTGAGGGCGGGAGCGCCAGGAGGAGCGAAGGCAAAGCTCCGGCTGAAGGCACCGATGACCGCCAGGTGCCCGCCCAGCAGGAAGAAGAGGACAACGGCCAGCGCTGACAGAAAGGCGGCGACCGACTCGGATCCCATCTCCGGAGCCCCGAGGCCAGGAGTCGCGGCGATGCCGATCTCCGACGATATCATCCTGCCCGCCATCTCGACCGACGCAAACGCCATGCGCACAATGAATCCCAGGGCCAGGCCGAGGAGGACCTCGCCTCCCGCCGCAAAGGCCAATGCCCAGACATCCAGGGGCATCCTGGCTTGGGGAACAAGACCAGCAAGGAGCGTCGCGATGCACGCGGCAAACGCCACGCGCATAAGCGCCGGAGGGGCGAGGTTGGCCATCATCGGCAGCTGGATCACCACGCCAATGCCGCGCAGGAAGACCATCATCCAGGTCAGGAGATATCCTACCGTCATGGAGGGCCTCCTCTGCCGCTGCCTAGTGGGCGAGCGTCGCCATGCGGGCGAAGATCGTCACCGTGTACTCGGAGAGCGAACGGAGAAGCCAGGGCGCGAGAAGCAGCGCAAGGGCCGACAAGGCGACCAGTTTTGGCGCAAACGTGACCGTCTGCTCCTGAACCGACGTGACGGCCTGGAAGAGGCTGGTGAGGAGGCCGACGACCAGCATGGTCAGGAGGAAGGGCGCAACGATGTAGAGCGCAAAAAGGATCGTGGTCTTGAACAGGTCGACTGCGAGTTCGGGGTTCATCGAGTGATCAGTTTAGGAAGCTCTGCACCAACGACTTGACGATCAGGTGCCACCCGTCGACGAGGACGAATAGGAGGAGCTTGAAGGGAAGGGAAACGACGTTGGGGGGCATCATCATCATGCCGAGTGCCATGAGCACTGACGACACTAGGAAGTCGATGATCAGAAACGGGAGGAAGAGCAGGAAGCCCATCTGGAAGGCGGTCTGAAGCTCGCTGATGACAAAGGCGGGGATCACGACCCTAATCGGCAGGTCCTTGACCGCGGTGGGGCCGTAGCCTCCAAGCTCGAGAAAATACTCCAGGTCGCGGGTTCGGGTCTGCTTGAGCATGAACTCCTTCATTGGGACTGTCGCCTTGTCCATCGCCTCCGAGGAGGTCGCCTTGCCGGCCAAGTAGGGCTGGAGCGCGTCCTTGTTAACCCGGTCAAAGGTGGGGCCCATGATGAAGAACGTGAGGAACAGCGACAGGCCGATGATGATCTGGTTCGAAGGCGCACTGGGCACCCCGAGTGCCGTGCGGACAAACCCGAGCACGATGACAATCCGCGTGAAGCTCGTCATCAGGAGCACGAGCGAAGGCGCCACGGACAGGAGCGTCATCAAGATGACGATCTGAACGGCGACGCTCATCTGGGCGGGCTTCTCCGCCCCCTCCAGATTGATCGAAAGGCGCATCGGCTCGGCGGACTTTTGAGCGGGAGCGGCTTGACCAACCGGGAGGACGCCAGCGGCGGTCACGGCGGACTGCGGGGCGGATTCGTTGGCGGACTGCGCCGGCGCCTGCACGGCCAGGGCTCCCGCGGCCAGAACGCCCAGAAGGAGAATTCTGCGAACCCTCCTCATGGGATCCGCTTTGTCTCGTCGCCGAGCGGCGAAAGCATGTCGATTCGCCCCGGGCAAACCCCAAGGAGGAACTTCTTACCGTCGTAGTCGGCCACGACCAGAAATTGGCGGTTTCCCAGCGAACGGGACTCCGAAACTGCGAGCTTCCTTGTCTGTCCTCCGGAGAATCCCGCAGGGGAGCGCTTCTGGCGCCAAAGCAGCCAGGCCCCGGCGCCCGCCGCGACCAGCGCGGTGACGACCAGGAAAGGGCTAGCCCCCGTTGACGGCTTCTCGGTGGTCAAGCCGGAGGGAGCCGCGGCCCGCGGGTAAATCACGCCGTCCTCCGCGCGTAGGCAGAGCGGCGAGGCAAGCACGAGGCCGGCGAGGAGGGCAAACCGCCTCATGTCTTCGTGCTGCCGACCAGTTCGGTGATCTTGATCCCGAAGTTGTCCTCGACCACCACCACCTCGCCGTAGGCGACGAGTTTGTCGTTGACGTAGAGTCCGACGGGGTCGCTGGCGTGCTGGTTGAGCTGCACGATGGACCCGGGGGCGAGTTCAAGGACGTCGCGCATCGGGAGAAGGCACGAGCCGAGTTGGACCGTGACCTTCACCTTCACGTCGAGGACGATATCCAGTGTTTTTTCTTCAATCATAATGGGCGGTGTTTGGATTCCTCGTTGGTGGCGGGAATCTTTCGGTTAATCTGAACGGCGACCCTGTCGGTATCTAGACCGACGGTGCCCGAGAACTTGTGGCTCCCGTTCAGCAGGATGTTGGTGTCCTGCATCAGCGAGGCGGGAAGCTCGACGACGTCGCCGACGCGCAGGCTGTTTACCTCCCTCAAGGAGAGATTGAGCGCATCCCACTGGGCGCGAACGGGCATCTTGATGTGGTCGTATGCCTTCTGCCAGTTCGCCTGCTTGGTCGTGCTGGAGATCGACGTGTCCTTGTGCCAGCGAGCCTGCATCTTCTTGATGAGGGGCTCGATTGTGTAGTACGGCACGCCGATCTGCATCTGCTCGGAGCAGTCGCAAAAGTTAACCTCAAGGGCCAGGGCCAGCATGATCGCGTCCTTCGGGGAGGTCTGCAGGAACCGGCCGTTGTTCTCGTGCCCGATAATCTGAGGGTGAAGGTCCTGTTCGGCCTTCCACTGTCCGCACCACTCCTCGAGGACGATCATTATAACATCCTCCAGCAGCGCCATTTCTATCTCTGTCAGATAACGCTCGGCCTTTACGGAATGTCCGTGCCCGCCAAGCAGTCGGTCCGCGATCGTCAGCGCCAGGCGAGGATTGATATCCAGCACACCGACTCCCACCAGGGGGTCTGCCTTGAAGAGGCAAATGTGGGTTGGGCTTGGAAGGGATTCCGTGAACTTCGAGTACGTGACGGTCGTCAGCTTCGCCATCTTCAGGCTGAATTCCATACGCAGGAACAGCGAGAGCCTGGCGCTCAGGTAGCGGATGTAGTCCTCGTGAAGCAGACGGAGCCGCCTCAACTCCACCTCCGAAAGAAACACGGGGTTTCGGAAGTCGTAGGACTCGACCTTCGCGGCCGCACTCGCGTCCCCACGCTGCCCATTGGCATGGATGAGAACCGACTTCGGCGCCGACTGCTCGACGCTCTGCGCGAGCAGCCTGTCGATCTCGGACTGGTCGAGATAGTCGGAAGCGGACTTGTCTGTGTCGTCGGCCATTTTGAGCGGTAGCGGGCTACTGGATCACAAAGTCCGAAAAATAGACCTGATCGACGACCCGCTTGTCCAAGGCTTGGTTGTACGCGGCGACGAGCTTTTCACGCAGGACGTTCTTTGCCCCCGGCTCCTCAAGGTCGGCCAGGGAGAGGGAGGACAGCACGTTGAGCGTGATGTCGGTCAGCTTGGCCTTCTGCCCTTCAAAGGTCGCCTTGATGTTGGCGTTCTTCTCCGTCGGCGTGACCACAAAGCTCGTCTTCAGGTAGCGCGTGCCCATGGTCCCCGCCAGGTTGACGACGATGTTGCTAAACTCGTAGTTACCAGAGGAGGCAGCCCCACCCTTCTCCTCCTTGGAGTCCTTCTTCGGGCTCTCCTCGGCCGCGGCCGGAGCGGGGGCATCGGCTGCGCCGTGCTCGGCGGCAGGCGCCGCAAGCTTCTGCTGCATCCTCGGGAGGAGCACAAACTGGGAGACTGCAAAGCTCGCCGCCGGCGCAAGGACCACGGCGGCGATGGCGGGCAGCCAGGCCTTGATCGCCGAGCCCTTGGAAGGGGCTCCGGCGGCAGGCGCCTCTGCAGGCGCCGCGGACTTATCATTGGGGGCCGGGGCCTCCTTGGGTTCCTTCGGATCGGGTTTCGCTGCCATGGTCGTTTGTGGTTTCGGTGGCGATGGACCCGGGTTTGAGCCGGGCCTAGCCTGCTAGTCCCTAGCTGCGCTTCAGGTTGACGACGTCGTCGAGGACCGTGTCGGACACCGTGATCAGACGGGCGCCGGCCTGGAAGCTGCGCTGCATCGTGATGAGATTCGAGAACTCCTGGGTCAGGTCCACGTTCGACGACTCGAGCGATCCCGACTGGATCGAGCCGAGGCCGCCCGCTCCCGGAGTGTTGCCGCCCGCGAGAATCCCGCCGCCCTTGGGGCCGGCTGCGGCAAGGCCGCTGTAGAGATTATTGCCGTCCTTCATGAGGGCGGACGTGTCGCTGAAGTTCTGCAGGAGCACCTTGTTCGTGGTCGCGCTCGTCCCGTCCGAGTAGGACTCGACGACGTTGCCCGCGGTATCGATGGCGATCGACTGGAGGGAGGCGTTGGCCGGGGGATTGAGGCCGATCTGGATGTCGCCGACGGTGGTTCCAAGCGGCGTGGAGCTGCTGCCGCCAACGTAACCCTGAACCCTCTGGCCGCCCTGCGTGACAAGATAGCCGTTGCTGTCGAGGCGGAACTGCCCGTCGCGCGTGGCGTACTGGGCGAGGCTCGACGCGTCCTTCACGATGAAGAATCCGTTGCCCGAGACCGCGAGATCCGTGGTGACGCCGGTGCTGTCGAGGGCACCCTGGGTGTAATCGGTGGTGACACCGGAAACCTGAACGCCGGTGCCGACCTGGACGGCAGATGAACTCGACTGGGTGCCGCTGGACGGGGCCGAGCTCTTGAGGGTGTTGCTAAAGCTGTCCTCGAAGCTGGCGGTCGAGCTCTTGTAGCCGACCGTGTTGACGTTTGCGATGTCGTTGCCGACGACCTCGAGGCCCGTTGAGAAGGAGGTGAGGGCGCTGACTCCGGTGTTCAGTGTATCGATGAGGGACATGGTGGATTAATGGTTTGGTTTTAAAAGGGGGCTATCAGGAGGTGGGGGTCGTGGCCGGCACGGTGGTACCGGTGGAGGCGGTCCCTGAGGGGGCCGAGGTGCCTCCGGACAACGTAGCCGAACCCGAGGAGGACGAGGAGGTGGTTGGCATCTGGATGCTGGTCACGCTTGTCAGCGGGTAATAGGTGCCGTTCACCTGGACCTGCGGCGTCGACTGGCTCGTGTCGATGGCGCTGATCTGCCCGGAAACGCTGTTACCGCTTGAGTCGTTCACGGTCACCTGCCGGCCGAGATAGGAGTTGGCGAGTGACCACGTCTGGCTGGCGGTCATCTGCGTCAAGTCGGTCGACATCGTCGACATGTTCTGCATCGAGCTGATCTGCACGATCTGCTGCATTTCCTGGTTGCTGTCCATCGGCGTGGTCGGGTCCTGGTTCTCGAGCTGGACCGTTAGCAGCTTCATGAAGTCCTGCGCGGTGAGCGTCTTAGCAGGCGTCCCCGTCGAGGACGTCGAGGTGACTGGATTGGCGCTGGACATGGACGAGGCGATGGACGCCGCGGAGGAGGTGGGTGAGACGGACATGGTGGTTAGGCCACTGCGGCCAGGTGTAGGGACGTACGGTTGGCGACGGACGGGGCCGTCGACGATTGCTCGGATGCTCCGTCAGCCACAGCGACCGCCGGCCGCGACGAGCGGAGGAAGGGGGCGTCGGGCGAAGCCTGCGGCTGCTGCCGGGAATTCTGCTGCTGGAAGGCAAAACCCTCTGTGTTCGACGAGCCGCCTGAGGTGCTCGACCCGCCGTTACCCGAGGAGAAGACCGGCTCGGCCAGCTTGAGGCCATCCGCATCGCGGTGGCCGGCTGCCGCCTGCCACTCGCTCGAGAGAGCGGACCTCAGCTCGGGCGAATTGGTGCGGAACTCGGTGTGGACTTCCCCACCCTTCATCTGCACGTGGACCGCAAGGGCCTCCCCGCCAAACGTGAAATCGAGCTTTACCGTCCCGGACTGGGAAGAGGTCACCTGCTGGGCGTCGACGACGTTCAGCACGGTCTCCACCGCGCGCTGCGCGAGAACCGGAGCGAGCGTCGGCGTGATGGGCGCCGCCGGGGGGGTAGCCGGCGCCTGCTGGGTCGCCGTGCCGGCCTGGATGACGGCTGAGACCGGGGAACCCGCTGTGGTCCCGGTGGTGTCGGCCATCTGGCGGCTCAGGGAGAAAGGAATGGGCATAGTTGCCGGGGTTTGAGCACTGCTGATGCCAGACGCCTGATTGGGTGACGTAACCATCTGTTTGTTAGTTACTAGAAAGTTTTTTTTGGACGGAGCCTTTGGCGCCAACGGGGGTCCCGCAGGGATTCCCCCGGCAGCGGCAATATTTTCCGCCCCCTTCGTAGAGCCCTCAAGGAGGGCTGCGACAGTACCCCCGGATGCCGTCGATGGGGTCGGTGCGGGGCCGCCGTCCAAGGTACTGCCTTCGGCAGCCACACCCGATCCTCCGATAGCAGGCGGCACCCCTGCGCCCTTATCACCTGCCCCGGCCATAAGCGCCGCTGTGATTCGGCCGTAGAGTTGCGAAAGGCCGGCGGGGGACGGCGCCATGGCCGCCGGGGATGCTCCCGGTGTGGCGGGAGCTTCGGCACCCGAGTTAGGCACAGCGGCAACCGGCGCGCCGGCAGCCTGCGCCGACACAAGGGCGGGGATGGGGGTCTGGGGTGGGACCAGACCGGCTGCCAGCATCGAGGCGATAGCTTCGGCCAGGTCCCGCTTCACCTCTGTCCTAGCATCGGCTGCCGTACCCTGGCCGGAGGCGGCTACAGCGTCAACCACCCCGGCGGGCGCGGAATCCGAGGACGCTCCCGTCTTAGCCTGGGGCGTCCCGTGGTCCGGTGGTGTCCCGTCGTTTCGCGACGAGGAGTCCAGGAGGGCGCCAAAGTCGGAGCCACCCTTCCCGGAGCCTCTGTCCTGGGAGGATGGCCCCTGCGAGGAGAGGAAGCTGTCAAGCTGCGCCCCGGACGACGCGGCGTCGGAGGGGGAAATGGGATTGGTTGTGGGAATGGAAGAGGTCATGCGGGTCTTCCATCCTTGGAATCCGGCAGCGCCATCGGTGGCGCCCTTGTGTGTGGGTTGAAGGAGGTTCAGCTACGGCTTCATCGACTTCATGAGCCGCAGCTTCTCGGAAATCACGGCGGCGCGCCGGGAGAGGAGTCCGGATCCATCGGTCGTCTTGGTCATCTCCTCAAAAATGAGGGCAACCACGTCCGGCTTCATCAGGTAGAGAATCTTGACGACCGTGATGTCGTCCATTTCACGGATGATCGCCACCGCTGCCTTCGGTGAAAGGTCGGCGTAGGTCTGGGAGAGCGTGCGAAGGTTCTTTGTCTCGTCCGCCTGGATCTCGATCACCTTGTCGGCGATCTCCTTGCGCATTCCCTCAAGGCTGGCACGGACTTTCTCGAGCTCCTGCTGCTCCCCCGCTATACGGGCGGCGCGCTGGTCGAGGAGCTCCGACTGCTTGGCAAGGCGTGCCTTCTCGTCCTTCAGCTCGGTTGCGAGATTGTCGACCTCAACCGTCCAAAAGTCCCAACCCTGGGCCTTTCCAGCCTTCACCTTCTCGACGTGGGCCACGATGGCTTGGGCGACGAGCCGGTCGCCGGCGCGCCAGAGGGGCAGGATTCCGGCAAGGACGCCAAAGATGACAGCAAGGGCGGAAACAATGGCCGGGTTCTGTGCTAGTTTAGTCAT
>CAISPT010000215.1 GCA_903887455.1 uncultured Opitutaceae bacterium | reverse complement strand
TGTCCCGCGGCGGGTTTTTAGTTTCAATAAAGGGTAAATGGCTACGGGCGCGGGGTTAATGCCTGATTTCGTCTTGTAAAGAGGCTTATTCTACGTTGTTATAAGCGGCGATTCTCCGCAAACCGATCTCAATACCGCGCCCTCAAGCCCGGTTTTGGGGTACCTCCACTCCAACACCCAATGTTCTTCTCCAAAAAGACGAAGGGATACTTCGTCGAGATAAACGAGAGTTCGGTGCTCATAGCCCGAACGACCTCGGAGACGGCGCCATTGGAGGTTGAGGAGCTTCGGGAATGCGCGGTCGGCGACGAAGCCGCCATTGCCGAGACACTTAAGCAGCTGCAGCCGCGCAAGCAGCCGAGCGGCTACCTGCACTCGGTAGTCGGGATCTACCCGCCGAGGCGAGTCGTGCGCAAGCACACCCTCGAGCTGAAGAAACTCAAGGAGCCGGCCTACATGGCCGACCTCTTCACCCAGCAGCTCAGGATCGAGCCGGAGAAGTTCATGCTCGCGCTGATCAACGCGACCGACGGCGCGGACTACGACCTGAGCCGGGCGACCCAGAAGGAGGTCGTCTTCTGCGGGGCACCCAACGACGACATCAACGCCGCCCAGCAGGACCTCCTCAACCACGGGATCTACCCGGAGCGCCTTGAGCTCGGGAGCGTCTCCACCCTGGGCGCCCTGGTCGACTTCCTCGCCTTCGAGAAGTCCAAGACGCCCACCCTGGTGCTGGACGTGGGCAACGAGACGACCCACAGCTTCATCGTCTCGGCCAACGGCATCGAGGCGTCCCGCCCGATTCCCCAGGGCCTCGAGGCCATGGTGCCCGTCGTGCAGAAGGAGCTCGGGCTCAAGGACGAGGAGTCCGCGAGGAAACTTTTCCGCTCCAACACCTTCGACTTCACGGGCATGGGCCCCCTCTTGATCAAGCGCCTCCTGAAGGAGCTGCAGTCCTCTATCGGATTCTACGAGGTCCAGACGGGCCAGTCCGTCGGCCAGGTCCTCTGCATCCAGCTCTCGCCGAAGCTCGCGTGGCTTGAGGGCTCCCTCGCCTCCTCGCTGGGAATCGCTCCGATGAAGCTCGACCCGATCCCGTGGTTGCGCTCCCGCAACATCGTCGTCCCCGACACCCTTTCCAAGACCGCCAGCGACTTCCGCTGGTTCGGGCTCATGAGCCTGATGGTCGAGCACACCTCGCAAAATGGCAGCCTCACAGACAAAAAAGAGTGACGCCATTCCGGTGCCGCCGTGGCACCCGAACCTGAGGATCGTCGAGAGCCTTCCTGACACGAAGGTGGTCAGGACCGCCTTCTTCGTGAACGGGGCGGCCATGTTGGTCGCGATCGCGCTCGCGCTCTACCTGGGCATCCAGGAGTGGAAGATCTTCGAGGTGAACAAGCAGATCGCCGACTGGCAGCGCCAGATCGACCGCGATACCAAGCAGAGCAACGAGGCCGTTGCTCTCTACCAGGACTTTAAGCTCCAGGAGGCGAAGACCAAGGAGGTCTCCGACTTCATGTCCTCGAAGCCGGTCCTCTCCGTGATCATCCTTCGCCTCGGTGCGATCACGCCGAAGAAGATCGCGCTCGACGGCCTCGATTTCAGGGACAACGGCTGCTCGATCAAAGCCACCGTCAAGGGAGCGCCCGACCGCGCCAGCGGCGACGCCTCCGCCTATGAGAAGCAGCTGAGGGCCGACAAGATCCTCGGGCCCATGTTCTCCGACGTGAACCTGCTCACGATGAACCGCAACCAGTCCACGGGCAGGCTCGTGATCGAGATCTTCTGCGAGTACGCGAAGGGGCAAAAGAAGCCATGAGCAACGAGGAACTCATAGCCTTCCTGAAAAAGAACGCGATCTCGGTGGCGTGTGTCATCGTGAGCATCGCCCTCGGCTTCGGCATCTACTACAGGAACGACCTGCTCCCGGAGGCCGAGAAGGTGCTTTCCGCGCGCACCCAGCAGGGCGAGCTCCTGGCCGCCAACATCGAGGACTCGAGCCAGTTGAAGGAGCAGCACGCCGCCATCATCGCCTCCAACGAGCTGATCAGCGCCCGGATGATCCGGGTGGGGCAGCTGGCCGAGAACCTCCAGTACTTCTACAGGCTCGAGAGCGAGACCAACACCAAGCTCACGAGCCTCCGCCAGGTGCCATTGGCGCCGCAGCCCAAGGGGGCGCCTAAGACGAACTTTGTCGCCGTGACCTTCTCGGTCACCGCGCAGGGTGACTATAAGCAGCTGGTGGACCTCCTCCGGAGGATCGAGGCCGGTGAGCACTACTGCCGCGTCATCACCTGCAACCTGAAGCCGCTTTCCGACATGCGCGGCGGCCAGCTGCAGCTGACCCTGAACCTCGAACTCCTCGCCACCCAATGAGGCGCTTCCTTCACCGTCATCCCCTGGCTCTGATCGCAGCCGTGCTCTTGGCGGGCGCCGCTGCGCCGCGGGCGAGCGCCCGGGTGGAGTCCGAGATCGTTCCGGCCGACAAGCGCAAGGGATCCGTGGACCTTGCGGCGGCCACCGCCAAGCAGGCCAAAATCGCCCCCCTTCCCGAGAATCTGATCCTTCCCTTCGCCCCCCCGGGGTTCGACCTCACTGACGCGGAGGAGGCCGCTGCGGCCGCCGCCGCCGCCCGTCTCCTCAACCAGGGCAACGGCCCGACACCGGTGGCGGAGTCCGACCACCAGATACTCGAGGAGATCACCGCCAAGGTGAAACCCTCCGGAACAGTCTATGTGGGTGGCAAGCCGCTCCTCATGTTTGGCAAAAGATTCGTTAAAACCGGCGCCCACTTCACCGTTACGTATAAGGGAATGGACTACGATCTTGAGTTGACCCAGATAGACGGCACAAACTTCACACTGCGTTACAAAAGCGACGAAATCACCAGGCCAATACAACCAGGAAAGTCACCATGAGAACCCGCCTTTTCCTCATCATCGCAACGTTGGCCCTGAGCTTGGCCGCACCCTCGCCCGTTAACGCACAGGCGAAGGCACCCGCCAAGGTGAACCAGAACCCGCCACCGGACGAGCCCGTCTCACAGGCGAAGGCGGCACCCGCCGCAGCCGCTGCCCCGGCGCCCGCCCCCGACGTGTCCGTGAAGGACTCGGCCACTGCCGCCCCGACGAAGGGCAAGGACTCCTCGGGCCACGACACCCTCTCTGTCGACTTCCCCGACGAGGAGATCCGCAACATCCTGCGCAACGTCGCCGAGCTCTTCGACCTCAACATCGTCGTCCCGGACACGCTACAGGGTAAGACCTCCGTGAAGCTTCACGACGTCACCTGGCACCAGATCTTCCAGGTCGTCCTGACCCCGGTCGGCTACACCTACATCGAGGATGGCAACATCATCAAGATCGTGAGCAACGAGAGCCTCACCCAGGAGCCCGTTTCCACAGAGATCTTTGTCATCAACTACGCCAAGGCCTCCGACATCCAGCCGACCCTGGCCTCGCTGGTGGACGCCGCCGCCGGCGGAAAGATCGTGATCGATACCCGCACCAACAGCCTCGTGATCACGGAGCGCCCCTCGCGCATGAAGCGTATCCGCCCGGTGATCGAGGAACTCGACCACCCGACCGACCAGGTCATGATCGAGTCGAAGTTCGTCGAGATTTCCAACAACGACATCCGAAACATCGGCGTCAACTGGAGCTCGCTGAGCGGCTACGGCCTGACGGCCGCGGCGGGTCCCGGTGGCGTCTTCCAATACCAGAACTCGCACGGATCGAGCGTCAACAACGCGGCCGGCTCCACGAGCAACAACACCAACACGTCGAGCAACAACAACGGGACTAACAGCTCCTCGAACCTCACGAGCGGCTCCAACAACTCGACCAGCAACACGACGACGAACGGCACGCCGACCAACACGTCGACCACGGGCACGAACGCCGGGATCACGAACAATTCCGGCAGCAACCTTTCCAACTCGCTTTCGAACACCCTGACGGCCGCGTCCAACCTGGCCGCGGGCACGACCGGGGTGGGGCAGTCCGCAAACCTGATGCAGGCCGTGTTCAACGCCGACCAGTTCAAGGTGGTGCTTTCCGCCCTGCAGCAGCTCAACAGCGCCAAGATCGTCTCGAACCCGACCATCGTCACCCTCAACAACACCGAGGCCTCGATCAACGTCGGCCAGCAGTACCCGATCCCGAGTTACACGTTCAATCAGCAGACCGGCACCTTCGAGGTGTCCGGGTTCATCTACAAGGATATCGGCATCATCCTGAAGGTCACCCCGCAGGTGAACGCGCGCGGCTTCATCAAGCTGACGCTCGCCCCCGAGGTGAGCCAGAACCAGGGCACGACGAGCTTCGGCGGTGCCAGCGGCGCCTCCATTCCGATCATCGGCACCCGCAAGGCGGTGACCCAGGTCTCCCTCAAGGATGGCTACACGATGGGTATCGGCGGCCTGATCAGCACGAATTTCAACGACGGTTCAAACAAGATTCCGATACTCGGCAGCATCCCGCTGATCGGCTACCTCTTCAAGCAGGACACCAGGAACCACACGCTGGACAACCTCGTGATCTTTATCACGGCCAAGACGATCAGCGCCGAGGGCGCGCCGGTCGAGCAGGTGTTCAACTCCGATGAGATCCGCGCCTTCCGCCTCAAACGCTCGGACCTGCCGGGCTACCGCGATGGAACGGACCCGTTCATCGACGAGTCACCTGATGCCAAGGGGCACCGCAACTGATCCCTTACAAACCGACACGTCCCGTAAACGGAGACATCATGAAAAATAGAATCCAATTACTGACGATTCTGCTGCTCGGTTTGGCAGCGCCCCTCCTCAGGGCGCAGCAGCTGCCTGTCCTATCGGCGCAGATTACCGAAATCGACACGCTGAACGGTACCGGCGCGGTGACGAATACTTACGGAGCCAACGCGAACAGGGGTGTGTTTGGAACGCCATCCGGAGGCGTAAACGCGCTGAACAGCGCCGCCGCCACCTACGGAACCCAGCTCATTGTCTGGGGTCTCGGCCAGGGCACGGCCCCGGCGGCGGGCTACACCTACTCGTTCTATGTGAACGGCATCTTCATCGGCAATGCGACTCCGACCCCCGACTACCGGGTAAACTATGGCATCTCTTGGACGCCGCCGCAGCCGGGTGTGTATCTGTTCTCGGTCATCGTGACGGACGGCCTGGGCCATACCGCCAATTCCATCCCGATCCTTTTCACGGCCACGGGTATCTCGATGGTAAGTCCGGCGCCAAACACGGACCTTCCCGTCGGTTCGTCGGTCGTCCTCCAAGTGGCGACCGCGGTGCAGTTCGGGGCCATATCCCGGGTCGATTTCTATGACGAGTCGGGCCTCCTCGGGACCAGCCGCACATTTCCGTATTCATTAATTTATTCTCCAACCCCGTTAAACGTGGTCTCGGGCTTCAATGTACATTTCGTCTACGCGAAGTCGTATAAGGCGGACGGCTCCTTGGCGTTCGACTCAGGAAATCCTACACCACTTCCAATAGCAATGGTGGCGAACGTTGGTCCGCTCCCGTCTTGCAGCATCAGCACCCCGCAAGGCACGCTCGCGAGCCCTTCGACCATCGCCATACCCGACTACGTGGCCAGTCCGTCGTCCTATGTTCCCGTGATCGTCAATGCCAGCAGTCCGAAGGGTAACATCCAGCAGGTGCAGCTCTATGTGAACGGCGTCCTTTGGGGCACCAACGCAAACTACCCCTATTCGTTCAAGTGGACTCCGAATGTCACGGGCCAGTACTCGCTGACGGCGCTCGCCTACGACGACAAGAACAACGTCATCGCTTCGACAACGAGCACGAGCGCGACAGTGACCCCGGCCCCCACCGTGGTTATCATTGGATCACTTCCTTCGGTCGCCATCACCTCGCCGAGCGACGGAGGTACATTGACAGGTGCGGGTACCTCAGGGAACGCAACCGTCACGGTTAGCGCTACAGACACAAACACCGACACCAACGGGAATCCGATTCCCATAAAGGTCGTTCAGGTTTTCCAAGACCAGACCAACGTCGGTTCAACGTCCGTCTCCAATGGCAGTGGCAGTTATTCAGTGACTTTCACTCCCGTACAGAAGTTGGATCCGGTGACGGGTAAGCCGATCGAAAGCGTGTTCACGGCTACTGCGACCGACAATCTCGGTTTCACGGGCACCTCCGCGGCAATTTCTTTGCACATCGATATTGGTGGGTCCTCGACGAGCGTGACAGTAGGCACCCCGCCGACCGTCTCCCTTACCGCCCCGACGGACCAGTCGAGCGTCGTGGTCGGGACAAATGTGACGCTTTCTGCAACGGCTGCTGCCACGAACACCCCGGGCAACATCACCAAGGTTGTCTTCAATGTGGACGGCACCCCAGTGGCCACCGTTACCGGGTATCCCTACAACGCGACCTACAAGTTCCTGAACACCGGCAGCTACCAGCTCTCCGCCCAGGTGACCGACAACAACGGCAACACGGCCAACAGCGCCACGGTCCTCATCTTCGTGGTCAACCAGCCGCCTCCGGTCGTGAACATCACCTCCCCGGCGACCGGAAACTCCGTCTCGGTCTCCTCTGGTGTCACGGTCACGGCCAACGCCACGTCCCCCGCCGGGACGATCGCGAGCGTCCAGTTCTTCGAGAACAATAACCCGATCGGCACGTCATCGGCTCCCCCGTACACGGCGACCTTCACGCCGCTATCAGAGGGCCTCTACACGCTGACAGCCATCGCGACCGACAGCTCGGGCGAGACCACGACCTCCTCCTCGGTGGTGGTCGAGGCCCTGCCCACGACCAGCGGGCTCGGCACCACGACCTACTTCGGCCAGTACCAGGGCGTAGGCACGGCGGCGGGCACCTTCGCCTACATCGTGATCGACGGCACCTACGGCGCCTTCATCGGGCACTCCTCCTCAGGCGTCACCTTCGCCTCGGGTATCC
>CAISPT010000214.1 GCA_903887455.1 uncultured Opitutaceae bacterium | reverse complement strand
TGCCCTCCGTTGAACACGTTCGACCGGCATCTCCTGCGAGAGTGGCTATCCATCCTGGGCCTGGTGCTGCTGCTTGCCTGCGGGCTCCTCCTGGTCCAGGTGATGTACGACGACTTCCGGGACCTCCACGACGCCGGGGCGAGGGGCGGCGACCTGGCGCTCTACATCCTTGTGGCGATCCCCGGCTTCCTCGCGTTCACGCTGCCGATCGTGCTCCTTCTTTCCACGCTCTTCGTGCTCGGGAAGCTCCACAAGGCCAATGAGCTGACGGCCATGAGGGCCGCCGGGGTCGGCTTTGGCAGGCTGATGGCTCCGATCTGGCTGGTGGGGCTCCTTTGCTGCGCCCTCTCTTACTGGCTCAACTCCTACGTGGTCCCGTGGTCGGTCGAGAAGACGAGGGTCATGAAGGAGAGCTTCCAGTTCAAGAAGCAGGCCCAGTCGCTGCCGACGGACCGCATCGGCGCCGTCTACAGCGTCGGGTTCGACAACCCCTATCCGCGCCGGATGTGGTTCTTCAATCGCTACAGCAAGTACACGCAGAAGGCCTATGGGGCCGACGTCA
The DNA here is from genome assembly GCA_903887455.1 of uncultured Opitutaceae bacterium. Classification (GTDB taxonomy): domain Bacteria; phylum Verrucomicrobiota; class Verrucomicrobiia; order Opitutales; family Opitutaceae; genus Palsa-1447. Next base: position 7,847 of record CAISPT010000214.1, on the reverse strand, counting down.
CAGAGATGGACGTCCGGGGGCGGGAGACCAACCGCATCGTCGCCACCGAGGCCTGGTACGACGCCCAGCAGCACGGCTGGGTGTTCAAGGACGGGCGCGAGATGGGGTTCGACCCGGAGACCGGCGTCAACACCTCCTCGGCGCCGTTCGCCGAGAGGCTCTTCCCGCGCTTCCAGGAGGATCCCAAGCTCATGATGCTGATCGACCGCAGGCCGATCGACCTGTCCTCGACGGAGCTCAGGGAGCTGATCGACTACCTCTCGAGCGAGAACAACCCGAAGAGCGTCCCCTACGCGGTGCGCTATTACGGCCTCATTGCCGACATCCTCGGGCCGCTGATCGTGATCGCCATTGCGATACCGTTCGCTGCTTCCGGGGTCCGCGTGAACCCGGCAGTCGGCGTCTCCAAGGCGATCGGGCTCTTCTTCCTCTACTTCGTGCTCCAGAACCTGGCGGCATCGCTCGCGACCAAGCAGATCGTGGACCCGGGCCTAGCAGCCTGGCTGCCCAATATTGGGATGACCGGCCTGGCGGTCGTCCTCTTCTCGAGGCTGCGCTAGGTCCTCAGGTAGGAGGCGCCGTTCACGTCGATCACGCACCCGGTCATCGCCGCCGGGGCGTCGAGGGCGCAGAAGACGGCGGCAAGGGCCACCTCTCCGGCGTGGGTCACCCGTCCGAGCGGGTGCTGGCTGCGGATCTCGCTGCCCGCCGGTCCCGCCAGGTGAGGGGCTGACATCTCGGTCTCGACCCAGCCGGGCGCGATGCAGTAGACGAGGACGCCCTTCGGGGCCATGGCCTTCGCGAGGGACTGACTGAGCGAGTTGAGCCCGGCCTTGCTGGCCCCGTAGGCGGGCGAATCGGGCTCGCCGCGGAAGGCCCCCCGGGAGGAGATGTTGACGATCCGGCCGCCGCCGGAAGCCGCCATGGACCTGGCGGCCAGGTAGCACAGGTTCGCGGGCCCGACCAGGTTGGTGCCTAGGAGCTTGTCCCAGACGCGGCGCCACTCCGCAAAGCCGGTCGAGAGGGGAGGGTGGGCGGCGTGCGCAGCCGCATTGTTGACGACAATCGAGACCTCTCCCATCCGGCGGTTCACGGCGGCCCACAGCCGCTCGACCTGCCTCGCGTCGGACATGTCGGCCTTGAAGGCCGCGTGTCCTTTGCCCGGCAATGCATCAAGGAGAGCCAGCGCGGCAGCGCGGTTCGTCCGGTAGTGGACCGCGACCCGGACCCCGCGGGCGGCCAGATGCAGCGCGATCTGCCTGCCTATCCCGCGGGAGGCTCCGGTGACGAGGGCGCAGAGGGCGGGCTTCTTCTTGGGCATCGGCGTGTGTCCTGGCGTTGGCTGGAATGACGGGGGGCAAAGGAGGGCGCCTCGGGGCGGTGGCCCTTCTTCCTTCTTTGTGCTCGCCTGCCGCCGTCGCGTCAACCGTCGGCGGCCAGGTGCGACTGAATCTTGCCCAGAAGCAGGACCAGGTAGTCGCGCAGCTCTTTCTCGTGGGCGGCCAGCAGGTCCTCGCCGACGTTGCCCCTGGCTATGCTCCGCCCTGCGGGAAACGGGATGTCGTCCCCAATGGCGCCGAAGCGGCCCTCGTCCAGGCTCACGAAGCAGTAGGGACGCTGGAAGGCCTCGTAGCCGATCTCGATGAAGCGGTGGGTCGTCCTGATGAAGATGTAGTCGATGCTGACGCCCCTCTCGGAGGTGATCACGGCGTCGGCTGCGAGATCCGCGAAGACGTCGCGTGCGATGGCCAGGAAATCGGGGGCCATCAGGCGGCTCGGTCCTTTTTCTCCCGGAGTCGCGTCACTCGCAGGGACGACCCCCCTAGCGCTTCCACTGCGGGCTCCCGGGTCGTGGAGTCCGCGGCTCGGTCATTTCCGTTCCGCGGCCTCGCTGGGCGAGGACTGCGCGCCTTCAGCTCGAACTTGGTCGACGTGGCGCTGGATGACGATCGCGAGATACTTGGAGACCGAGCGCTCGTCGTCGCGAGCCAGGTCCTCGACAGCCCTCGCGAGCTGTTCCGGGACGTTGATGGTAAATCTAGATAGCTTTGTGGGCACAGCCACGTAAAATCATCCGGTGCGGGTAAAGGTGAAAGAAAAATATGATGACTATGAGAGACAATGAGTGCCGCACCGTGCATTACAAGCCCTATTTATTATGCCGGTGAAACCGCTATAATTTGCGCCGATGTAGTGAGAAATTAACTACATTGGCCTGCGCGGTGGAGGCCGCTCCCGGGTAGCGCCGAGCTTGCCGCCCCCCGGGCTATAGGTCTTCGGAAGGACCGCGTATGCGGGTGTATATAGGGATCCCCGGGGGGGAGGATATTGGCCCGGTTGAGGCCTTGGCCCTCCTGGGTCCCAGGGCGCCCAATCCGGCCTAAATTGGCGCGGATTAAACTCCTTGTGGCAGGGGCGTCAGGGAGTCTATCGTGGGCCTATTCCTGGTAGTTCCATCGCCTGCAACCCCCTTGCCCGAGGCTAGTTCCGATCCCAGCCTACTCAAAATGCTGAGCCCATGAAGCCGACCCCCTCCGTCGCCTCCCTCACCCGCCGCCAGTTTATCCGCCGTGCGGCCGGAGCGGCAGCCGTCACCGCGCTCCCGCTCATCATCCCTTCGCGCCTCTTGGGCGCAGGCGCCCCAAGCAAGCGCCTGAGGCTTGGGCAGATCGGCGCGGGCCGCATCGCCCGGGGGCACGACATCCCGGCAGTGCTGGCGGCCGACCTTGGCGACTACGTGGCGATCTGCGACGTGGATTCCAAGCGGTTGGCCGAGGGCAGCCAGCTGATCAGGCAGGCGCCTCGCGACGGGTCGGGTCCGGCTCCCGAGGTGAAGACCTACGGGGATTACCGGGAGCTCGTCGAGAGGGACGACATCGACGCGGTGGTCATCAGCACCCCCGACTTCTCCCATGCCGAACTCGCCTTTGCCGCCATCAGGTCGGGAAAGGACGTCTACCTTCAGAAGCCGATGACCATGACGGTGGAGGAAGGGATCATTCTCAGGGACGCCGCCGCCCGCTACGGGAGGGTGTTCCAGCTGGGCAGCCAGCAGCGATCTACCTCGCAGTTCCGCAAGGCGTGCGAGCTGGTGCGCAGCGGGCGGCTGGGCCGGATTACGCGGGTCGAGATCGGGCTCCCGCTCGACCCGACCGCCCCCGACAACCCCGAGCAGCCGGTGCCCGCCAACCTGGACTATGACCGGTGGCTCGGGCCCACGGCCCGGGTCTACTACACGGAGCAGCGCGTTCACCCCCAGAAGGACTACGACCGTCCCGGATGGATGAGGAACGAGGCCTACAGCCTGGGCATGATCACCGGATGGGGTGCGCACCATTTCGACATCGCGCACTGGGGGCTCAACTGCGAGCTGAGCGGGCCCTCGCGGGTTGAGGGCAGGGCGGACTTCCCGACTAACAAGATCTGGAACGTCCACGGGGCCTACCACGTTGAGCTCGAGTATCCCGGTAAGGTGAAGCTCACCGTCTCCAACGACTTCGAGAACGGCATACGCTTCTTCGGCGACGAGGGGTGGATCTTTGTCTCCAGGGGCGAGGCCATGGCCACGGCGAGCGACCCGAAGTCGGCCCACCACTCGAAGGCCCTCGACGCGAGCGACCCGAGGCTGCTGGACCCGAAGGGCCTCACGGTCGAGCTGCCAAGGAGCAGCGAGCACCACCTCAACTTCCTGGAGTGCGTCCGGTCGCGGGGACAGACGCTGTGCCCCGCCAACATCGCCCACCGCAGCAACACGGCGTGCATCGTCAGCTGGATCGCCATGAAGCTCAGACGGCCCCTCCAATGGGACACGGCTGCCGAACGGTTTGTCGGCGACGAGCAGGCCAACGCGATGCTCTCGCGCCCGGAACGCGCGCCCTACGGCGTCCACAATCTCCTGAAGGCCTGAGCAACTCCATCCCGCCAATGAACCGACGAAACTTCATCACCCAGGCAGCCGCAGCCGTCGCCGCGGGCGCCGTGATCCCCAGGGGCCTCGGCGAGACGGGGACGCCTCCCGTGAGCGGCATGACCTACGCGCCCAAGGGGTTGTCCAAGCCCGTCGTCGGGCCCGGGGAGTTCGTGATCGCGGCAGCCCGCCTGGACCACGGCCACATCTACGGCATGTGCAACGGCCTCACGGAGGCCGGCGCCACGCTCAAGTGGGTGTTCGAGCCCGATCCGGCGAAGGCGAAGGCCTTTGTGGAGAAGTTCCCCCAGGCCAGGATCGCGCGCACGCTGGAGGAGGTTCTCGCCGACCCCGACGTCCGGCTCGTGGCCGCTGCGGCGGTCACCTCGGAGCGGGGCCCCCTGGGGTGCAAGGTCATGAAGGCCGGCAAGGACTACTTCACGGACAAGGCCCCGTTCACGACCCTTGCGCAGCTGGCGCAGGCGAGGGCCGTGGTGGCCCAAACGGGGCGCAAGTACATGGTGTACTACGGGGAGCGCCTGCACAACGAGTCGGCGATGTACGCCTACGACCTCGTCAGGCAGGGCGCCGTCGGGCGGGTGGTCCAGGTGACCTGCATCGCCCCGCACAGGCTCAGCAAGGCCTCGAGGCCGGCGTGGTTCTTCGAGCGGGAAAAGTACGGCGGCATCCTCTGCGACATCGGCAGCCACCAGTTCGAGCAGTTCCTGGCCTACACCGGCGCTACGGATGCGACCGTCACCCAGGCGCTCGTCGCTAACGTGGCCAACGGTGATCATCCGGAGTTCGAGGACTACGGCGAGGCGTCACTATTGATGAACAACGGGACCTCCGCGTTCGTGAGGGTGGACTGGTTCACGCCGGATGGGCTGAGCACCTGGGGCGACGGCCGGACCTTCATCCTGGGGACCGAGGGTTTCATTGAGCTGCGCAAGTACGTGGACCTGGCGCGCGAGAAGACTGGCGACCACGTCTACATCGCCGACAAGCAGGGGGAGCGCCGCATGGACGTTGCGGGGAAGGTCGGCTACCGCTTCTTTGGCGATCTTATCCTCGACTGCTTGGCAAGGACGGAAAAGGCGATGACGCAGGACCACGCTTTCAAGGCGGCCGAGCTGGCGCTTATTGCCCAGGGCGCGGCCCGAAGGCTGGTCACCTAGCCGACCTTCTCGTCCACATCGAGCACCGCGAACTCCGTCTCGAGACCGAGGTGCCGGAGGTGGCTGTAGGTGGTCGCCAGGGCGATCGGACGGCGGTCGGCCATGGGACACCCCGATCTACCCAGGTCGACGGCCACGTGGTTCCAGCGGTCGATCCCGCCGAGGGCCGCGGTGGGCCCGGGAAGGTCCATGGCCCGGGTCAGTCGCCCGCACCCGGGTCCGCCCCGCCAGGGGCGTCGGCGCGGCGCGGGGCCAGGCGACCGACGATCTGCTCGGCCCGCCCATAGAGGAGGAGGCCGCCCGCTAGGTAGAGGGCCATCCGAAGGAGGCTGCCCATCAGGGCGATGTGCGCCGCCTCGTGGCCGTCGGGGTTGCCGACCGAGGCCCTGAAGTCGCGCAGGTAGGCGGGAAGGTAGGTAGCACTCACAAGGCCGTAGAGGAGGACCACCAGGCCCTGGACCCTGACGAGCACGACGGTCAGATTCTTCATGGTGGGATCGGCCGGATGGGACGCCTATTGGAAGTAGACGGGGTTTAGGATCTCCATAAGCGACTGCGGTCGCTTGACGGGGGTGAACCCGTGCCTCTCGTAGAGCGCGTGGGCGTCGCGCGTGGCGAGCATAAAGCGCCTAAGACCCTGGAGGTCGGGGTGGGCCGCTAGCGCGGAGAGCATCCATGAGGCGAGGCCCTTGCCGCGGTGCTCCTCGAGCACGTAGACGTCGCAAAGGTAGGCGAAGGTCGCCCGGTCGGTCACCACCCGGGCGAGGCCCACCTGCTCGCCCCCGGCGAAAACGCCGACGCACAGGGAGTTCTCGACCGAGCGGGCGACGGTCTCGAGCGGTATGCCCTTCGCCCAGTAAGAACGCGACAGATAGGCGTGGATGCGGTCGACCTGCTGGTCCTCCCGCGCGCCGCTCAGGCTGTACTCTCCGCGTTTCTCCACGGCCTAGCTCCAGTTGAAGTTGAAGCTCACGCTGATCCTCTCGGCGTCGATCCGGTTCTGGGCCACCTCGTGGCGCAGCCAGCTCTCGAACAGGATCAGGTTGCCCGCCTTGGCGGGGTAGGTGACGTGCGTCCGGTTGGCCGCCTTTGCCCCGGCGATCCGCGGCGGGGCGGCCATGAAGCGATCCAGGCGCGGGTCCTCGAACTTGATTCCAGGGCAGCCGGTCGGGGTCACGACGTAATACGTCCCGCTCACGAAGGAGAGCGGGTGCAGGTGCAGGGAGTGGGCCGCGGAGGCGGGCATGATGTTCACCCAGAAGTCGGTCATGCCGACCTTGCGCCCCCTTAGGTCCATATCCAGGGCCCTCGCGAAGCGCAGGACATGCCGGGTGATGCGCTTTTCCAGAAGAGCGAACGTGCTCGAGAAGCGGTGCAGCTCGTTCATCGAGGCGTAGCTCGTGTACCCGCCGGGATAGTTCCTTTGCGACCACTTTCGGCCCGCCGTGTCGAAATCCCTGAGCGCCCGGCACTCCGAGGCCAGGCCGGCGTTGAACTTATCGAGCCCCGAGAGCGAGAGAGGCTCGCTGTAGACGAGCGTTGGGAACCAGGACTTGATCATTTTACATCCCCCATCAGGCGCCGCATCCACGGAGCAAGGCAAAGGATCGCGGCCGCCGTCGCGGTGGCCCAGCCGGCCTGGACCAGGAACGAGTGGGCGAGCGCGCCGGCGTCGCTCGCGGTGAAATTTCCTGCAAGGATGCCCGCCAGCTTGTTGCCGAAGGCCGATGCGAGGAACCAGATGCCGAGGGAGACGCCCACCAGGTCGTTTGGCGCGAGCTTGGTCATGAGGCTTAAGCCCACGGGGCTAAGGCACAGCTCGCCGACCGTCTGCAGGAAGAAGAGGCCAACGATCCACCAGGGGCTCACGAGCCCCTGGGACGAAAGCCGCGCTGCCGGGACCATGATGAGGAAGGAGAGGGCCACGAAGACCAGGCCGAGGACGAACTTAATGGGGCTGGAAGGCTGCCGGTGGCCGAGGCGGACCCAGAGCCAGCCGAAGGCGGGGGCCAGGAGGAGCACGAAGGCCGTGTTGACCGCCTGGAACCACGAGGAAGGGAAGGGGCTCCCTATCGAGAAGGTGTGTCCGAGGAGGGTCAGGCTGCCCCCATTGGGCAGCGTCCGGTCGGTCAGCGACTCGCCGAAAAGGGCGATCGTCGAGCCTGCCTGCTCGAAGATCGACCAGAACACGGTCGCAGCGATGAAGAAGAGGAGGATCGCGGTCACCCGCTTGCTCGTCACGTCCTTGCGGAGGCCGAACCAGACGATCGCGGCCAGGGGGGCCCCCAGGTAGAGGTAGCGTATCCACGAGAGGCGGTCCACGAGGTCGGAGACCAGCACGAGGGCGAGGACGCCGAGCGTTCCGGCCGAAACGAGCGCCATCACGACCCACGGCCTCACCGCGAGGGCCGGGGGTTTGCCCACACGCGAGAGGTTCCGGCCCCCCACAACGTACTGCACGAGCCCGAGGGTCATCCCGACCCCCGCCGCCGCGAACCCCCAGTGCCAGCTGTGCGCCGGGTCGAATCCGTTCCTAACGAGCCACGCTTTGAAGGCGACGCCCTGCGCCAGGTAGCCGCAGACGAACGGAGCCATGAAGGCCCCGAGGTTGACGCCCATGTAGAAGATGGAGAAGCCGGCGTCGCGCCGCTCGTCGCCGCGGACATAGAGGCCCCCGACCATCGCGCTGATGCTGGGCTTTAGCATCCCGGTTCCCAGGACAATCAGCACAAGTCCCACGGCGAAGCTCTCCGAGTAGGGGA
>CAISPT010000213.1 GCA_903887455.1 uncultured Opitutaceae bacterium | reverse complement strand
CGCGAAGATCTTCGCCGCCTCGGGGATCTCCGCGATCATGTACCGCGCCGACTACCACAACGACCCCATTGTCGAGAGCCTGATGGCCGACGCCGGGATCGCGCTGAAGAAGCTCTGACCCTCCGACCGACGTGAGAGAGAGCATCGGCAGCACCAAGGAATCGCTCGCGGGGTCGCTCCTGCTTGCGCACCCCGTGCTGCGCGACCCTAACTTCCGCAAGACGGCCGTTCTGATGTCGACCCACGGGCCCGAGGGCGCGATGGGAGTCGTACTCAACCGCCCCCTGGGCAAGCGCCTCGGCGAGTTGAAGGGAGACTTTGCGCTCGGCCCCCTGGCCTCGACCCCGATCTTCGTGGGGGGGCCGGTTGAGACCGAGCAGCTTATCCTCGCCGCGTGGCAGGCACGCGAGGACGCCTTCCAGCTGCACTTCGGCATCGACCCCGAGAAGGCCGTGCAGCTCCTTGCGGATGGGTCGACGCAAATGCGCGCCTACCTGGGGTATTCGGGCTGGTCGGCGGGACAACTGGAGAACGAGCTGGAGAGCGGCACCTGGATCGTCGCCAGCCCCCCGGCCGACCTGTTCGAACGCCCTGTGCAGGAGGAGCTTTGGAGATCGCTTCTCGCCGATGAGGGCGCCGAATGGGAGCTCATGGTCGACGAGCCTGAGGAGCCCGGGAAGAACTGAGTTGACAGGGTGGGGGGGGCCTCTCTGTTTTGTACCCTTTTATGAAAGTTGTTTCCTCCATCAAATCAGCCAAGAAGCGTCATCCGGACTGCCAAGTGGTGCGCCGCAAGGGCAAGATCTACGTCATCAACAAGACCGACCCGCGCTACAAAGCACGGCAGGGCTGAAGCTTAACCCAATTCCCACGTGAAATCCGAAGGTCACCCGACGCTCAATCCGGTCTGCTTCCTTGATGTCGCCACCGGCAAACGCTTTCTGACGCGCTCGACCATGAAGTCGGCTCGCAAGGAGAACATCGACGGCACCGAATACTACATCGTCCTGCGGGACGTCACGATGGACTCGCACCCCGCCTACACCGGCGAGAAGCGCCTCGTCGACACTGCCGGCCGCGTCGAGAAGTTCACCACGAAGTTCAAGCGCAGCACGAAGAAGTAGGTTGGTTCCAGCAGTTGAAACTCGTCTGTTTTGACTGCGACAGCACGCTGAGCTCGATCGAGGGGATCGACGAGCTCGCCCGCCTGCGCGGGCCAGAGGTCTTCAGGCGCATCGAGAAGATGACCGAGGACGCGATGAACGGCCTCCTGAGGGTCGAGGACGTCTTCGGCCTGCGCCTGGAGCAGATCTCCCCGGGCCGGGCTGACGCCGAGGCCGTCGGGCGTCGCTACCTTGAGACCGTGGAGCCCACGGCGAAGGCCACGATCGACACCCTTAAGGCCAGGGGATGGACGCCCCTGATCATCAGCGGCGGCTTCCGGCAGGCGATCCGGCCCTTGGCCGACCACCTGGGGATCGCGCGGGTCGAGGCCGTCGACCTCTTCTTTGGGCCGGACGGCGCCTACCGGGGCTTCGACGCCTCGTTCCCGACGACCCGGAGCGGGGGCAAGCCCGAGATCATCCGGAGCCTGCGCGCGCAGCTTGGTCCTGACCGGGTGGTGATGGTGGGCGACGGGGCGAGCGACCTGGAGACGCTGCCCGACGTGGACCTTTTTGTCGGCTTCGGGGGCTACGTCGCCCGTGAGAAGGTGAAGCGGGGCTCCCCCGCCTTCGTGACGTCCCTGGCGGAAATCCTTCCCCTGGTCTAGGGGAAGAGCCCACGCTTCTGCTTGGCCTCGGCGACCCGGCCTATGCCGAGCGTGAGTGCCGCCAGGCGCCGGCTGAACTTGAACTTCCTCTTCTGGTACTCGACCGACTCCTTGGCTTTTTCGAGGATCGTGTGGAGCTTATGGATCACCTCGTCGCGGTCCCAGTAGAAGCTCTGCTGGTTCTGGAGCCACTCAAAGTAGGAGACAATCACCCCGCCTGAGTTGCACAGGACGTCCGGGATCGTCTCGATGTCGCCGCGCTCCTCGATGATCCGGTCCGCCGCGTTCGTCGTCGGGCCGTTCGCCGCCTCGGCGAGAAGGCGGCAGCGCAGCTTCCCCGCGTTGTCCTGGTGGATCACCCGCTCCAAGGCGGCGGGAATGAGCACCGTGCACTCAAGTTCCAGCAGCTGCTCGTTGGAGATCGCGTCGCCGCCCGGGAAGTCCTTGAGCACGCGCTCGCTCTGGAGGTACGCGAGCGCCTTCTTCACGTCGATCCCCGCGGGGTTGTGCACCCCCCCGGTGTAGTCGCTTATCGCCACCACCTTTGCGCCCATCGCCGACAGCGCGAGCGCCGTCTCGCTGCCCACGTTGCCGAAGCCCTGGATGGCGACCGTGGCCTCGCCGATCGGCAGCTTCATGTCCTCCAGGTATTTCCCGACGAGGAATGCGACCCCTGCGCCCGTCGCCTCCCTGCGCCCCTGCGAGCCGCCGACCGCTATGGGCTTGCCCGTGACGACCCCGGGGCAGATGTAGCCCACGTGGTTGGAGTAGGTGTCCATCATCCAGGCCATGATCTGCTCGTTGGTGCCCACGTCCGGGGCCGGGATGTCGAGCTGGGGTCCGACGAAGCCGATCAGCTCCTGCATGTAGCGCCGGGAAAGATGCTCGAGCTCGGTGGCGGAGAGCTCCCTCGGGTTCACGATCACCCCGCCCTTGGCCCCGCCGTAGGGAAGTCCCACGAGCGAGCACTTCCAGCTCATCCACATGGCGAGGGCGCCCACCTCGCCCAGGGTCACGCTCTCGTGGAAGCGGACGCCACCCTTGGAGGGCCCCGTCGAGATGTTGTGCTGGACCCGGTAGCCCTCGAAGACCGTGACGCTCCCGTTGTCGCGCTTGACGGGAAGGGAGACGGCGATGCACCTGCGGGGGTATTTGGTCCGGTCCCTGATGTCCTCGGGGAGGTTGATGGCGTCGGCTGCCTGGTCAAACTGCCGGCACGCCATGCGAAAGACGTCCGAATCATACAACGTCGAGACGACTGCCTTTGACATGGGCAAGGTATGCCCCAACGGATAGCGATTGGCCATGCTTTTTAAGCTCACAAGCGACTACAAGCCGACGGGGGACCAGCCCCAGGCTATCGAGCAGCTGGTGGGCTCCATCGCCGCGGGAAACCGCTTCCAGACGCTTCTCGGGGTCACCGGCAGCGGCAAGACCTTCACGATGGCCAACGTGATCGCGCGCTGTGAGCGGCCGGTGCTGATCATCTGCCACAATAAGACGCTCGCCGCCCAGCTCTACTCCGAGTTCAAGGGCTTCTTCCCGGAGAACGCCGTCGAGTACTTTGTCAGCTACTACGACTACTACCAGCCTGAGGCCTACATTCCCTCAAGCGACACCTACATCGAGAAGGACTCGGCCATCAACGAGGAGATCGAGCGCCTGAGGATGTCCACGACGAGCTCCCTGGTGAGCCGCAGGGACGTGATCGTCGTCGCGAGCGTCTCCTGCATCTACGGGCTCGGCTCCCCCGAGGACTTCACGGAGCTGCGGATCTCGATCAGGACCGGGGCGGAACTCGGCAGGAACGCCTTCCTCGAGCGCCTTGTCGACAACATCTACGACAGGAACGACTATGAGCTCAAACCCGGGCGCTTCAGGGTTCGCGGGGACGTCGTGGACGTCATGCCTTCCTACCTTGAGCATGGGCTCCGGGTCGAGTTCTTCGGCGACACGGTGGAGGGCCTGAGCGAGTTCGACCCCCTGACGGGCGAGGTCCTCCGCACCCTCGACAAGTTCGACCTCTATCCGGCCAACCAGTACGTCCGCACCCGCGGGACGCTCGCCCCGGCAATCGCCTCCATCAAGGCCGAGCTCGAGCAGCGGGTGGCGTGGTTCGAGTCCCAGGGAAAGTATCTGGAGGCCCAGCGCATCAAGATGCGCACCAACTACGACATCGAGATGCTCCAGGAGATGGGCTTCTGCAACGGGATCGAGAACTACTCCCTGCACTTCGGCAACCGAAAGCCCGGCGACCGGCCCTTCTGCCTGGTGGACTTCTTCCCGAAGGACTTCCTGCTGATGGTGGACGAGAGCCACGTCACCGTCCCCCAGGTGGGCGGCATGTACAACGGCGACCGCTCGCGAAAGCAGACGCTCGTGAACTTCGGGTTCCGCCTGCCCTCGGCCCTCGACAACCGGCCCCAGAGCTACGAGGAGTTCGAGCGGATCACGGGCCAGACGCTCTACGTCTCGGCGACGCCGTCCGACTTCGAGATCAGGCGCTCGTCGGTCGTGGCCGAGCAGGTGATCCGGCCGACCGGTCTCCTGGACCCCGAGATCACCATCCGGCCGATCAAGGGCCAGGTGGAGGACCTGATCGGCGAGGCGAAGGCCGCCGCCGCCGCCGGCGAGCGGGTCCTGGTGACAACCCTCACCAAGCGCCTCTCGGAGGACCTGACGACGTACCTGCGGGAGTCAAAGGTCCGGGTCGAGTACCTGCACTCGGACATCGATACGATTGAGCGGATCGAGATTCTGCGGAACCTTAGGCTCGGCAACTTTGACGTCCTAGTCGGGATCAACCTCCTGCGTGAAGGCCTCGACCTTCCCGAGGTGGCCCTGGTCGCGATCCTGGACGCCGACAAGGAGGGATTCCTCAGGAGCGAGACAAGCCTGATCCAGACGGCGGGGCGCGCCGCCCGCCACGAGAAGGGAAGGGTGATCCTCTACGCCGACACGATCACCGGCTCGATCGCGCGGACGATGGAGGTCACGCGCGCCCGGCGCCTGAAGCAGGTGGCCTACAACACGGAGCACGGGATCACGCCCAGGAGTGTCAGGCGGGCGGCCCAGGCGAGCCTTCAGAACTACGACGGGTCGGGGCAGCGCAACGAGCCGGCCGTGACCGAGAGCTCCGAGGACGTGGCGGCCGTGATCGCGGAGCTCGAGGACGAGATGCAGGAGGCCGCCGGCAGGCTCGAGTTCGAGAAGGCGGCGGTTTTGCGCGACCAGATCGACTCCCTGAAGTCGGGGAAGTTCAAGAAGCTCGGCAGGCCGGCCAGGCCGAGGCCTACGCCCAGGCGCTAGCGTTCTGGAGCCTGGGGCTAAGGACCCCGATGCACGGGAGGTTCCGGTAGCGCTCGGCGAAATCGAGCCCGTAGCCCACCACGAACTTGTCCGGAATCTTAAAGCCCACGAAGTCGGCCTCGAAGTTGACCTCCCTGCGCCCGATTTTGTCGAGGAGGACGCAGGTCCTCAGGCTCGCCGGGTTGTGCTTGCGGACAAGCCCCGAGACCAGGGTGATCGTCTTTCCCGTGTCCAGGATGTCGTCGATCAGGAGCACGTGGCGGTTCGTGATGTCGATCGTCAGGCTCGCGACCACCTGGGGGGCGCCGACGCTCTTCATCTTGTCGCCGTAGCTCGAGATCCGGATGCAGTCCAGGCGGACCGGGTTGTCGATCTCCCGCATCAGGTCGGCCGTGAACATCACGGCGCCGTTGATGATCGAGATCAGCGTGAACTCGCCCGACCCGAACACCGCACGGATCTCCTGGCCGAGCTCGCGGACCCGGGTCTTTATCTGCTCCTCGGTGAACATAACGCTCTCCAGGTCCGGATGTCCCTGTGTCCTTGGTTTGGTCGGCATTGGGGGGATAGACCGAGAGAGACCGAGCCCCCGGCCGGACGCAAACCGTTACGAACAAATAACAAAATCCGCGGGGTCTTTTTCCTTTTGACTTCGACTCGCGCCCTTCTTGCGTGCTGTCTCGGTTTCCCCCCCGAGCGGCATGATCTCCATCCGGATTGAGAAACTGACGAAACGCTTCGGCGCCGTGACCGCGCTGCATGGGCTCGACCTCACGGTCGAGCCGGGAGAGCTGTTCTTCCTGCTCGGGCCGAGCGGCTGCGGGAAGACGACGCTCCTAAGGTGCATGGCCGGCTTCTATATCCCGGAGGAGGGGACGATCCACTTCGGGGACGAGGATGTGACGCGCCTGGCGCCGCACAAGCGCAACACCGGCATGATGTTCCAGAGCTACGCCCTCTGGCCCCACATGACGGTCGCGGAGAACGTGGCCTTCGGGCTGGAGGAGCGCCGCATCGGGAAGGCGGAGATCCGCACCAAGGTGGGCGAGGCCCTGGAGTCGGTCCACATGGGATCCTACGCCGACCGCCGCCCGAACCAGCTCTCCGGGGGCCAGCAGCAGCGCGTCGCGCTCGCCCGCGCGCTCGTGATCCGGCCCCGGTGCCTGCTGCTCGACGAGCCCCTGTCCAACCTGGACGCCCGCCTTCGCCTGGAGATGCGCATGGAGATCCGCCGGGTCTGCAAGGAGTTCAAGCTGACGACGGTCTACGTGACGCACGACCAGAAGGAGGCGCTCTCGGTTTCGGACCGGATGGCGGTGCTCGACGGGGGCCACATCCTTCAGGTCGGCACCCCGCAGCAGATCTACCGGCGCCCCTCCCGGAAAACCGTCGCCGACTTCATCGGCGAGACCAACTTCATCCCGGGGACCCTCTCGGCGCTCGAGGGCGCGAAAGCCCGCGTATCGACCGCCGTCGGCGACTTCGACGGGGTGCTCGGCGATCCCGCGAGGCCGCCAGCCGTGGGCTCGGCAGTCACCGTCTCCATCAGGCCCGAGTGCCTGACCATCTCGGCGTCGCGGCCCTCCGGCAACTCGGTCGCCGGCCGGATCGGCCAATCGGTCTACTTGGGCGAGAACGCCCAGTACGACTTCGTCTCGGGGTCGACCTCGCTCAAGATCCTAGAGCTGAACCCCCGCTTCGTCGACCGCTCGGCCACCGAGGAGTTCCACGCGGGGCTGAGCCCCGAGGACGTCGTGGTCCTTAAGGACTAGCGCGGTAGCCCATGCTCAAGCGGGGCATCCTCCTCCTGGTGCTGGTGGCGACGGTCGCGCTTCCCTTCCTGCTGAGGCCTCACCGCGCGGCGCCGGGCGAAGCCGACGACACCCTGGTCATCATCACGCCGCACAACGAGGCGATCCGCCACGAGTACTCGATCGGGTTCCGCGACTGGTACAAGGCCCGCACGGGCAGGACGGTGGTCCTCGACTGGCGGATGATCGGAGGGACGAGCGAGATTGCCCGTTACCTGGAAGGGGAGTACGTGGCCTCCTTCCGCAATCTCTGGTCGGGCAAGGGCGGCAGGCCTTGGAGCGCGGAGATCCAGTCCGCCTTCCAGAACGGTCGGCTGCCCAAGGACGCGCCGCCAGTCGACAGGGAGGCGCGGGAGGCGTTCCTTGCCTCGAATGCGAGCTGCGGGATCGACCTGTTCTTTGGCGGCGGCCCCTTCGACTTCGAGCGCCAGGCCCGGGCGGGCCGCCTGGTGGACTCCGGGATCGGCCGCCTCCACCCGGAGTGGTTCACCGAGCAGACGATGCCGAGGACCTTCGGTGGGGAGACCTACTGGGACAAGGGCGGGCTCTGGTACGGGGCCGTCCTGAGTTCCTACGGCATCCTCTACAACCTGGACGCCCTGAAGCGGCTGGGCCTGGCGAAGCCGCCCGAGCAGTGGCGGGACCTCGCCGACCCGCGCTACCTGGGGCAGATCGGCATGTGCGACCCGACGAAGAGCGGCTCCATCGCGGCGGCCTTCGAGAATGTGATCCAGCAGGAGATGCACCGGAGTCTCGAGGCCGCGGACGCCGCCGACCCGGGTGGGGATCCCAAGGCCCACGCGGCCCAGGCCGTTCGCCAGGGCTGGCTCCACGGGCTGCAGCTCCTGCAGCTGGTCGGTGCCAACGCGCGGTATTTCACCGATACGTCCCAGAAACCGCCCATCGACGTCGCCTCCGGGGACTGCGCGGCAGGGATGTGCATCGACTTCTACGGGCGCGAGCAGCAGGAGGCCGTCCGGCGGAGGACCTCCGGCGAGGAGCGTCTGGGCTATGTCTCGCCCGAGGGTGGGGCGGCCTATTCGGTGGACCCGATCGCGCTCCTACGCGGGGCGCCGCACCCCTCGGTCGCCCTGGCCTTCATCGAGTACACCCTCTCCCTCGAGGGCCAGAAGCTCTGGAACTTCAGGACGGGCGCACCCGGGGGTCCGCAGACCTTCGCGCTCCGGCGCCTGCCGGTCAGGCGCGACTTCTACTCGCACCCTGAATGGGTCCCCTTCAGGAGCGACCCGGAGACGAACCCCTACTCCCAGCGCAAGGTGCTCGTGCACGAGGACGCGTGGACCGGGCAGCTCTTCCAGGAGCTTTCGGTGGTCATCCGCATCACCACCGAGGACACCCACCCGGAGCTTGTGAAAGCGTGGCGCGCAATCATCGCGGCCCCGGAGCCCGCGCGGAGCCGGGCGCTTGCCGTGCTCCAGGACCTGTCGGCCGTCGACTACGACCAGTCGCTCGGGGCGATCAAGAAGGCCCTCACCTCCAAGAACCTGGTCGACGCGATCCGCCTGTCCCGGGACCTGGACGAGCATTTCCGCAGGAACTACGCGAAGGCCGAGGCCATAGCCCGGGGCGCCGCGGACGGGCCCTAGAGGGCCGCGAAGCGCGCCGCGAAGGCGGCCTGGTCGGGTGCCCTAAAGAAGCTGGTCCCCGCCACGAAGGTGTCCGCACCCCTGGCGCGGCACAGCGCCGCGGTCGCCAGGTCGATCCCGCCGTCGACCTCGATCCTAAGGTCTAGGCCCCGCTCCCTGCGCCAGGCGTCCACCTGCGCGATCTTTGGGAGCGTGTCCTCGCGGAAGGCCTGCCCGCCGAAGCCCGGCTGGACGGTCATGACAAGCACGAGGTCCACCTCCGCCAGAAACGGCTCCACGGCCTCGGCCGGCGTGCCGGGGTTTAGCGCCAGGCCCACCCGGCATCCGTGCCCCCGGATCGCCGCGAAGGTCGCGACGTGGTTGATCGCGGGCTCGACGTGGATCGTGATGCGGTCCGCCCCGGCCTTCGCGAAGGCCCCGACGTAGCGGTGGGGCTCCGAGAGCATCAGGTGGGTGTCAAAGAAAAGCGCGGAGCCGCGGCGCCTGAGGGCGGCGAGCGTTTCCGGCCCGAAGGAAAGGTTCGGGACGAAATGGCCGTCCATGATGTCCAGGTGAAGCCAGGGGATGCCTAGCGCGGCCACCCGCGCGGCGCCCTCGCCCAGCGCGGCGTGGTCGGAGGCGAGGAGGGAAGGGGCCAGGATCGGTGGGTTCATGGCGGGGGACGTCCCGGGGTCACCACACGTCGAGGACCGCGTGGGTCACCTTCTGAGAAAGCTGGTCGGCGAGGAGGGGCAGGGTGTTGTACTCCGACTGGAGCTGGTCGTTGCTCGTCCCGAAGGCCACACCGCCGAGCCCGTTGTCGGTGAAGGCCTCACGCTGGACCTCGACCCTGCGATCGTCAAAGAGCATCCGGCCCGTCCTGTTGTCGCGCAGGCTGACGCTCGCCACGAGCCGGAGCGTGAACTTGCGCGCCAGGCCGTTGTCGTCCTCGCGGTTGGCGGCGTTGTCCCTCTTGTACGTGAGCAGCACCACCTCGAGGGTGGCGTCTGCGTCGGCGCGGGCGGTCACGACGTTCACGCGTCCGTCCCGGATGAAGGCCTCACGCACCATCGTGCTCACGAGGACCTGCGACTGCGCAAGGGTCGTCTTGTTCTTCGAGGGCTCGATGTAGAGCGTCTCGAAGGAGGGGGCCGGGCCGGCTCCCAGGTGGTAGTGCGCGCAGCCCTGGGCGAGGAACGCGGACACAAGGACGATGCCCCATATGCGCGTCATCGGGCTTGGCTCGCCGGGCCTAGAACAGCCAGAACCGCTTCTTGGGGGCCGTCGTCGGCTTGATGGTCTGGCGCGTGACCTTCGCCTCGAGCTCCGCGAGCCGCTTCTTGGCCAGGCTGGCCGGCGCAGAGTCCGGGTAGGCCGTGATGGCCTCGTTGTAGAAGACCTTGGCCGCCGCAAAGTTGTAACGCTTGTAGAAGTAGTAGTCGCCGATGTAGATTTTGCTGCCGGCGAGGATCGTCTTCATCTTGTCGACGCCCGACGCCGCGGCGGCCAGGTTCGAGTCGCCGGGGAAGAGGATCATGAAGTCCTCGTAGTAGGTCATGGCCTCCTTGGTCGAGGCCTGGTCGTACTTGGGGCCCTCAGTGAGCGACGCGTGGAGGTCGCCGAGCCTCAGGTAGGCGACCGGTGCCAGGACGCTCTGCGGGTAGGTGTTCACGAGCCGGTCCAGCGAGTCGATCGCCTCCTCGGTGTCCTTGTTGGCCTGGAAGCCGCGGGCGGCCTCCATGAGCGCCAGCGGGGCGTAGTCGCTGTACGGCGCGTCGAGTACAATCACCTGCAGGTACTCGATGGCGCGGGTGCGGTTGGCGAACTCGGGCAGCCACCCCCAGAGCCGGTTGTGGCCGCCGTCCAGGAGGATTGTGGCTGTCCGGTAGAGCTGGCCGATGGCATCGTTGAACCGCTTCGTGTTCGGGTAGCGCCGAAGCATGTTCTGGAAATCATTGAAGGCGTTGTAGTACTGCTTCTTCTCAATCAGGAGCGATCCCGCCCTGTAGAGGGCCTCCGGGGCATAGACCGAGCTCGTGTACTTGCTGGCGACCTTTTCGTACGTCTTTATCGCGGCGTGGAGGCTCTTCTCCTCCTCGTAGCGGCGCGCCTTGTTCATCAGGTCGAGCGCAGTCTTGCCCTGCGGGCCGGCCAGGCCCGACAGCGCACCGCCCTCAAGCTGCCAGCCCGTGGACGGCGTCCACGTCAGGTCGGCCGCCAGCCGCGGGGTAGCCACAAGCACTAGGGCCGCCGCGATCCAGACAGGCAATGAGGGGCGGCGAGAAAAAAGGTTCGGCATGAGGGCGGAAATCACCAGCGAATCAGGGCGCTACCGTAGGTCAAGCCTGCCCCGAACGCCACGAGCAGGGTGAGGTCGCCGGCCTTGATCCGGCCGCTCCTGCGGGCCTCGTCGAGCGCGATCGGGATGGAGGCCGCAGAGGTGTTGCCGTACCGGTCGACGTTCACGAAGAACCGCTCCACGGGAAGTTCGAGGTACTGGGCGATGGCGTCGATGATGCGCAGGTTGGCCTGATGCGGGATCACAAGGTCAATCTGATGGGCTTGGAACCCATGTTGTTCCAAAATATCTCTCGCAGCCTCCTCCATGACCCGGACCGCCAGCTTGAAGACCTCCTTGCCCTTCATCTTGATGAACTGGTCGCCGCGGGCGATGGACTCGGCCGAGGTCGGCAGCCTGCTGCCGCCGCCGGGGATGTAGAGGAGGTCCGTGTCCTCGCCCAGGGCGCCGAGCTTGGTCCCGATCAGCCCAAGCCCGGGCGTCGTCCCGGGACCCACGACCACGGCGCCCGCGCCGTCGCCAAAGAGCATGCAGGTGCCGCGGTCCTGCCAGTCGACGACCGAGGAGAGCTTCTCCGCTCCCACCACCAAGGCCCGCCGGTAGCGGCCCGAGCTCACTAGGGCGCAGGCCGTGTCCAGGGCGTAGATGAAGCCCGAGCAGGCCGCGTTCACGTCGAAGCAGGCGGCCGAGGTCGGCACCCCGAGCTTGTGCTGGACGATGCAGGCGGTCGACGGCATCGGGTAGTCGGGGGTCACGGTGGCCACGACCACCAGGTCGATCTCCGAGGCGGGGACGCCCGAGGCCTCGAGGGCCCTAAGGGACGCCTGGACGGCCAAGTCGGAGGTGGCCTGGTCCGCCGCGGCGATCCGCCGCTCGCGGATCCCGCTTCGGGCCCGGATCCACTCGTCGGAGGTGTCCACCATCTTGGACAGGTCCTCGTTGGTGAGGACCCGGTCCGGGGCGTAGGAGCCTGTGCCGAGGATGACGGTCGCCGGGGTGGACATTCAGCAGGGGTTAGGTCGGGGGTGCGAGCAGCAGGTCGTTCGCCCGCGCGATGTCCGCCTCGATCCTCTGGTTCATGTCCGCCTTGATGATCTCTCCCGCGGCCCGGATGGCGCTCTTGATCGCGTTCCGGTTGGAGGACCCATGCGCTTTCAGGATGTTGCCGCGCAGCCCGAGGAGCGGGGCCCCGCCGTAGCGCTCGGGATTGATCCGGTCCTTCAGGGCGGCGAAGGCCCCCTTCGAGAGGAGGGCGCCCGTGCGGCGCATGGGGTTGGCCCCCAGTTCCTCGCGCAGCATGCTGCGGATGAATTTCTCAAGCGACTCCCAGCTCTTCAGCATGATGTTGCCGACAAAGCCGTCGCACACGACGACATCGACGTGCTCGGCGAAGACCTGGAACCCCTCGATGGGGCCCGAATAGTTGATGATGCCGCCGATCTTCTTAAGGAGGTCGTTCGTCTCCGTGATCAGGGAGTTACCCTTGCCGTCCTCGGTGCCGATCGACATGAGCCCCACGCGCGGGTTGTTGATCCCGAGCATCACGCGGCAGTAGTGGCTGCCGAGGATCGCGTTATGGACCAGGTGCTCGGCCTTGGCCTCCGGGTTGGCGCCGGCGTCGATCAGGACGAAGTGCCCTCCCTCCCTCGGGACGACGGCGGCAAGCGCCGGCCTCGCGACGCCGTCCATTGTGCGCAGCCTCAGGGTCCCGCAGGCCATGAGCGCGCCGGTGTTGCCGCAGCTGACGACCACCTTGGCCTCACCCGCCTTCACCAGCTCGATCGCCCTTACCATGGACGAGTCCTTCTTCTTCTTGAGAGCCAGGAGCGGCTTGTCGTCCATCGTGATCACCTCGCTGGCGTGGTGCACGATCACCCTGTCGCTGCGGTTCAGGCCGTAGTGGGCGATGATCGGCCTGAGCACCGCCTCGTCGCCCACCAGGGTGATGGGGTTAAGGTTGGGGCCCTGGGTGAGGGCCAGCTTCACCGCGGCGACGACCTCGCTGGGTCCCAAGTCGCCGCCCATCGCGTCGACCGCGATCCGACCGGGTGTTCCGGGGGACATGACCGTCGGGCTTACCGCCGTTGGGGACGGTAAGGCTTAGACCTCGACGTTGAGGACCTGGCGGCCCCGGTAGGTGCCCGTCTTGGGGTTGACCCGGTGAGCCCGAACGAGGCTGCCGTCGGACGGATCCCGCGCGAACTCGGGCGCTATGAAAGCGTTGGCTGCACGGCGATTTGCGCTACGGCGCTTGGACTGCTTGCGTTTCGGATTTGCCATTTGGAAGGGGGTTAAAGGTTGACCGTTTAAAGGCCACGTCGCCCTCCCGTCAAGCGCACACTCTGGCGAACACAAGACTTGTGCCCGGTGCAGGCTCGCGTACCAAGGAGTAAGCCCATGACCCCAACCCTTTTTCAAATCCTCATCCTGGGCCTGGTCCAGGGTGCGGCCGAGCTTCTGCCGGTGTCAAGTTCCGCGCATGTCATTGCGGCAGAGAAGCTCATGAAACTGGACCCGTCCAGCCCCCAGATGACCTTCGTCCTGATCATGCTCCACACCGGCACCATGGTGGCGGTGGTGGCCTACTTCTGGAAGGCCTGGAAGCGCACGTTTTTTTCGAGCGCGGCGGCCTTCACCAACGCGGCCCTGCGGGTGTTTGTCGCGACCTTGGTCTCCGGTGCCGTGTTCGTGGCGTTCAACTACCTGATCAAGAGGTTCGTGTTCAAGGGTAGTAGCGGGGCCGAGATCGAGGACCTCTTCTCAAACCTCCACCTGATCAGCGGGTCCCTGGCGGCGGCCGGACTCCTGATCCTCTACGCGGGGCTCAAGGCCCGCACCCCGGGACCTCAGGCCGAGGCCCCGGTCGGCGATGGGCGCATGATGAGCACCGCTCAGGCCTCCGTGATCGGGCTCCTTCAGGGTTTCTGCCTTCCCTTCCGGGGCTTCTCTCGCTCCGGCGCCACAATCTCGACCGGCATGCTGCTCGGTCTCCCAAGGAGGGTGTCCGAGGAATTCAGCTTCGCCCTGGCGGTCGTGATCACGCCGCCGGTGATCCTGCGCGAGCTCATGCGCTTGTCCCACTCCGGGGGCGGCTCCGGCCTCGGCCCGCAGCTCGTTCCCGGGCTCGTCGGCATGGTCTGCAGCTTCGCCGCGGGCCTTGGGGCCCTCAAATGGCTCTCCGGCTGGCTCGAGCACGGGCGCTGGTACCTGTTCGGCGTCTACTGCCTCGGGGCGGCGGCCGCGGTCTTCGCCCTTTCCTCTTTCGGCTACTAGCATGGACCGGACGCTTCACTCCCTGACGGCGGCGGTGACCGGCGGCCGAGACCTGACGGTCGAGGAGGCTCATAGCGCGGCCGAGGCGCTCGCCGCCGAGGGCCCGGGCGACGACGTGAAGGCCGCTTTCCTCCTCGCCCTTTCCCGGAAGGGCGAGACCGCCCGGGAGATCGCCGCCTTCGCCAGCTATTTCCGGACGGTGGCCGTGGATCCCGGCATGTCGGCCTGGTCCGGCCGCGCGATCGACGTCGTCGGGACCGGGGGCGACCATGCCGGCGGCTTCAACGTCTCGAGCCTCGTCACCCTGGTGGTGGCCTCGGCGGGAGTCCCGGTGATGAAGCACGGCAACCGGGGCATCACCTCCAAGTGCGGGAGTGCCGACCTCTTCGCCGCGATGGGGGTCGCCCTCGATGCCCCGGCCGAGCGCCTCAGGGAGGCCGTGGTGGAGCTCGGCTACGTCTTCTTCTTTGCGCCGTCCTGGCACCCGGCCTTCAAGCGCATCGGGCCCGTCCGCAAGCTCCTCGCCTCGCGGGGGGAGCGCACGATCTTCAACATCCTGGGGCCTTTGCTTAACCCGGGCCGGCCCGCGCACGTCATTCTCGGGGCGGCCACCCCGGAACTT
>CAISPT010000212.1 GCA_903887455.1 uncultured Opitutaceae bacterium | reverse complement strand
GGCTGAATCATGACGGTTGCTGCTGCAAGTACGAGGAATGCGCTGCGATGGCTCATGGGGGAGGGGGGTTGAGGAGCAGGGGTGCTCCGGCTTTCTCGACGACTCACATTGCGTGAAAGCCTGCGCCAAAATGCAACCCCGAGATCAGGAAATTCTTTGGGGAAAATTGGTGCGTCGCTGGCGGGTCATAGAGGTTCTGTTGCCCAACAGCGGCAACACCGTGCCCTTGGGCCTATGGTGCCGGTTCAGCTTCGAGCAGCCAAGGCTGACTGCTGCGCCGGCCGATCGGGCCCACCGCGGTCACGCGAGCTCTGGCTTGATGGCACGAAGTCCCTACGACAGGCTCGTGTCCTCCCGAACCGAGAAATATGAACCTAGAAATCGAGGCCCGACTGGCCGCTACGGGGGCGTCCGCTGCTGACGTGGACGAGAGGTTTGTGAGGGGGAGCGGTCCGGGCGGGCAGAAGATAAACAAGACTTCCTCAACCGTCTGGCTAAGGCACGGTCCAACGGGCATCGAGGTGCGCTCGCAGGCCGAAAGGTCCCAATTTGAAAACAGGGTTCGAGCGTGGACCGAGCTATGCGCCAAGCTCGAGGCGATGGCCCGGGACAGGCGGCTCGCGGAGCGGCAGGACGCCGAGCGGCGGCGAAGGCAGGTCCGCCAGAAGAGCCGCGGGCAGAAAATCCAGATGATCCGCGAAAAGAAGCATCGGGCCAAGCACAAGGCTGGCCGCAGGCGAGTCGGGGACGAATAGCGGGGTTTTCTGCTGGATACCGCGGCACCCGGAAACCACCTTGGGTGCAGTGGGCGGGAGCTCCGGGCTCGATAGGGGCCCGTCCCACGACACTCAGACCCCTTTTATCCGGCATGAATTCGCACCCCCTGGCTCGCCTTCGGCTCCCCCTCGTCCTGGCCGTCCTTTTCGGACCGTCCCTTTTGTGCGCCGCTGAGGGCGCCCAGGCAGGGATTAGGTTCACAAGGCCCGCGGACACCTGGACCGAGGCGCTCCCGGTGGGCAATGGCCGCCTGGGGGCGATGGTCTTCGGAGGGATCGGGGTCGAGCATCTCCAGCTCAACGAGGCTACGCTCTGGTCTGGAGGGCCAAGGCAATGGAACAATCCGGGTGCGCGTGACATTCTTCCCAAGGTGCGGGCGGCCATCTTCGCGGGCGACTACGTGGCGGCGGACGCGCTTTGCAAGAAGATGCAGGGGCCC
Source organism: uncultured Opitutaceae bacterium (assembly GCA_903887455.1). GTDB lineage: Bacteria > Verrucomicrobiota > Verrucomicrobiia > Opitutales > Opitutaceae > Palsa-1447. Next base: position 12,777 of record CAISPT010000212.1, on the reverse strand, counting down.
TACAACGAGTCCTACCAGCCGCTCGGGGACCTGACCCTCAGGTTCGCCGGGGACGCTCCGGGCTCCGCGAGCGGCTATTCAAGGGACCTGGATCTTTCCCGGGGCGTGTCGACTGTGCACTTCCAGTCCGGCGGGGCCCATTACACCCGCACCGTCTTCTGCAGCTTCCCTGACCAGCTGATCGTGGTGAACCTCACCTGCGACCAGCCGGGCCGAATCAGCTTCGACGCCACGGTGGACAGCCCGCTTCGGCACACCACGGCCTCGGGGACGGGGCCGCAGCTCGTCATGCTTGGCCGTTGCCCATCCCATGTGGACCCGAGCTACCTGGAGGGCGCCGACCCCGTGCGCTATGACGAGGGCGCTAACCCCGAGGGCATGAAATTCGATCTCCACGTGCGGGCGGTCGCCAAGGGGGGCAGGGTCGAGGCCAAGGGCACCGGCCTTTCTGTCGTCGGCGCCGACTCGGTGATGCTCCTGCTCTCCGCGGGAACGAGCTTCAACGGTCCGGACAAGTCCCCTGGGCGTGAAGGCCGCGACCCGACGGTGGAGGCAGAGCGTCCCTTGGCCGCCGCGTCGGGAAGGAGCTTTGAGGAGCTCTATGCACGGCACGTGGCCGACTTCGAAAACCTCGCGGATAGGGTGTCGATCAACCTCGGCGCCGATCCGGAGGCTAGTCTCCTGCCGACCGACCAGAGGCTCGACCGCTTCGTGGCCGGCAAGCCGGACCCTGAGCTTGCCGCGATCCTGTTCCAATTCGGGCGTTACCTGTTGATTTCCAGCTCCAGGCAGGGCGGGCTTCCGGCGAACCTGCAGGGTCTTTGGAATGACTCGATTCGTCCCCCCTGGAGCTCGAACTGGACGCTAAATATCAACGCCGAGATGAACTACTGGCCCGCGGAGGTCGCAAACCTTGCCGAATGCCACGAGCCGATGCTTGCCTTCATCGAGGGGCTCGCCGTCCACGGCCGGACCACGGCCCAGGTCAACTACGGGGCCAAGGGGTGGGTCGCCCACCACAATGCCGACATATGGGAGCAGACCGGGCCCGTCGGCGACTACGGCGGAGGGACGCCGGTCTGGGCAAACTGGAGCATGGGCGGCGCGTGGCTGAGCAGGGACTTCTGGGAGCACTACGCGTTCACGGGGGACCGTGAGTTCCTCAGGAGTAGGGCATGGCCGGTCCTTAAGGGCGCAGCGGAGTTCTGCCTGGATTGGCTTATTGATGACGGCCACGGGCATCTCGTCACGGCTCCCTCGGGCTCCCCCGAGATCGGGTTCATCGGTCCTGATGGCAGGCACGCCTACATGAGCATGGCTTCGACCATGGATATGGCTATCATCTGGGACCTCTTCACCAACTGCATCGAGGCGCAGAAGGTGCTTGGATCGGATCCCGCTTTCGCGGCGGAGCTCGAGAGCGCCAGGGCTAGGCTCTATTCCCCGAGGATCGGATCCAGGGGCCAATTGCAGGAGTGGTACCAGGACTTCCAGGAAGACGAGGTCCACCACAGGCATGCCTCGCACCTCTTCGGGGTGTTCCCAGGAAGGCAGATCACTCCGGCCACTCCCGCGCTATTCGCTGCGGCGAAGCGTTCGCTGGAAATCCGGGGAGACGACGGCACTGGTTGGTCCCTCGGCTGGAAGATCAGCTTCTGGGCGCGATTCCGTGACGGAGACCACGCTTACGCCCTCGTGAAGAACCTGCTTCGTCCCGTGCACAACAACACGTCGATCAGCTACGGGCCCGGTGGCGGGGTCTACGCGAACCTGATGGACGCATGCCCGCCGTTCCAGATCGACGGCAATTTTGCGTTCACCGCCGGTGTCTCAGAAATGCTCGTCCAAAGCCACCTCGGCGAGGTCGACCTGCTTCCGGCCCTGCCCTCGGCCTGGCCGGAGGGAAGCGTCGCAGGCCTTCGCGCACGCGGTGGGATTGCGATCACGGAGCTGTCGTGGAAGTACGGTCGGCTTGCGCGGGTCCGGGTCCGGTCCGACCTCGGAGGCCCGGTCCGGATTCGCTACGGGTCCCTGACGGCCGATTTCGCCACGGCCGCCGGTGAACTCCTAGACCTAGGCCCGGGGCTGGAGCGCTGGCGGTAGGCCCGCCTACTTTGCCCGGAAGGCCTCCTTGAAGTGCCTCCGGCACATGGCCACGTATCGATCGTTTCCGCCGATCTCGACCTGGGCGCCCACCGTGACCGCCTTGCCGCTTTCCGAGACGCGCAGGTTCATAGTGGCCTTGCGGCCACAGTGGCAGATGGTCTTCAGCTCGATCAGATTGTCCGCAACGGCCAGCAGTTCGGCGCTTCCCGGAAACAGCCGCCCCTGGAAGTCGGTCCTCAGCCCATAGCACAGCACTGGGATCCTGAGTTCGTCGGCAACCTCCGTGACCTGCCCGACCTGCGCCGGTGTAAGGAATTGGGCCTCGTCGATGAGGACACAGGCGACCGGCTTCTCGGAGTGGGCGGAACGCACCTGGGCCAGGATGTCGTCGCCGGACTGTAGCGCGATCGCATCCGACGTCAGTCCAATGCGCGACTGGATCCGGCCGTAGCCTGCCCTGGTATCGAGCGCCGGCATGAACATCATGGTCCTCATCCCCCGCTCCTGGTAGTTGTAGCTGGACTGCAGGAGAACGGTGCTCTTACCCGCGTTCATGGCCGAGTAGTAGAAATATACCTTCGACATGGTCCGCGGATTCTCGGGTGCCCCGCGGAAAAAGGCGAGAAATTGGGATCGCCCCGCTGGGCCGCCGGTCGGGTCAGCTCGAGGGCTTGAGCAGGATGCCTGCGGCGTTCAATTCCTTTTCGGCAGCTCCAATTATCCGATAGAGACGGTTGATCTCCAGCATCTCAGGCTCGGTCAGCTTCTTTTTCGGCACACTTCGATCCACATAGAAGAACTTGAGCATGGAATTGAATTCCAGGTCGGAGCCCCTCCAGACGAGTTCGGGCCTGGACTTGAGTGCGACAAAATCCTGCCCGTCGTAGGGCGATTCCTGGGTCCTTCGGACGTCGATCGTGTTGAAGTCGGGCTTTAGGGAACCCGGATGGAACCAGGTGTCGTAGTCCCATACCTTCATCTGGGGCGTCCTCATCGCCATCGGTACGGGCTGGTTGACGATGTTCTGAACGCGCATAACGGCGTCGCGTAACTCTCGCTGGAGGTCCGTGATCCGGTCCGTGCCGGTCGAGCGTGAGGGTTCCCGGTTGTTTGCCGAGCGGGCGGGAACGACCAAAGCAGTGACCGACACAACAAGGCCGTCCCGTAGCTTTATGGTCGCATCGGGATAGCGGAGCACCACAAGGGATCCCGCCTCGATCCGGCCTGGAGGCGGACCCTTCTCTGCCAAGACTTGCTTAAGGGTGTCTCCGACATTGGCCGCAAAGCTGGAGGCGGCTGCAATCAGCAGTGCGGCACTCGCCGCAATGGCCGGCAGGGGAATGTGCACATTCATTTTCATCAGTTGGTAACCTGATGATCGCCGCAACCGAATCCCGCTACAACCGCTTAGGCCGCCAGTTTTCGTAAAGCGCTCGTGAATTCGCCCTGCCTAGGGGGCCTTCAGCCCGGTTCCGCGTCAATCAGTCACTTCACCGAGACGACGATGCCGCCCCTGATCTGTGTCAGGAATACCTGGTTTGAGCCCTGGTTGCTATCGGGGGGGAAGACGACCGGAAACCCGCCCAGGTCGAAGGCCGCGGAGCCGTGGACAGCGGAAAGGAATGCCTCGCGGGATGGAGTTGTCCCGGAGGACTTGACGAGCCCGGCAAACAGGCGCCCGACAAGGTACCCCTCCAGGGAAATCCAGTCGGGGTCCGACTGTGGCGAGTATTTCTTGAGAGCTGCGTGGTACTCCTCCACCACCTTGTACTGGGCCGATACGGCGTTAGGCACCACCTGGGAGATGTAAATGCCCTCAGCTTCCGGCCCGAGGGCTTTCAGCAGCGCCCGTGTTCCGACAAAGGAGATGTTGCAGTAGAGCGCATCGGTTAGGCCAAGCTTGTGCGATTGCCTGATGAATTCGGCGCAGGCGGCGTACGCTCCCACCATGACGACGGCGTCGGGGGACGCCTTGGAGATCGCCAGCGCGGCCGCGCCAACGTTGGTCGTGTTCCGCTCGTAGGAGCCGAGGACCACGGGCTCGAGGTTCCTTCTCCTCAATGAGGCCTGCAGTGCCTTCAGGCCTGCCTGACCGTAAAGATCATCCTGGAAGAAGCATGCAATCTTCTTGAGATCCCTGCCGTCCACCAAGAGCGACACCAGTCTCTCGATCTCCTGGCCGTAGGAGGCGCGAAGGTTCACTATCCTCGGGTTCAAGGGGGTTCTGAAGGAGGCCGCTCCGGTGAAGGGCCCCACGAGGGGTACGCCTGATGCGTCGCAAACCGGTACCACCTGGGCTGTCGTCGGGGTTCCCACAGTGCCTATGATCGCGAAAACGCCGTCCTGCTCGATCAGGGCCTTTGCGTTGGCGGCCGCCCGGGCCGGCTCGTAGCCGTCGTCCCTGCTCGTCAGCACGAGCCTCCTGCCGTTCACGCCTCCCGCCGCATTCACCTCGTCAAATGCCGTCTGGAGTCCCAACTGCATGCCCGTCCCAAGGGCCTCAGCCGGCCCCGTCAACGCAGCGGTCTGCCCGACGAGGATCTGGTCTGCCGTGACGCCGGGTGTCGCCGCAAGAGGCGCGCCGGACAGGCAGGCGAGTATCAAGGCGAGCGAGGGAGTGGATGCTTTCACGAGTGTACTGATCCTAACCCCGACAATCATCGACTGTCTGGCCGCAAACTTAAGGGAGATGGCCGATTGAGTCCGGCTGTCGGACGGAATCCCTGGAAGGGATAGGCGGAGGCCGGTGACTGCTGCCCGGATTCATGAATTGCATGGCGGGCTCCTATTGGGGACAAGTTCGCCTGCAGAACATGCCCCACGCGCTCCTAGAGTCCCTGCCTCCCGCCGCCAGCTGCGACCACTTCGTCCAGGTGCTCCAGCTCCTCGGCCGCAGCCATGTGAAGGCCGTGGTCCTCGACGACGATCCCACAGGAACGCAGACCGTGTACGGCCTGGATGTGCTCGCCGACTGGGGCGTGGAGGCGCTTGCAGCGGCCCTCGCAGCGCCCGGGCCCGTCTTCTACATCCTTACAAACTCAAGGAGCATGAGCGGCCCGCGGGCCGCCTCGGTCAATCGCGAGATCGTCGCCAACCTGAGGAAGGCCGCCGAGCTCGTGGGCACCGAGTTCGTCCTCGTCAGCCGCAGCGACTCGACCCTCCGGGGGCATTTTGCTGTCGAGGTGGGTGCGCTTCGGCAGGCCCTGGGGACACCCGTGGACGGGGTTATCGTGATTCCCGCGTTCTTTGAAGGAGGACGGTACACGGTGGATGACGTTCACTACGTGGCGGAGGGCGAGCTCCTCGTTCCCGCGGCGCAGACGGAATTCGCACGCGACACGACCTTCGGATACGTGAAGTCCAACCTAAGGGAGTGGATTGAGGAGAAGACCGGCGGCGAGGTCCGCTCGGGGGATGTCGCCTCCCTCGGAATCGAGGCGCTCAGGGCGCGTGACGCCGAGCAGAGGGTGCTCGGGCGGCTCAAGTCTCTTCCCAAGGGGGGATACCTGGTGGTGAACGCGGCATCCTACGCCGATGTCGACGCTTTCGTGCACGGACTCCTTTTGGCGGAGGCCGAGGGACGCAGGTATATTCTAAGGACCGCCGCGAGCTTCGTGCGGGTGAGGGCGGGACTTGTCGCGCGGCCCGTGCTCTCTGCGGGTGACTACAGCGAGTCGGTTCCGGGGGGCGGCCTCGTCGTGGCGGGGTCGTACACGAAGAAAACAACCTCCCAGATCGAATCCCTTCTCGTGCTCCCTAACACCGCAGCGATAGAGGTCCAGGTTGACCGGCTGGCGGCGGAACCATCTCGCGCCGCCGAGGTGGCACGGGCCTCACGCCTCGCTAGAGACGCCATGAAGTCGGGCTTGCACGCCGTGGTGTTCACCAGCCGCAGACTTGAGACGGCTCTCGGGCGGGCCGGCGACCTTTCGGCCGGCGAGATCGTGTCGGGGGCTCTCGTCAGCATCGTCCGGTCCGTCGAAACCCAGCCCAGGTTCATGATCGCGAAAGGGGGCATCACCTCCAGCGACATCGCGACCCGGGGCCTCGGCATGCGCCGGGCAAGGGTCCTGGGACAGGCTGCGCCCGGAGTCCCGGTCTGGCTGATGGGCCAAGAGACCCGCTTTCCCGGGATGAAGTACGTCGTATGGCCCGGAAATGTCGGCAGCCCCGACGCGCTCAGGGACGTGGTCAGAGCTGTCTAGAGGGCATCTCTGTCTCGATGTAGTGCCGGATGAGGAAGCGGAAGTCGGGGTCGCGCACGAATCCCAGGCCGAGGGCCCTCGTGATGTCGAAGCGCGCGGGCCAGCTCGAGACAATCCGCCTTACTGTCTCATCTTCGGAGAAGGTGATCTGCGCGGCGGCTTCGGGCCCGGCGGCCTGTGCCAGGCACTCGATCATCTCCCCCACGCTAACGGTTATCCCCGGTAGGTTGATGATGCGGCTTTCCCCCAGCTTCTCTCCCGGAAGCATTCCTGCGTGGACAAGGTTCAAAACCGCCGCCTTCGGCGAGGAAAGCCAGAGCTCGAGGTTCTTTGGGACCGGGCAAACAGCCGTCATGCCGTTCAGGGGCTCGCGGATGATTCCGCTCACGAAGCCGGATGCGGCGGCGTTAGGCTTGCCCGGTCTCACGCAGACGGTGGGCAGCCGCACGGCCCTGCCGTCGATATAGCCCTTTCGGCTGTAGTCGCTGACGAGCAGCTCGCCGATGGCCTTCTGCGCGCCATAGGAGGATCTCGGGTGGACGGCGGTCCCGTCGTCCACTGTGGTCGGAAGCGGGGGGCCGAAGACCGCAAGCGAGCTGGTAAAAACGAAACGGGGCGTCCTTTTCCCCGCCCGCGCGGCCTCGAGCAGGAGGCGCGTGGCGTCTAGGTTCACTCCCATGCCCAGGTCGAACTCGGCTTCAGCCTGGCCGCTCACGACGGCGGCCAGGTGGAACACAACGTCGGCGTCCGCTACGACTGAATCCGCCGCGCCGGGATCGAGCAGGTTCGCGCGGGCCCGCTCGACTCGCGGGTCGCCCTCGAATTCTAAGATCGGGGAGGTGTCGACAAGACGGACCGACCCCACCTCGGGACGGGTCAGAAGCGACGCTGCAAGCCGCCGCCCGAGGAAGCCCCCTCCACCGGTGATCGCGATTTTCATGGGTGGCGCAGGCTAGGGTCGGCCCGTGCGGCCGCGCAACAGGGATCGCGCGTTCTAGGCGCCACGGAGCATCTCCGACGCGAAGCCGATGGCCACCAGGTCCGAGCTGTCGGGTCGTATCTGCAGGATCGCTCCCGTCCTGGGGCGACCGGCGCATATCTCCTCCACCTCCTCCCGGCTCAGGCACATCCACGCGGTCGAGAGCGCGTCGGATTCCGCGGCCGAGTCGCAGAGGGCCCAGGTTCGGTGCACGTGGACCGGGGGCGTGAGCGAGATGGGGTCGAGGATGTGGTTGCCCTTCACGCTCGTTCCCGTGCTGCCGACCGACTGCCTGACAAGCCAGAGGTGGCGCTGAAGGACACCCGCTCCGAGGGTGATCTCCCATCCCTTGGTGCCCTCGGGGGCGTCCATTGCCAGGACGCTGCTTCCGCCGCCCACCAGAAGCGTCCTTTCGGCGCCCCAGCCTCCGAGGACCTCTGCCATACGGTCGAGAGCGAAGCCCTTTCCGATGGCCCCGAGATCGATAGAGGCCTGGCCGCCGACCACCCGGACCGTAAGGGATGAGGGATCGAGCTCGAGGGTGCCCTTCGGGGCATCCCCGGGCTGCCCGGCGCCGAGCGTCGCACGGCCTATCATCGGGTCGAAGGCGCCTCCGGTGAGGGCGTGCATCCTCAGGGAGACCTCAAGGCAGTCGAAGGTGTCGGGGCTAACTCGGACTGATTCCCCGGGGGCCAGGGCGTTGATGCAAGAGATGTCGCTGGACTCGCGGTAGCGGCTTAGCAGGCCCTCGATCCTGTCGAGCTCTTCGAACGCTGCGGTCGAGGCCTGCCTCGAGTAGGCCTCATCGTGGCCCGCGACGTGGAGTTCGAAGCACGTGGCCATCGCGTTGTGCCGGAACACGCGCATGGGGCCGCCGGGTGCGTCCCCGCTCATGGCAGCCCGGCCTCCGACCGGGTATAAAGCACGACGAGCACCTCCGGCCTGATCCCGAAGATCTGCGCTCGCCAACCGGTGCCCAGGCGCGCCGCCACGCGCTCGGACTCGGCCGAAGCCGCGATCACCACGGCGGGAGCGGGGCTATCCGGAAGTTCCGCCCAGTACCCGACGTTGGGGCAATGGCGGAGATACCAGGGAAGCGGCCAAATGTCGGGCCCCACCACGGCGACCACCGCGCCGGGGTTATGGGCGCCGGCAAGGAGGGCCTCGACCCTCAGTTCCAAGCGCTCCGCGTCGGGCACGGTCGGCGAATAGGCCAGCGGGTTTCCGGGGTCGGCGGGGTAGGAGAAGCACAAAAGGCGGCTCTCCGACCCTAGGAGCACCGCGCAAAAGGCGACAATGGCGGCGGCAGCGGCCCATCCCGCGCGCCGTTGAGCCCGCCCGCACAGGTCGCACAGCCCGATTCCTGCGACCACGGCGGTCGGAGCGAGCGCGTTCAGCTCGAGCCAGGGCGTCTTGTAGGGGATCGCTGAGTAAGCCATCCCGATGAAGAACGCATAGAGCATCAGGAACACGGGAAGGGGCGCGTCGCGTCTGCTTCTCCACGCGGCCGCAGCCCCGGCCGCTCCGAAAAGAGAAAGGGTCCATCCGCACCAAGGGATGCTCCGGAGACCGGGAATGAAAAGCCACCTGACGTAGGCGAGGGCAGGCTTCTCATGCCCCTGACCGCCGGCCCTCGCGGTGGCTTCGCCCATCGATCGAAGGGCGTCCAGGGCGCCATGGGGATTCTGGCCGAACGAGGTAAATAGGGCCGCGGCCGCAAGTACCGCTGTGCACAGGCCGAGAGCAAGGTCGACCGAGATCGACCGGCGGTCGCCCTCGATACGGACGGGGCACAGGGCCCGGGTGAGCGCGAGCGCTAGGACGCTGCAGAAAAGGGAGAGGACGGCTGTCTCCTTCGTTGCAAGGAGGAGGCCCGCGAGGGCCCCTGTCGCGACCGCCCAGGCACGCCGGCCCGTTCCCAGGTAGCGCCAGGCGGAGCCGAGCATCAGGAAGGTGATCAGCACGAAGAGGGTTTCATGTATCCAATAGCGGCCGTAGTAGACAAACGGCGCTCCAAGGCCCAACCACAGGGCGGCTCCGCGCAGGCCGGCGTCCGTCACCCCAGACCGGAACAAGAGGAGCGAAGCGATCAGCGCCGCCCCGCAGACGGCCGGCACCAACCGAAGCCACGGGGCCTCAAGCCCGGACATGGACCCGGCGCCGAGGGCGCGGGCGATCGGGTAGGTGGCGTAGTAAAGGGTGGGGCCGTGCCGATCGACGGGGTCGTACCGGTAGGTGCCACCCTCGAGCATCGAGCCGAGGATCGACGCATTGACGGCTTCGTCGGTGTGGACGGGCATGGCCCGCGGCAATATCAGCCTCAGGACCAGGGCGGCGCAGGCGATCGCGAGCGCGAGAGGAAGGCTATACTTACGGCAACCCGTAGACTTCGACCTCGATATAGTGGTTCATCTCGGAGGTCGTGTTGCCGGCGCTGTAGAGGCGCACGTACCGCGCGGAGACTCCCTTGGCGTCAACGATCCGGCCCTCGTAGGTCTCGATGTAGGTCGGGTCCTTGCCAACCCCGAGCCCCAGCACGTTCTGGTCGTCGCTGTTGTAGAGGGTTTCGACCCCCTTGGAGAAGTCGGGATCGTCCGACACCTGGACTGCGACGGCCTTGTAGGCCCGCGCCTGTGAATGGAAGTGCCACACGACGACGGCGTAGAGCTTGTGGGAGGCGGTGAGGTCGATCTGCACCCACTGCTTGCCCTTGCCGAGCTCGACATAGTTGCCCTCGTCCCCGGCCTTTTCGCCGTCGGTGATGAGCGTTAGGTCGCCGAGCACAGGCTCCATGTCGCTGCTCGTCACCTTTTTGTTGAGGGCGAGGTTCTCGACCCCCTTCGGGACCATGAAGTCCGGCCTGCGGCCTGCGCGCGGGGCCTCGAGGTTCGGGAGCTTCACGGGCACGGGCGTCCCGACAAACATCGGCTTGGGGAGATCGAGCTTCAACGGGACCAAGTCCTCGGCGCCCGCGGTGGAGACCATGAAGAGCGCGGCCGCTGCAGCTGCCAGCAGGGCGGGGCGCCTGAATCCGTCGAGGAGAGTCGTTGTGGGTGTGGGCATGGGTTTATGCGATGAAATCCGAAGGATGGCAGGTGACAAGGCTTCGCGTCTCCACGGCCTCGATTGCCTTGAAGACCGCCATCTCGCTCTTGAAGGCCTCGTCGGCGGGGCAGTTGAGCGTGCCCTTGCCGCGCACCGCGTTGAAGAAATTCTCGAGATGGGGCTGGTGGATCGCCTTGTTGAGCACGACCGGCAGGTAGTAGGCGGCGAGCTCGGCCGTTTCGCGGGCGTCCACCTTGTCATTGGCCGAAGAATCGTCGTCCCCCTTGGCCGGGGCCTTGGCAGCAGCCAGAAGGTGGCGGCTGATCCACTGGTCCCACGGCGGCGCTGCTGCCTCGCGGTTGATCTGGGTGTACTTCGGGTTCTCCGACATGCGCAGCGTCCCCTCTGTGCCCATGAACTGCTCGTAGTAGCCGCCGCCGGCGCTGGTGGTCGTTTGAACCTGATAAAAGGCCCGGGCCATACCCTCGGGAAGCTTGTACTCGTAGATCACCATCGCGTTATCGAGCCATTCGTGTGTGGGGTAGTAGTCCTTGCCTCCCGAGGCGATGACCGTGGAGGGGCTCACGTCGAAGAACCAGTTGAGGATGTCGATCTGGTGGGCGCCCAGGTCTGAAAGCGGTCCTCCGCCGTACTTCTTGAACCATCGCCAGTTGCGAAACTGGTGCATGTCCGAGTACCCGTATTTCGCGAGGAGCTCGGCCGGCATCGCCGTGTGGTTCGGCCAGCCGAGGTCGGCGCTCACTGCCCTGTTCCACTGCGCGTTGGCCGCCGTGATCCGCCCGAGAAGGTGGGCCTCGTTCAAGAGACGGTTCCGGGCCACGAGGTACCTCGGGTTACTCCGCCGCTGGTGGCCGATCTGCAGGAGCTTACCGGTCTCCCTCATCGTGTGGACCATGGACCGGGCGCCCTCGATCGTGTTGGACATCATCTTCTCGCAGTAGACGTGGTGCCCCGCCCTCAGGCAGTCGTTCGTTATCGGGGCATGCCAGAAGTCAGGGCTGGCCACCACGACCGCGTGGAGGTCCTTCTCCTTTTCGAGCATCTCGCGGTGGCTCTCGTACGCCCTGACCTCGAAGCCGTTCTTCTTCAAGTAGCGCTGCCCGTAGGTCCTGGCATAGGGCCAGATGTCGCAAATGGCCACGAACCGAACGCCCGGGATCTTCAGCATGGCGTCCATCAGGACGCGGCCCTGCGCTCCGAGGCCCACGAGGGCGATGTTGAGCGCGTCAGCCGACTCCGTCTGGCCGTAGGCCGAGCGCAGCGGCGCGAGCGCAAGCGTCAGGCCCGCCGCCCCGGCGGTCTTTAGGAACCTCCGGCGGCCGAGGCCTCCGGCTTTGGCATCCGTCTCGCGTGAACTCATGAACGGGTAAGGGCGAAGCGGTTGTACTTGGTGAGGGTGAGCGCCAGGGCGACCAGTCCGACATGGATCGCCAGCCACGATACGCCGCCGTCCTGCTTGATGAGTATCAGGCCGAACGTGAGGCTCACATAGAGGAGCCCCATCAGGAACAGGCTTGCCCGGGTCCAGATCCCCAGCAGCACGGCGATGCCTAGGGCGATCAGCGCCCAGCCGAGCACCGCGTAGTACGGCGTCGTGAGAAACACTGGCAGGAGGGGCTCGTTGGCGAACTTGTCCTTCATTGAGTCGGGGATCGCGTGGTAGCTGTGAAGCGAGTAGAACTTCTGGGTTACCTCCACCATCGCGCCGCTCGAGTCGGGCTTGCCCGCCGCATCAAGGAGGGGCACCTGCAGGGTGCGGCTGTCGGAGAATTTCTCTACCCCGGTGAGGACCGCGCGCATTCCAAGCCAGGCCCTCAGGACGAGGAGGGCAAGGGTCGAGCCGCTGTCGGTGGAGTTGGGTGTATTTTCGCTCATGGTTTAAGTAAGTGCTGTTGCGCTGGGTCGGCCTACAGCCGGTCGACAACGATGTTCCGGAACTCGACCTTGTTCGTGTGGTACTGCAGACCGATCCGGCCGGTGCGGGCCATGTCCTTGTAGGCCTTCGAGAACTTGTTGGGCGTCCCATCGGGATTCTTCCCGGCCTCGGTCCATTTCGTGAGGTTCATGTCCACCAGCTCCTCGCCGTCGAGCAGGACCCTGATTTTGCTTCCCACCGCGCTGATTGTGTAGTGGTACCAGCGGCCCGGCACGATCTCGATCTGGCGGGTGGGCGCCACGCAGTCATAGACGGCGCCGACCAGGTGCTTGTCGGGAGCGTCACCCTGCAGGATCTGGACCTCTATGGCCGAGTTGAGCCAGTCCGGGATACTCGAGCAGCGAAGGAAGACGCCGCTGTTCGCCTTGGCCTCGCACTTGAAGTCGAGGTTCAGGACAAAGTCGCCGTAGGACTCCTTCGTCCAGATGTCCCCGCCGCCCTTGGCGACTAGCACGCCGTTCTCCCACGCCCACGAACCGGGCTTG
>CAISPT010000211.1 GCA_903887455.1 uncultured Opitutaceae bacterium | reverse complement strand
TTGATGACCCGGACCCCCGACTCGGTGGTCACGACGCCGTCCTCGATGCTTGGGATCCGGTCGAGGCCGGTGATGTCGATCACGAGCCCCCCGCAAAGCGGTATGCACTGGCCGTAGTTGCCCGTTGCCCCGCCCCTTAACGTCACCGGCAGGTCGTTCTTGTAGGCGATCGAGAGCACCGTTCTCAGCTCGGGGACGCTGCTCACCTTAACGACGGCAGACGCTCTCCTGGCCTCGAGGCGGTTGGAGAGGACGGGCGAATACCAGTAGCAGTCCTTCGACAGGGTCTCGACCTCCGCCTCGGCGGTGATCACCTGCTCGTAGCCGACGATGACCTGAAGCTCGTCGATGACGGAAGACTCAACGGGAACGAAACCGGGGGTGATGGTGGGCATGTTGATGGGGTGTTCTCGCCTTGCTGCGTCTGGTCTGGGAGCCCGCGCCCCGGTTGTCCGTGGCAGGTTCTCGGAGCCCTCTGTTTTTTTGGTCGGAAAGCAACTCGCATGCCCCAGTTGGCTTTGGAAGCTGGTTTGCAGAGGATGGGGTCCGGATCGCAATAAATGCGCAGAGAAACGCCAATTCCGCACATGCTTGGGGCGCTTTGGTTTTGGTTGAAGGCGTTGCCGCGCGGGGACAGCCTCCGGCCATGCGCATCCCCACGCTCCCGGTACTGCTCGTCTTGGCCACCTCCGCCGGGTTCCCGGCGGTTCTCCCGGGTGCGGAGCCCGATCCCCGCCCTGACGAGTCGGCCGCGATCGCCGCGGCCCTCCCGAGGCCGTTTGACCTTGGCTGGCGCTTTGCCAAGGGCGAGCTTTCCGGGGCGGAGAAGCCCGGCTACGCCGACGGAGGGTGGCGGGTCGTCGACCTTCCGCACGACTGGAGCATCGAGCCGGAAGCGGGAGCGGCCCTCCACGTGAAGGACACCCCAGACGGGCAGAGCGTCGGGTACCTTCCGGGCGGTGTCGGCTGGTACAGGAAGCACTTCGTGCTGGGCGAGGCCGACCTCGGCAGGGAGGTCGATGTGGTCTTTGACGGCGTCCAGCAGGACGCGGATATCTGGCTGAACGGACACTACCTCGGCTTCCAGCCGCACGGCTACGTGGCGTTCCACCTGCCGCTCACGGCCTTCCTGAACGGCGCCGGTGGCGACAACGTGCTTGCCGTCCGCGCGGTGAACCCTGACTCAAACACGCGTTGGTACGCCGGCTCGGGTCTCTACAGGCAGGTCAGCCTGCGGGTCCACGATGCCCTGCATGTTCCGGTCTGGGGCGCGAGGGTCGACACGGTGTGGATTCACGAGGACAAGGCGCTCCTCCAGTTCAGGCTGGACGTCAGCAACGACCGGACGGGTCCCGAGGACCTTTCGGTCGTGGTCTCGCTCACCGGGCCGGACGGCGTCTCCGATGAGCACACGCTCGGCAAGGCGCACGTGGCACCGGGCGGGACCGAGCGGATCAGTGAGAGCCTCCAGATTTCCGGCGTGCGCCCGTGGTCCCCTGACAGGCCGGACCTCTACCGCGCGGAGTTCAGGGTCGTGCAGGGCGGCAGGGTGGTGGACGCCTTCCGCCAGACCTTCGGCATAAGGACGGTGTCGGTGTCCGCGCAGACGGGTCTCCTCGTGAACGGAATTGCGACAAAGCTCAGGGGTGGCTGCCTTCACCACGACAACGGCCTCCTCGGCTCCGCGGCGTTCCCCGACGCCGAGGAGAGGCGGGTCCGCCTGATGAAGGAATGCGGCTACAACGCCATCCGAACGAGCCACAACCCGCCCTCGACGGCCTTCCTCGACGCATGCGACCGGCTTGGGATGCTGGTGGTCGACGAGTTCGCCGACAGCTGGGAGCTCCCCAAGAAGCCGAACGGATACTCCCGCTACTTCGATCGCCATTGGGAGAACGACCTCGGGGCAATGATCGCTCGGGACTTCAACCACCCGTCGGTCGTCATCTGGAGCATCGGCAACGAGATTCCCGAGCGCGGAAACTCCGCCGGTCTGGCCATCGGGCAGAAGATGGCGGCGCTTGTCCGCAGCGAGGACACGCGGCGCCCCGTCACGAACGCCATCTGCGGCGGCTACGACGAGCCCGGCAAGGAGGGCCAGTGGGACATCTTCGCCCCGGCGATCGCATTCCTGGACGTGGGGGGCTACAATTATTTCTGGTCAAAGTACGAAAGCGACCACGAGCGGTTTCCCGCTAGGGTGATGATGGGGACTGAGTCCTTCCCGAAAGAGGCGCTTGAGAACTGGACCCACGTCGACAGGGACACCTATGTGATCGGGGACTTCGTCTGGACCGGCATGGATTACATCGGGGAATCGGGGATCGGCCACGCGACCTACGAGAGTCCGTCGGACGACCCGAAGTCGCGCGTCGCCGACTACGCCCAGATGCCCTGGCCCTGGTGGGTCAGCTGGTGCGGCGACCTGGACATCACCGGCGTGAAGAAGCCGCAGTCCTACTACCGCGACGTGGTCTGGTCCAGGAGCCCGGTCGAGGTGGAGGTGCACGAGCCGATCCCCGCGGGCAAGTCCGAGAAGGTCGGCCTCTGGGGCTGGCCGTCGGAGTTCCCCTCATGGACGTGGACGGGCGCCGAGGGAAAGACGCTTGAGGTGAATGTCTACACGCGTGCGGAGAGCGTCCGGCTCGAGCTGAACGGGCGTGTCGTGGGAGAGAAGGCGTTGGACCCGGCAAAGGGCATCACGGCTACCTTCAGCGTCGCCTATGAGCCCGGGACGCTGAGCGCGGTGGCGGTCTCTGGCGGGAAGGTCGTGGCGACAAGGGAGCTGGCGACCGCTGGACCCTCCGTCGCGCTAAAGGTGGCCCCGGAAAGCGCGAGGGCCCCCGCCTCCCGCCAGTCGCTGACCTACGTTCCGGTCGAGATTATCGACGCAAAGGGTGTGCGGGTCCCGGATGCATCGTCCCTTCTCTCCGCCACCGTCGAGGGTCCCGCGGAGCTCATTGCCTTCGGCACGGGATCCCCCACGGACCTCGCCGCCCCGCAGGGGCCCACGGCGACGGCCTTCAGGGGCCGGGCGCTGGCGATCCTGCGCTCCACGGGGAAACCGGGGAAGGTGACCGTGACCGTTCGGGGCCCCGGGCTCGAGGAGGGGTCCGCGACCGTCGAATTTGCGGCGATGAACTAGGCCGGCACGGGGGGCCGGATGCGGAGTGGACTCCGCAGGCCGCACCCGGCTGCCTGTAGCCCATGGAAACGATTGCGGAGGTCTTCTCGCGGACGGAGCAAGGGTTTGCTGTCGTCGGTCTTCGAACGGCCCTGGCGGAGCTTGAGATGGTGCCGGCCCTCGGCGGCCGGGTCATCGGCCTTAAAAGCCGTCGCTCCGGCCGGCAGTGGTGTTGGCACCAGGAGCGCCCGGACTGGCTCTGGCGCAACAGCCCCGGCGACAGTTTTGGGCTCAGCACCCAGGCCGGGATAGACGAATGCCTTCCGACCGTTGAGGGATGCGTCTGGCGGGGTCGGGTGCTGCCGGACCACGGGGAGTTGTGGACCTGCGAATGGAAACTCGATCCGCACGAACTGTCCTTAGGCCGGCTTAGCGCGACGGTACCCCTTTCGGTCATGCCGTTTACCTTTTGCAGGACAATCTCCGCGGATGACGGCGGAGGCTTCGTGTTTGACTATTCACTCACCAACCGCGGGCCTCGGACCGAGGAATTCATGTGGTGCCTGCACCCGCTCTTCGCCCTCGTGGACGGCGACCAGCTCGTGCTGCCGGCCGAGGTCCTCAGCCTCAGGCTGAACGGAGGGATCGCCGACCGGCCGGCCAACCTGGGCGACACCTGGGACTATCCCGAACCGATTACCGGATTCCGGCTCGACAGGATGCAGACCCCTGGGATGCCGCACGGGTGCGTGAAGGGATTTACCGAGGCTCTTTCCGACGGAATTGCGGCAATCGAGAACGGCGGCACCGGCGACCGGCTTGAGCTGTCCTGGGAGGTGCGGGCCGCACCCTATCTTGGCCTCTGGCTCAACCGCGGCCACAGTGGCTTCCACCACGTGGCCCTCGAACCCACGAACGCCGCGCCCGACTCGCTCCTCGCCGCCGTCGATTCTTGGAAGCGCTTCGGGTCGATCACCAGCGGTAAAACGCTCTGCTGGCGCGTCCGCTTCAGGCTCGCCTAAGGCGCTCAGCGGGCCTTGAAGCCCGCGCCCAAGCTCACCTCGATGCGGCGTATCGCGCCGTCGCGGGCGAAAAGCTGCGCGCTGGTGGCGCGGTCTAGCTCGGCCCCCTGCACGGTCCGCACGGATCCGTCCGACATGTGGACGACCGTTGTCGGCGCCCATCCGCAGGGGCGATAGACCACCGGGGTTCCACAGAAGGTGAACCCGAGGGAGCCAGAGGGCAGTTCAAGGCGGTCCTCGAGGCCGGCGGGGCCGATGAAGCCGAAGGCGGTCGGAGCCGGAACGAATTCCTCGGCCTTTAGAAGCGTAGGGAGAAAGCCCACGGAGCCGCCCGTGACGCGCACTCCGAGCTCGCCCAGTCGCGTGAGGATCTCCTCCTTCACCTGGCCGGTCATCCCGGGCTGCTGGGCACCGGAGTGCCCGGGCGTGTGGGAATACGGATCGGCGGGCACTGCGCCGTACTGCGAGGGCGTCTTGTTGAAGCCGAGCCCGGCGCGCACGTCCCAGTAGATCTCGGCCAGTCTGGCTGCGGCGGGATCGAGCGCGGCCTGCGCTGCGAACAGGTTCTCCTGCACCGCGAGGAGGAGCTTGGCGACCATGTGCCAGTAGACGCTTCCGAGGCCCTCGTAGCCAAACATGGAGCTGCTGCGGCCGGTGAACGCCCGGTGGTTGAACACCCCTTCGTAGACGGCCCTAACCCGGTCCGCGTCCCTCCTGGCCGATTCCCACCAGCGTGGGTCGCCCGCCAGTTCGGAGAGGGCATTGTCCAGCGCCGCCACATTCGATAGGTGCGGGGCGAAGCGGTACTTGCCCGCGGCGTCAACCGTCACCAGCCGGTCGTCGCCGGCCTCCGCAAGGTCCTTGAGGAGGGCGCAGCGGGCGACGTCCCGCTGGGCAATGACGTTCCGCTCAAGGAATCCCGGAAGCTGGCGGTCGGGGTAGAGGAGGTAGCTGTCCAGGTCCGGGCGATAGAGCGCGCTCCGCCGCAGCGATTCTAGGAGGGCGACCGCCTCGGACGGCGTGAGGAATCCGGAGCTGAGGATCGAAACCTGGCCCTCCAGCATGGGGTCGAGGCGGTGGAGCGCGACGCCGGCGGGTCCCTCGGTGAACTCGAGAAGGTTGTAGGCGTGGTAGAGACCGTCCTCGCGGCGGTTTGCGCGGAGCGAATGCTCGACGTGCGCCAGAGCCGAATCCAGTAGGCGGCCGATCTCCGCGACGGGCAGTCCCGTACGGGCCGCCAGGCCCTCCGAGTAGACCTTCCGGCGGTAGTCCGTCCCTGCCTCGGCCGCGAGGTCGAGCAGCAGGCGCCTCGCGAGGGGATCTGAAGCGCAGGCTTCCGGCGTTGCGCGGGGATGGTCGTAGGCGGCCTGAAGGCTGCGCAGGAGCACGGAAACGGGTTCTGAGACCAGTACGGGTTCGGAACCCAGGGAGGGCATGAGCTCGCCGCGGAAATGGACCAGCATCCGGCGGAGGTAGCCCAGCGTGACCACCGACACGCCGTTGCCGACCAAGGCGTTGTTGGCGTCATTCCACTCCGGGCGCTGGGTGTTCATCCAGATGCCCCCGCCGGGCACAAAATTAGTAAGGCGCGTGAGGACCATCACGAGAAGCTTCTCGGTGAGGTTGACGTGCAGGACGCCTCCGCCCGGACCCTGCACGAGCCGCGCGTCCGAGCCCTGGGTCGCGGCGCGCCTCTCCGTCTCCCTGTGGCGTCCTTCGTCAAACTCGATCGTCGATCGCGGATCGACCCTCATCGCGGCATAACCTGCGATCCGGTAAGGAACGTCGGCGTAGCTAAACAGCTCGCGCCTGAGCCACCCGCCCAGGCTTCCGGGATGAAACCGGCCCGACCACTCCAGGAGCTTCAGGAGGTAGATCACCTGGTGGTCACCCCAATACCCGATCGAAGACCATGGGTCCTCGTGGTCGGGCACCTCCCAGTCAATCCCGGCGTCCGTGACCCGGTAGGGGTTGTAGCCGTCGACCGTCGACGCATTGACGAACTTAGCGACCACGCTCTCGAGGAACTCCGGGTGGCTCAGGCCCAGGGCCTCCCAATTCTGAAAGATATCCCGCCAGTTTCCCTCGTGGCCGAAGAATCGCCGCCCGCTGGTGTCCCGCACCCGTATGCTGAACCGGTTCCACGGCCGGCTCGGGTCCCCGTGGCGGCGGCTGAAGGTCAGGGGCAGGTATTCCAGTGCCAGGCGCTCAAGGTCGACGTCGCCCGCGGCGGCGATACGCCCGATAAAGTCCTGTCGAGTCATCGACCCGGGCAGCGACGAAAGCAGCTCCGCGAACCGCCTTGCCGCAGGGGCGTTGCGGATCCCGACCACGCGCGCAAAGTCTTGTCCGGGGATCGCGTGGCCGTCCTGGAAGATGCCGCCTCGCATGATGTTAAAGAGGACGTTTGCGAAGTGGTGGCCGGTGGTGGTCTCCTTTGCCCCCGCCTGCAGGCCGTCTGCAGCGCCCACCAGCCCCCGCAGCCGGCGCGTCGAATCGTCGGCGGCGGCCGAGACGAGTTCATCAAACCCAACGGAGCCTAGCGACGCGACTCTGCGAGTGACCTCCGACTGGCTCAGCTCCACGTCGGCCACCATCGTCCAGCGCTTCGTCGAGAGCGGGTCCAGCCGCAGCGCCGATGTGACAAAATAGCTGGTGCGGATTCCCCGGCAGCGAGGCTCGGGTTCGGGCATCTCCCCCTTGTAGAACCGGTTGAGCTGTCGATCTGAAAGCAGGATGACGGGATTGTCGAGGCCCGTGGAGCAGACGACGCTCGACCGCAGGGACTCCAACGGGATCGCCCTGTCGACGATAGCCGCGGCAAGGGCGAACACCGCGAGGGTCGATCCCGGCACAAGCTCCGCCGTCTTGTAGGCGTCGGCCAGGCAGCTCCTGCTGTTCTGGA
The DNA here is from genome assembly GCA_903887455.1 of uncultured Opitutaceae bacterium. Classification (GTDB taxonomy): domain Bacteria; phylum Verrucomicrobiota; class Verrucomicrobiia; order Opitutales; family Opitutaceae; genus Palsa-1447. The sequence goes on along the minus strand of CAISPT010000211.1, from coordinate 714 downwards.
TGAGTAGGGGAATGCCCGAGGGCAGCAGGTTGTGCAGGCCGTCGATAAGCCGTATCTCTCTCGGGCGGCCGTCCAGGTTCTCAAGTTCGCAGCGCCGCACGAAGCCGTGGGCTTCCGACGTGCTCCATCCGTAGCGGAATGCGAGGGAGAGGTTCGGATTGATCTCCTCGAACCAGAGGCGGTCCCCCTCGATACTCTTGTAGAGGTTGCGGATGACGCCCTTGTTGGCGGCCGTCCGCCTAACGAAGGGCTCCCAGAACGACGGCACGCCGTCGCCCCCGATCCAAAACGCGGACACCGGGCCGTAGATGCCCGCCCCGTCGTAGATGCGGTCGACCGTTTCGTAGGGGAAAAGCGCGTGCTCGGCGCTTACGCGACCCGCAGTAAGGCCACCGTTGCTGGCGACAAAGAGCCAAAGGTCCGACGAGCTGACGACGTTCATGAAGAACGTCGGAAGGCGGTCGACGTTGGCAATGCGGTAATAGCGCCCGCCAAAGGCGTCGACGTAGTCTCCTGCCACCCCGTTGTCACCGGTTTCAGGCGCGGCTCTCATTTCATTTGCCGTTGGCAGCCCTTGCGGCCCATCACGTGCATTTCCGGAGCCAGGTATGGCTTCTGCGTCGATGCGGTGAGGGGAGGGGCTGCGGACAGCATGGAATCCAGTGGCAACGCTGGGGTTCGCGTCGATGCCGCCACCAGCAGCGAATGTGATCA
>CAISPT010000210.1 GCA_903887455.1 uncultured Opitutaceae bacterium | reverse complement strand
GCATCACCCTCGGGATCCACGATTCCATCGACGAAGCGGTAGCCGATGCCGGGAACACCGGTCGTGTTGGGATATCCGAGGTAGGTCACCTGCACAGGGGCGAGGTGGCGCGCGAAGAGCGGGAGGCGATTTGAGATCGCAACGTGGCCCGCGAGATCGATCAGGATGTCAGGGGCATCGCCCCGGATGGTCCTCTCCACCGCATCGCCCGGCTGACCGACGAAATTGCGCCAAACGGAAGCGTAGCCCTTCAGCCGCTCTGAGCACGCGTCCTCCTTGTAGTGGTCGTGATAGAGGTAGACCTCGAATTCGTTCCTATCCAGGTGCCTTAGAAGAGGTTCGAGGAAATAGATGCAGGCGTGCTCGCGCAAGTCGGGCGAAAGAATGCCCAGGCGGATGCGACGCGCAGGGTCGGGGGGATTGGGAAATTTCGGAGCGCTCTTTGAGCCGACCACGCGGCCATAGGCCAGGTGCTCCGCGAAAAGCTCCTCCCTCGAGAGGCCCTCGAGGTTGTTGAGGGCGAACAGGCGGAAGCTCCGAGCCGAAATATTGTTGGGCTCCCTGGACAGGTAGCGGTCATACGATTCGATCGCCTCCGGAATCCGGTGCGATCGGAAAAGCGCCTGCGCCATTCCATACTGCCCCTTGGCAAAGGAGGGATCGATTGCCATGGTTCGCTTGAAGCACGAAAGAGCCTCGTCGATTTCGCCGTAGTGAAGGAGGGTCGTGCCGTAGCTGTTCCAGAATGGGGCGTCGTCGGGTTTGATTGAGACCGCCCTCTTGTGGCATTCGATCGCCGCCCGAAGCTTGTCCTGGAGCAGGAGGCATCGCGCGAGAATGTCCCAGCACTCCGCATTCCTTGGATCCAACTGAGCGGCAACGCGCAGCGGACGCTCCGCATCGGCATTGCGCCCCAAGGCGACCAGCGCATACCCAAGGCGCATCGCGCACAAGGCCGACCGCGGGTTTATGCGATGTGCGGCGCCGAGCGTTGCGGCCGCCTCGGCGTACCGACCCAGCTCGATGGCAAATAGCCCCGACGCATGCAGCGCATCGAAATTGGCCGGGGCGCCAGCCAAGACCTGCCGGTAGATCGAATCAGCCCTGTCCGTCCTGCCCGCCCTTTGCTGGGCGAAGGCGTCCTTTAGCAGGCGTTGAACTTGGTCAGGAGGGATCATTCACATGGGCAAATGCCAACGGGGCGGCCCGAATCGGGGCAGCGCATGGCCGTCCCGGTCGGGTAATCCGCCTGCGGCTACAATCGTCACCAAATTGCGATGCTTTAGGGCAGATCCTCGTGCTTGGCGGGCGAGCCGCTCAACCGGAGCCCGAAACAGGCGAATCCCCGTTAGGCAGAAAATGCCGTCCAGGCAGGAGCGGGGCTTTCTGGGCTGCATAGCGGCACACAAAAGATGTTTAACCATCTTTTTGTTATCCTCTTACGTGATTCCAATCTTGTGCGGCACCAGTATTGCTCTCTATGAACGCATGTCCCACAACCACTTCCGAGCTCAACTGGCCCATGCCGTGTGCGCGATCGATCGGGTTCGTCCAAGCGCACTGGCGATTCACGCGACGGTTTGCCGAGGCACCGCAACCGCACGCCTCAGGGAACAGAGCTGAGCGGCGCAATCTCGGACAATCGGGTCGTACGCCATATGCCAAAGCAGGCGCAATCGAGAAGGGATTCAACCTCGGCTCCGCGCATGGAGGCCATGAGGCGTCTCGCTGCCGCGTTGAAGCTTAAGCAAAGCGGGGCCCTCGATGAGGCCTTGAGTGAGCTAGAGCAGGCGACCCGTCGCGATCCGACCTTCGCCGAAGGGCATCATCAACTTGGCAACATTTTCAAGAGCATGGGGCGCTTCCGCGAGGCCGCCGATTCACTTGGGAAGGCCGCCGTGTTGGCGCCCGACAATGCCGTCGTATTCCTGAATTTGGGCGTGGCGCTGCTGGAGATCCGCGCCCTAAGGGAAGCAGCGGACTGTTTTGGAATCGCCGTGAAGCTGGAACCGGGGCGTCCCGAGGCCCACAACATCCTCGGGCACGTACTGGGCCTTCTGGGACGGTGCACCGAGGCCATCGCCTCGCTTGAGATGGCAATGCGTCTTCGACCGGGCTACGCCGCCCCCCTCGACAACCTTGGCCGGGCCCTTTCCGCTCAGGGCCGCGCCGATGAGGCCATATCGCGGTACCGCGAGGCGCTTCGGATATTACCGAGCCCCTCGACCCACAGCAACCTCCTCTACTCGCTAAACCTAGTGGCGAACGACCCATCCGTTGTTCGGAGTGAGCACGAGAACTGGGGGCGTCTCCACGGCCAGGCAATGCCGCTCTGCGGGTCCTCGCCGCGGCCTCCCCGGGTTGAAGGGCGCCGCCTGCGGGTCGGGTACGTGTCCCCGGACTTCGTCGATCACTCCGTCGCCTATTTCATCGGCCCCATCCTGGCCAACCACGACCGCGACAGGGTTGAGGTGTTCTGCTACTCGAGCGCCAAGGTGCCCGACCTTGTGACCCGGAGACTTCGCGGTCTCTCCGAAAACTGGCGCGACATCTCGCGGCTTAGCGACGGCGCGGCGGCAGGCCTGATCGCCGGGGACGGGATAGACCTGCTTGTGGACCTATCGGGCCACACGGGGGAAAGCCGTCTGCTCATCTTCGCGCGCAAGCCCGCGCCCGTCCAGGTGACCTGGATTGGGTACCCCAACACGACGGGCCTGGCGGCCATGGACTACCGCTTGACCGATGCGGTCAGCGATCCACCGGGGATGACGGATGTCCAATATACCGAGGAGCTTATCCGCCTTCCCGACACGTTCTCCTGCTACGAGCCATGCGAGGGCAGTCCCCCGGTGGGCCCCCTACCGGCTGCCGCAACGGGGATCGTGACGTTTGGCTGCTTCAACAACTTCGCAAAGGTGAGGCCTGAGATGCTTGATCTTTGGGGCGCGATACTGGCCGGCATACCCGGTTCCCGTTTGTTCCTGAAGTCGAGCGGCTTTGCAGACCCCCACACCTGCGAAAGGGTCGCCAACCGGTTCAGGACCCTTGGGGTGGAGCCCGAGCGGATCTCATTCGACTTTGCGGCAAGGACCCCTCCCGAGCACCTTCGCCTCTACCACAAAGTCGATATCGCACTCGACACATACCCCTACAACGGCGCCACCACCACGTGCGAGGCACTCTGGATGGGGGTACCCGTCGTTACGCTGGCGGGCACAACCCATGCCTCCCGTGTAGGGGCCAGCTTCCTAGGCCAGGTGGGCCTGGATTCCTGCGTGACGGCGGGCGCCTCGGCATACCGGGCTGCGTGCTCGCGCCTAGCAGCTGACATTCCCCGGCTTGCCGCGCTGCGCTCCGAACTTCGGGAAAGAATGCAAAGCAGTACGCTCTGCGACGGCGCCCGGTTTACACGGCGTCTCGAGGAGACCTACGCGAGGTTGACAGAGAGAACGGCGCGACAGTGCGCCGAAACCCCCAGCGCGCCGGCCCTCGCGTGAGGGCGTTCCCATGAAGGTCCTCTTTGCCACCGGCAGTCCCGCGGGGTACATGCGCCCGCCCCAGCTCGGCGACGAACAGGTGGTTTGCGGCCCGGATTGGCCTGACCAATCCGACATCCATGGAAGGGTGCTTTCATTGAACACGCCCCTGGGTCGGTACGACCTTCCCTCCGTGGTCGCCAAGCTCCCCAAGGAGCAGTTTCCCGACGTCGTGGCGTGTCTTGTGGACGCCTCCGGGAGAAACATGCCCAGCAACCTAGGGGGGTTGGGATGCCCAAAGGTGCTCTTGGTGGCCGACACCCACCACCTCAGTTCCCCGCTGCTGGGAATGATGAGCTACCTAGTTGCCGAGCGCTTTGACCGGACCGCCTTCATCTACGACCGGCACCATGCCGCATTCTTCCACGCGGCGGGATTCCGTGACCTCTTCTGGCTTCCAGGCCTCACCCTGCCCCACGACGACACGGCTGTAAGCGGGGCGCGAACGAAGGGTCAGCGGGCGAGGCGCGTGGCGTTTGTCGGGCAGGCGGGCAAGTTTCACCGGCGCCGCGCCCGGCTCATCGAGAGCCTCGTGAAGCGGCATCTGCCGTTTGTGGCCAAGGGCCTAACTCAGGCCGAAGGGCTTCGGTTCTATGGCTCCTCGTCGCTTGGGTTCAATGCCAGCCTCAACGGCGACCTCAACCTGAGGATTTTCGAGATCCTCGCATCGGGAAGCGCGCTGGTTACCGACAGGCTTTCGCCCGAGTCGGGCCTCGGCAGCTTGCTCAAAGACGGCCGGGACGCCATCATCTACGGATCGCCGGAGGAGCTCTGCGAGCGCGTCGCCCACGCCCTCGCCAACCCCGCCGAGGCCAGGGCCATCGGAGAGGCGGGCGCCCGCAAATTCGACGAACAATTCAACCTGTCCCGCAGGCGTGACGCCTTCCGAGCCGTTGCATTCGGCGGGGTGGTCCCGCCCGAATTCGAATTCACTCCCGAGGACCGGACCCGGGTCTTCTTTGGCGGCAACACCAACAGGCTGCTTCAGTCGGTCGCGGTCTATGAGGTCGTGCAGGAGCTCCAACGAACGATGGACACAGTGAGGGTGTCCTTGGACAAGGGGGCCCATCCGGACGTTCACCGTGTCCTTTCCACGCTGCCCTGGGTCGAATGCGCCCCCCCGGGAGATCCCGGCTCCTACGATCTCGCGGTTGTCGGAAAAGCGGAGGCCCCTTCCGGCCCGTTGGTCGAGGCGCCCCTGCTCTGGTGCTGCGACGCGGAGCCGCGGGACCTCGCCGGGATCACCGCGGCCCTCGCCCCTAGGGGGTATTCAGCGGTCAATGCCGACGCCGGTCTATACAGGAGAGGCGCCCGCCCTGCCCCGGGCTCGCCCTCCGTTTCGGGTGCTGACGGCGACCCAGAGCCGTCGCCGCTGCCCATCGGGGGCGACCTAGCGAATGTCCTCATCTACTGCGACGATCCACAAATGGGCGGCGTCGGGCACCACTGCGTGGTCCTCATGCGGGCCGCAGCTGGCGAGGGACGGCAGGTTCACTACGCGCAGCCACGATTCCATCACCCTCTGCTCGAGCGCGCCCAGCAGGAAGGGGTTCAAATGAACTGGATATCCTTCGACACCGCCCGCGAGTTCGGTCGCACGCTGAGCGACACCTCCGAGCCGGCGCGAATATTCGACAAAACAAGACCTCACCTCGTTATTTTTGCCGACTGCTGCCACATCTCCAACATTGCGGCAAAGCACACGGCGATAAGCCGAGGGATCCCGTTCGTGGTGGTCTGCCATTCTTCTGCGAGCTACCATGCCAAGAACTTCGCCCAGTGCCTGCCCGTTATCCGCGCGCAGCTGTCAAAGGCGAGCGAGGTGTTAGCGGTCTCCCACAGCACGCTCGAGGTCACCCAGGCCCACTACGGACTGCAGGTGGGCCGGGGCATTGTCGTGCACAGCGGCAGGCCCCCGGAATTCTTTGAACCGAGGTCCGAAACGAACAGGCACGGCATTCGCCGCGAGTTCGGGATAGGACCGGAAGACGTCGTCTGCCTCACGGCGGCGCGCATATGCGAGGACAAGGGCTTTGCGCTTCAGTTGACGGCCATCCTGGAGCTTAAGAAGGAGGGCCGGCTCGGCCCTCTGCAGTTCATCTGG
>CAISPT010000209.1 GCA_903887455.1 uncultured Opitutaceae bacterium | reverse complement strand
TTCCGCTGTACGCCCTCATCGTCTAGCGGCTAGGACAGCGGGTTCTCAACTCGTTAACCGGGGTTCGATTCCCCGTGAGGGCACCAGCGTTTCCGGGCCGAGCGGGTCTGCTTCATGCGAATGGGGGGCAACGGCCAGGCCGGCCCCTTGGGGGTTGCAGAGCGGCGCACGCCCTGTCCCCTCTCTGCGGGCAGGTGCCCCCCAGTCAGGCCATTGTGATAGAGGCCACCTTGAGCAGTTCCTTAAGCTCCTGGAGCGCGAAGGGTTTCTTCAGGAAGTGAGGGAAGCCGTCGGCCCGGAATTTGTCCCCCGCGTCCTCGTTGGTGAAGCCGCTCATCATGATAACGGGCAGCTTTGGGTCCATGCTCCGTAGCTTGCGGGCCGCATCCAGGCCGTTCATCCGCGGCATCAAATAGTCGCACAGCAAAAGGTCGATCCGCCCCGAATGGTCCTGGTACGTGCGGATCGCCTCCTCGCCGTCCGCCGCCTCAAGGGTCTTCCAGCCAAGCCGGCCCATGAACTTGACCAGCACGCCGCGGATTGCGTCCTCATCCTCGGCAATCATCGCCACCCGGACACCCCGCTTTGCCGCCGGGGTGGCGACGGGCTCGGGCGGGTGCGCCACGGCGCCCTTCCACAGGGGGATGAACACCCGGACGACGGTCCCGGAATTGGGCACGCTTTCCACCGCGATCGTGCCCTTGTGGGCACGGGCGAGCCCCATGGCCGCCGGCAAGCCGAGGCCCCTTCCGGTGAACCGGGTGCTGAAGAAGGGCTCGAACACCCGCTCGAGCACCTCGGGCGCCATGCCCTCCCCGTTGTCGGTCACACTCAGTTCGACGTAATCTCCCGGCTCGAGCCCCTCGGCCGGCGCCGTGCCGGGAATTTCCGAACGCACGACCGCGGCCTTCAGGATCACGATCTTGGCCCTGGCCTCCACCGCGTTGTTCACGAGGTTAAAGACAATCTGCTGGATCATGGACCGGTCTGCCCAGACGGAAACGGGCTCCGGGGGAAAATCGCGGAGAAATTCACAATCGGCAACGAGCGTCACGCGCAGCAGCTTCACCGACGTCTCGACGACCTCCTCCAGCTCGACGGCGGACATGTGCTGGTGGGACCGGCCGGTGTACATGATCAGCTGCTGGCACAGGTCTGCCGCGCGGCGCCCGGACTCCCTGATCTGGGAAAGCGCCTCCGGCACCAGCTTCGAGTCCAATTCCGCCAGCTCTGCGTTGCCGAGGATGGACGTGAGCAGGTTGTTGAAGTGGTGCACCATCCCTCCCGCGAGCACGCCCAGGCTTTCGGCCTTCTGCGACCGGAGCACCTTCTTCTCAATCTCGCGCTGGTGGGCCTCCGCATCGGCCCTGGCCCTCTGGTTGGCGGCCTCCTGCTCGCTCCTGAGGAGCGCCAGCCGCTGGTCGGCGGAGGCCGCGCTTAGGCGCAGCGCTATCCGGTGCGCCTCGTCCAGGTGATCGAAGGCCTCGTCCCATCGGCCCTCGGCCCGGCACAGGGCGCAGAATTCCTCCTCGGTGCCCTGCACCAGGTCCTGGTCCATCGAGCGCCCGAGCGCGAGTGCCTCCTGGAGCGCGGACCTCGCGGCGGCCAGGTTCTCGGCTCGCTTCTCAGGCCCCGACGCCGGGGCCATCCGGTGCAGCCTCGCCAGCGTGCACAGGAGGGTGCTGAGCGAGTGCATGTTCTTGTCCCGGCGCGCCCGCTCGATCCCTATCTTGAGCATCGCCTCGGCTTGGTCGGTCCGCCCCACCTCCATGTAGGCCGTGGACAGGCTTTGGCAAAGCTCAAGGAAGGTGAGCAGCTCGCTCTTGGAAAGGGCCTCCATGTCGTAGGCCGCCATGAAGTCCACGGCCTCCTGCGGCCGGCCCGCGCCCACCAGGGCCAGGATCAGGTTGCAACAGTTGCCGATCTCGCCCGAGAGGTTTCCGTGCCTGCGCTCCATCTCGAGCGCGCGGCGCGCGTACTCGCTCGCCCGGTCAAACTTCTCCTCGTGGAGGTAGACATAACCGATGTTGGTGAGCGCCCGGGCCACGCCCGGGCTGTCCCCATTGCCCTCGCACATCACCAGGCTGTTCCCATAGGCCTCGATCGCCCGGGCCGAGTCGCCCATTCGCCTGTAGGTGGTGCCGCTTGCATTGAGGGCCCGGGCGTGACCGACCCGGTCCCCCGCCTTCTCGAAGAGTATCGCCGCATCGAGACAGTGCCTAAGGCCTTCCTCATTGTTGCCATCAGAGCTTCGCGCGAGGCCCATCACCAGCAGGCATCCGGCCACGCCCCGCGCATCTCCGGTCTGGTCATAGAGGCGCTTGCCGGCCTCGGCCTCGCCAAAGGCCGCATCGAAGCGTCCCAGGCGAAAGAGGGCCCATGCCGCATTGAGGGCGCACTGGGCAGACCAGAGCGCCACCTGCTCGGCGCCGACCTGCGGCGGCGAGGCGGCGATTTCACTTCGGACCTTGTCCACCAGATCCAGAGCCTTCAGGGGATCCGTGTCGCGGAGTCGGTCAGAGAGGTTGATTTCTTCTTGAATATCGCTGGGGGCCACAGGATCGCCTCACCGCTGTGTCGCGAGGCGAGACGAAAAGAACAGGGTTGCCCAGCTGCTTCAACCCCCGATTCCTCGGTTGAGAGGGTTGACCTTCCTGGAGAGGGATCGCTTTGGAGTCCTGGCGACGTGTCGGGGCGGGCCCTTCGCATCCACCCCCGCCGTATCCAAGCATCGGGTCCGAATGGCCTCGGGAGTCGGGCCCCCTGTTTGTCGGCGAAGCAATTGGGCCAGAGCTCCCTGGCCCGGGGTTTCGGGTTGGCTCAGCCCCTTTCCCGCCGTTCAATCACCGTTCCGCCGGTGCTTCCGTCCTTCCTCGCCACCTTCTTTTTCGCCCTGAACGCGACCTGTGCAAACCACAGCATTCGCCTCCTGGGAACCCTGCGCGCAAACCTGAGCCGGCTGGTGATCGGGACCCTTGGGCTCGCTCTCTTCGCCCACACCGTGGGCGGCGGCTTCACGAGCGCCGGCACCGGATGGTTCCTGTTAAGCGGCGTGATCGGGCTCGGAATCGGGGACCTGGGCACCTACGGTGCGCTCCCCCTCCTCGGCTCCCAGCTCACGGTCCTCATGGTGCAGTGCATCGGGGCGCCCGTCGCCGCACTCGGCGAGTGGTGGTGGCTCGGAACGCGTCTCTCGACGCCGCAGGTCGTCTGCGGGACGGCGATCCTTGGCGGCGTTGCGCTGGCCATCGCGCCGAGCCGGTCCCATCCCGCGGAGGTGCGGATCCGGCCGCTCGGCTTTGTCTACGGGCTGGTGGGGGCCCTTGGCCAGGGCCTGGGCGCCGCGCTCGTGAGCCGCAAGGGCGTCATGGTGGCGGTCGCCGCCGGGGAGTCCGTCTCAAACGTCACCTTTGGCCTCACGGCCGCGTACCAGCGCCTCTTGGCGGGACTGGCCTTCACCTCCCTCTGGTTTCTTGCGCTTAGGCTCCTGCGCAGGCTGCCAAAGGAGCCTCCCGCAGGGGCGCAGGTCGGCCGCGCCCCCTGGCTTTGGACCGTGGCAAACGGAATAGCCGGCCCCCTGGCGGGCGTCAGCTGCTACCAATGGGCGCTCGCCACGGTGCCGAGCGGGGTCGTGCTCCCGATCGTCGCCACGACACCCCTTCTCTGCATCCCGATCGCCTACAAGCTAGAAGGCGTGAGGCCGACCCGCCGGTCGATCGTGGGCGGCGTGATCGCGGTCATCGGATGCGCCGTGCTCGGGATCGTGAGCCGGCGCTAGGCGGCGAGCCCAGTACCGATGGGGGCCTTTGGCCCCCGCCTGGCCGCCAGCGCGGCGTAGCACCAGACAAGGATCCCGAACGCGGCAACAGACCACCCCAAGAGCGCCCACCGATAGTACGTGAGAAGCGAAACGGTACCCGCGAAACGGACGACAACATCGTGCGTCCCTTTTTTCAGGCTGACCGACACCAGCCTGTCCCGCGAGACGCGGACCGGCTGGCGCACGCCGTCGACATAGGCCCTGTAGCCGGGAACATAGCTCCGGAAGGTCTCCAGGTAGCCGTCCGCCGGCGCGTCGACCCTGAAGTGCGCCGGTGTGAGTGACAGGAGCTCTATCGGTGCCGCCGCCGCTTCGAACGGCGTCATGTAGGCCAGGAAGTAGGGACCGGTGCCGGGAGGCGCAAAGCGGTCAGGGCCCTCCCGGATCACGAGCAGCTCGATTGACTCATGGGCCGTCCCGGAATTCCAGAGGGAGAGCGTCCGCGAGTTGGTGGGGCCCGAGCCGAAAGACCACGGGGCCCCCGAGCTCGGCAAAATGTACTCCCGATAGATGGATTGGCCCCTGACGATGAGCCACGAACTGCCGGTCTTCCCGAGAAAATCAAAGCGGACCAGGACCTTCTGCCCGGGATCAAGCTCGATGCGGGGAGCGAGGCTGACCCATTCCCGCCCCGTGGGAACCTGGGTTGGAATGAGCGGAACGGGCCTCTGGCCGGGCTTTTCAAGCGCCCGTTCCAGCGCGTCAGGATCGATCGCCGCATGAACGCTGTCCCCGTACCTCCAAAACCGGGATTCGATCGCCGGATCCATGTGTCCGTTGGAGAAGAACCGCGGCTGGGCCAGCAGGTCCCAGGAGTAGCGTTGCAGCACGACGTTCTCTCCGCGCATGCGGTTCGACGTATCGGCCGCGCTGAACCTGTAGGCCCTTGAACTCGCGACAACGCGCCCGTGCTGGTAGATTGTCCAGGGCAACACGCAAAGCGCCACCCCCGCGGCCCAGCGGCACAGGCGAGGGCTCCCCTCCCGCGCCCCAGCAAACCAGAAGTAGCCCGTCACCGCAGCAAGCGGCGCTAGGACCGGAAGGAGCCTCAAGTCGTAGGCCACCGATACCACTCCGATGAAGTCCGGAGGGCAGTTAAGCCAGATGAACTCGGAGACGGGACCGGCCACTCCCAGGGCACACACGATGATCACGGCAGCCGCAGCGCCCATCCTAGCGAAGGCCGAACGGGTGAGACCCACAAAAAGCACGGAGGCCGCGAGGACGATCCATCCAAGTGCGCCCGGCTGCATCAGCATGCCCCGCTGGGCCGTGATGGGCTCGATGAGACGCCTCCAGTTGCCCGCTGATGTTCTGACGTAATCGCTCAACCCTCCGTTGACCGGCAGAGACCGCGAGGCGAAGAGGCAGAGGGCGCCTGCGACGGCGAAAATTCCTATCCCGAAGGCCCATAGGTCCACGCGCTCGCGGACCCGAAGGGACGGAAACCGGGCGCCGAGGGCCGCCACCAGCACGACACCCAGGGCGAAGAGCGTGGCAAACGGGAGAAGCGAGGGCAGGAAGGCGGCGAGGCAGTGCAGCGAAAACGGGAGGAGCGCCAGCCAGACGATGGAGCGCCCCCTGAGGACCCCTCCTGCGAAAAAGGCCAGCGCGACCAGTCCAACCGCCGGAATCACGATCGCAGGTACAGGGTCCGGATGGGACATCGAGACCTCCGCCATCGATAGGAACTGCGGAAGAGCAAGAGCCGCAAAAATCACTCCCGCCAAGGCGCAGCCGCCGAGGCGGCGCACGGTGGGTCCGGCAAACGCCACGTGCAGCGTGACGGCAAAGGCGCCCGTAAGGCACGAAAGGAGCGCCATGGGCGGATGGCAGTACCAGAGTGCAGCTGAGAAGAGCCCGGCCGCCATGTAGCCGACCACCGAATCGTGGTCCACGACCCGCTGGAGCGCTATCAGGAGACCGACCATGGCCGGAGCCGCCACCAGGGTCATGTACATGTCGTACTGGAAAAAACAGACCGTGAACGACGGCGTCATCGCAAAGATCACGCTGAAAAGATAAGCGGCGCCGGAAAGCCTGGGTCGGGATCGGACTAGGCCCACGAAGAGGACAAGCACGGCGGCCGAGTAGCTGGCGACAGCCGTTAGATGCTGCAGGGCCAGCGGCGACAACGCCTCGCCCGTCAGGAGGTCCAGCCCTTTGGCCAGAATAAATTGAAAGGGGGCGGATCGGAACGGATGAATGGCCCCGTTAAACGCGTAGAGCGTCTCACCCGTGAGCACCGGGAATTTGCCGGTCCTTGTCTGGGCAAGAAAGTCCGCCATCACCTGCCCGTACCACTGAGCATCCAGGGGTCCCACGCGGTCGCTTGTCAGGTAGTGAAGGAAGGTGCCCAGGCAGAGCAGGAGGAGGCTCGCGACCGACAGGTAGGGGCCGACGATCGAGCCCCCCGGCTGGCGAGCGAGGCCAGCCGCCACGAGAAAGACCATGTGCAAACCGAGCGCCCAGCCGGCCACACCGAGCGCAGGGGCGACGCCGTGGGGCCACGGCGAACGGCCTAGGAGTGATCCGGAGGCGAGCGCCACTCCCACCAGAAGCAGCCCCACCGCCGCCCCGTGGGCCGCCCAGCGGGTTCCCGCCCGTGGTCCGGGCGCAGTCATCGGGCGGGATGCGCCCGGAAAAGCCGGCCTCGAGGTGAAAATGCCATCGGTTGTGGCTAGCGTGGGTGACCCAAGGCTAACAAGAACTAAAAATCACAACCCCCAATCCACCAATAACCTTAGGGCGCCTTGGCTGCGCCCACATACGCGACCCGCCACACGGTGCTGTTGGCATCCTCGGTCACGATCAAGGCGCCGTCGTGGGCAACCGTGACCCCGACCGGACGGCCCCACACATGGTGGTCGTCGACAACGAATCCGGTGAGGAAGTCCTCGTACTCCCCAGTGGGGACGCCGTCCTTCAGGACGATCCGGATCACCTTGCTGCCGGTCCTGGTGCTCCGGTTCCAGGACCCGTGCTCGGCCGCGAAGAGGCTCCCCTGGTACTCGGAGGGGAACGCGGCGGACCCCGAGGTTGCCGTGTAGTAGGTGATCTGGAGCGAGGCCGAGTGGGCCTGCAGCGGCACGTCGGGGTTCGTCATCACGCCCTTCAGGTCGGGCCGCTCGCCCGCGTGGCGGGGATCCTCGTGGTCGCCCATGTAGTACCACGGCCAGCCGTAGAATGCGTTCTCCTTCACCCGCGAGATGTAGTCCGGGACCAGGTCGTCGCCCAATCCGTCGCGCTCATTGGTCGACATCCAGAGGTCGCCTGTCGTGGGGTTCACGGCAAGCCCGACGGGATTGCGGATGCCAGTGGCGAAAGGGCGGAGCGGCTCACGGCCCGTCGGGTCGGTCACCAGGATGTTCGCGCGGTTCGCCTCGGCGCCCCAGATGGCGCCGGTCCCTCGCGACTCCTCCCACTCCCAGATCTGGTCGGGGCTGCGGGGCTTTAGGCCCTCGGCGACGTTGGAGCCGGAGCCGACGGCGATGAACAGGCGCCTTCCGTCCCTCGAAAACGCGAGATCGCGGGTGGTGTGGCCCCCCGTGCTCCCCTTGGTGAGGCGGGCGACCACGGTCTCGGCGGGTCCCCTGGCCTCAAGGTCGCCGTTCTCGTACGGGAAGCGGACGACGGCGTTCAGCACGCCGATGTACACCCACTTGGGGTCGGGTCCGGCCGGGTAGAAGGCGATGCCAAAGGGTCCCTCTAGGCCACTCGCGAAGACGCGGTTCTCGGAAGGCTCTTCCGCGCCGTCGGCGGCGCGCAGGACCCGGATGTCGCCGGAATTCATCTCGGCGATAAAGAGGTCCCCGTTGGGGGCCGTGCGGATGAGGCGCGGGCCCTTCACCGCCGTCGTGAAGGGCTTAACCGTGAAGCCCGGAGGGACAGAAAGCACCGCCTTCTCGGGGCGGTCGACGGTGGACGGCCCGTTCTGGGCAGAGTGCGAGGCAAAGGGGGCGGGAAGCAGGTCGATATTCACCCGGTGGATCTTGCCGGGCGCGTCGTTCATCCAGTCGCCCGCGCTCTTTTGGCCGCTTGCCGACAGCGCTGCGAGGACCGACGGCTCCACCTTTGGGAGGGTGGACAGGAACGCGACCAGGTCGGTGCGGTCGGCGGCCGACGGGACCACGACCACCATGGCCGTGCCGGGGACCAGGGCCTGCGGGCCCGCGATGAAGCGGTCGAGCGTTACCTGGTCCCAGGTGAGCTGTGACGCCCGGAGGGCCTTTGTGTAGCCGAAGTACGGGACCGAGGCAGCAGGCCTGCCCAGGACGCCCCCTAGAAC
>CAISPT010000208.1 GCA_903887455.1 uncultured Opitutaceae bacterium | reverse complement strand
TGTTATCGCTTAATGCACTTTTGCGGCTTTTATTGCTACCATGTTATCTCTTAAAACGCCCATCGAGGTAGCCAAGGAGCTCGCTGACCGCGTGCGCTCCCGCAGGCTGTCTTTGGGCTGGACCCAGGCAGAGATCGCTGTCCGGTCTGGGCTCCGGCTGCCGACCTACATTCTCTTCGAGCGGACCGGACGGATTGCGCTGCTTCGCCTGCTGAAGGTTCTAGAGGTGATCGACCTCCTGGACGAATTCGACGGCCTCGGCCGCGCACGTCCCTTGAAGGCCCTCTCCCTTGACGACATCGAGCGCCCCGAGCGAAGGCGCGGGCGCAGGGCCAAGCCATGAGCCGCGTGTTCGTGGATTACCTGGGCGAGCGCATGGGGGCTCTCGCCGACGCTTCGGGGAGCATCTTCTTTGAGTACGATCCGGCGTTCCTTGCCACAGGCCACGAGCTCTCGCCCCTGGCGCTTCCCCTCTCCCGCGGCGTCCTGAGCCGCGACACGCCGCCCTCCGCGCGCCTTCCAGGCGTGTTCGAGGATTCGTTGCCCGACCAGTGGGGCACCACCCTCATGACCGAGTGGTTCCGCGCGCGCGGGACCCCCGAGCATGAGGTGACGCCGCTCATGAGGCTCTCCTATGTCGGAAGGCGCTCGATCGGGGCCCTCGCGTATTCCCCCGAGGAGGAGGTTACCGCACCCAGCGGCCCCCTGTCGGTCGACGAGCTCTACCGCGCCGCGTCACAGGCCGAGGAAGGCGGGGAGATCGACCTGGGGGCGCTCGCCACGGTGGCGACCTCGGCGGGCGGGGCCCGGCCCAAAGCGCTGGTCGCCTTCCCCCACGGGGCCAGGAAGCGGGCCTTGCCCGGGGCAGGACCCCTGCCCGAGGGGCACGAGGCGTGGATCCTCAAGTTCGACACCACAATGCGAAACGACGTCGCCCCGATCGAGGAGGCGTACGCCCGGATGGCGCGGGCGGCCGGGATCGACATGCCCGAGACCTCTTTGGTCGAGACCGCGGCCGACGGAAGAACCCGCCGCCACTTTGCCGTCAGGCGCTTCGACCGCCAGGGCGCTACGCGCCTCCACTTCCACTCCCTGGCCGGCCTGCTCAACGCGGGGCCAAGCGACTGCGACTACGCCACGCTGCTCCGGGCGACCCGCCGCGTGACGAAGGACGAGCGCGAGGTGTGGCGGGCATTCCGGCGGGCGGCGTTCAACGTGCTGGCCGAGAACCGCGACGACCACGCGAAGAACCACGGCTTCCTCTACCGGGACCGGACGTGGACCCTGGCGCCGGCCTTCGACCTCACGTTCGGTGCGCAGATCGCCGACCGCGGCATGGCGCTCGTGGGCGAGCGGCGCGCGGCGGGTCCCGTCCACCTGCTTAGACTCGCCGAGACCGAGGCGCTCGACCGCAAGACGGCGCTCCGCGTGATCGAGGAGGTGCGCTCCGCCATCGCCGGCTGGCGGGGATTCGCAGAGGAGGCGGGTGTCCCTTCCGGGAGGGCCGCGGAGATCGACCTGGCGCTCCGCGCCCGCCACCTCTCGCCCGCTTTGCGCTAGGGCGTCGCCTTGGCCGGCGCCGCAGTCGGGGCCGCGGCCGCCGCCTTCTGCTGCTCGGCCTTCGCCTGCTCGACCGTGTCCTGGATGCTCTTCTGCATCTTCTGGATGACCGGGCCCATCCTCTGCTGCATGAGCACCATCGATTTCTGCATCACTATCGGCATCTTCGCGACGAAGGCCTTGCCGGCCGGGCTCTCGTAGAAGGCGACCAGTCCGTCGATCTCCTCCTGCGTGAAGGTCTCGGTGTAGACCTGGACATAAATGGGCTTAAGCTTCTCCCAGCTGAGCTCCTCCTGGAGGTCGGCGGAGATCCTCTTGGCCAGGTCCTCGGCGAGCTTCTGGGCCGCAGCGTCGAGCTTCTGTGCCTTGAAGGTCTGGGCCATGCTGGCCTTCATCGCCTGCTCCACCTGGTTGTGGACATTGGCGACCAATTTCTCGGTGTTGGTCACCGCGAGGAGCTTGTCGATCGACTCGGGTGTGGGCGCGGCCGCGTGGGCGGCAGCGCAGATAAGGGTCGCGCAGAGGAGCGTGGTCAGGGTCTTCATGGGAAAGCGGGGTCGGCCGGGGCGTTGCGGGAGGCAGGACAAAATCAGGGGATCGGCGTCTTGGCGACCCTGCGTTTCATGGACCCTCAAGCCCGTCACCGGGTTGTGACGCCCGGTGGCCTTGCCTCGGCCCGGGAAAACGCCCACCATCCCCTCACCATGTTCAAGCTCCTCTCCCTGGTGGCGCTCGTCGCCGGCTTCTGGCTCATCTACCTGGGTTACGAGCGCCAGCAGTCGCTCGCCGGCAAGGCCGCCGACTCCATATCGAGGATCGGCCAGAAGATCGACGGCGGCGACCACCTGACGACCCAGGCCAAGTACTACGCCTGCGGCGCCCTCCTTGTCGTGGGCGGCGCCTTCGGGCTCGGTGTCGTCAAGAAGTAGGGGCGCCGCGCGCCCGCCACCGGCGAAGCGCCACCCCCGTCGCCGACTCCTCGCAGTCGTCGATCGTGTTCCGCGGCCCGGCGTAGACGATCCCTCCCCCGCTCCGCCCTCCTCCGGGTCCCAGGTCCACAATCCAGTCGGCCAGGTTGATGACGTCCAGGTTGTGCTCGATCACGAGCACCGTGTTCCCCTGGTCCCTCAACTTGAAGAGGAGGTCCATCAGCTTCTGGATGTCGACCCAGTGCAGGCCCGTGGTCGGCTCGTCGAGGATGTAGAGGGTCGGCCCCTGCTGGCGCTTGCTGAGCTCAAGGGAGAGCTTGAGCCGCTGGGCCTCGCCCCCGGAGAGGGAGACGGCGGATTGTCCGAGCGCAAGGTAGCCGAGGCCCACCGCCTCCAGGGTCTGGAGCTTGTCGAGGACCCGCGGGATGTTCCGGAAGAGGGAGATCGCCTCCCGGACCGTCATGTCGAGGACGTCCGCGATCGATTTGCCGTGGAAGAGGATCTCGAGGGTCTCGCGGTTAAAGCGCCGGCCGCCGCAGCTGGTGCACGGCGCGTAGGCGTCCGCCATGAACTGCATGTCGAGCTTGATGGAGCCGTCGCCCTGGCAGCGCTCGCAGCGCCCGCCCCTCACGTTGAAGGAGAAGCGGCTGGCCTTGTAGCCCCGGACGCGCGCCAGGGGCACCTGGGCGAAGAGGTCCCGCAGCAGGTCCAGAAGCCCGACAAAGGTTGCCGGATTTGACCTCGGGCTGCGCCCGATCGGGTCCTGGTCCACCTGGACCAGCTTGTCGAAGAAATCGAGGTTCTCGATCGCGCGGTGCTTGCCCGGGATCGCCTTGGCTCCGTTCAATTTCCTGGCGGCGGCCGCGGCCAGGATGTCGTTCACGAGGGTACTTTTGCCCGAGCCCGAGACGCCCGTGACGCAGGTGAGGAGCCCCACCGGGAAGCGCGCGTCAATGCCCTGCAGGTTGTGCTCGCGGGCCTCGCGGACCGTGAGCCACTCCCCTCCCGCGACCTTGGTCTTCGCCTCCTTCTGGACGGACATCTTCCGCGCGAGGAAGGGTCCCGTCTGCGAGACGCGCGCGGGCTGCGCGGCGCATTCCGCGGGCGTCCCCTGGAAGAGGACCCTTCCACCCTCGAGGCCCGCCTCGGGGCCAAGCTCCAGGATCTCGTCGGCCGCCAGCATGGTCTCCTCGTCGTGCTCGACCACGAGGACCGTGTTGCCGCGGTCGCGCAGGCCCTTCAATTGGGCGAGGAGCCTCTCGTTGTCCTGCGGGTGCAGGCCGATGCTCGGCTCGTCCAGGACGTAGATGACGCCGATCAGTCCCATGCCAAGCTGCGTGGCCAAGCGCACCCGCTGGGCCTCGCCCCCCGAGAGGGTCGCGTAGTCGCGGTCGAGCGAGAGGTAGCCAAGGCCCGTATCGAGGAGGAATTTGAGCCGCCGCTCGATCCCCACCACCACCTCGCGCAGGGCCTCGTTGGACCCCAGGGTCGCGACGAGCCCCTCGGCGAAGGCATGGGCGGCGGCAATATCCTGCGCCATGAAACCAGGGAAGCCGAGTCCATCGCCCTCGGGCCCCACCCGGACCGCGGCGCTCCGCGGGTTGAGGCGCGCCCCCTGGCACACCGGGCACGGGCCCGACACCATGAAGGTCGTCAGCCGAGCCTGGAACCCCTCGCTCTCAGTGTCCCTGAAGCTCTGCTCGATGTCGGAGAGGATGCCCGGGAAGGGCATCGCCTTGGCCTCCCGCATGCGCCGGAGCTTGAAGGCGAAGAGGCGGTCCCCGGTCCCGTTAAGGAGCGCCTCACGCGTCGCCTTCGGCAGGTCCTTCCACGGGGTGTCGGGATCGAAGGGCAGCTGCTCGGCAAGCTGCTTAAGTATCGCGTTGTGTTTGATGATCAGGTTCTTGCCGCCAATCCGCCAGGGCTTGATTGCGCCGCCGCGGACGGACTTCTCGGGGTCCGGGATCACGAGCTCGGCGACGGGCCGGAGCTTCCGCCCGAGGCCCCCGCAGGCCGGGCAGGCCCCCTCGGGGTGGTTGAACGAGAACGACCGCGGCGTCAGGCGCTCAAAGATGTCGCCGCAGGTGTCGCAGGAGAGGTGCTGGCTTAGCCCCATCTCCCGCCACGGCGCCTCGGGCCCCTTCTGCGAGAGGACGTAGGCCCGGTCGCCGCCCTCGCGGAAGGCGAGTTCGAGCGAGTCGGCGATCCGGCTGCGGTGCTCGGCCCCGGCGACCAGCCGGTCGACCACGACGTCCACGGCGACCTCGCCCGCGCCGGTCGGCACCACGTTCGGTTCGTCCAATTCCTTCACCACCCCGGCGATCCTCACGCGCTGGAAGCCGCGCTGCCTTAGCCGCGGCAGCTCGTCCCTGAGGACGCTCGGCCGCGCCTTCAGCACCGGGGCAAGGAGCATGATTCGCTCCCCCGGGCACTCGGCGAGGATCCGGTTCACATTGTCGTCGAGCGAGCGCCGCACGACGCGTCCGCCGTCCTTCGGGCAGCGCTGCACCCCGGCGATCGCCCAGAGGAGCCGCGAGTAGTCCGAGACCTCAGAGACGGTCGCGATCGTCGTCCGCGGGGAGACGTTTCCGGTCCGCTGCTCGATCGCGAGGACCGGGGAGAGCCCGTGGATAAAGTCGACGTCGGGCCGTTTCAACTGGTCGAGCACCTGCCTGGCCTGCGTCGAGAGGCTCTCCATGTACTTGCGGTAGCCCTCGGCGTAGATCGTGTCGAAGGCCAGCGAGGACTTCCCCGAGCCGCTGGGGCCGGTGATCACGACCAGCTTCCCCCGCGGAATGCGCAGGTCCAAGTTCTTTAGGTTGTGCTCCCGCGCACCTTTTACGTGGATGTGTGTGGCCGCCTCCATGATCGCAAACCTCAAACGTACCCAAAAGCGCCCCGGCGCAAACGCAATCGGCCGCTTTTCTCTGCTCGCGGTTGCGCTTGCGGTGCTCGCTGGCCTACCCCGGGCCGGCGCCGGGGAGCCGCCCGCCGTCGCGCTCCGGGACGGCGAGTCGCTCACGTACAATGTCCGCTGGGGACTGATCCCCACAGTGGGGCGGATCAAGATATCGGCCGAGGCGATCAAGCAGGGCACGGAGTCGGTGCTCCGCGTAACGACCACCACCTGGACACGGGGGCCTGCGCGGGCGGTCTTCCCCTTCGACGGGCGCGGCGAGTCCATCTACGACACCAAGAGCGGGCTTCTCCTCTCCTCAAGCGAGTGGAGCACCTACCGCAACAAGGAGGTGAAGAACTCCGTCCTCTTCGACTACGTGAAGATGACCGCGACCTTCACCGATGACATCCACCCGGAAAAGTCGCGCACGATGGCGATTCCCAACGAGGACCCCTCCGACCTCATCCTGGCGCTCATCAACACCCGGTTCTGGGACCTGAAGCCGGGCGCCTCCCGGGACACCCTGGTCATCTTCGAGGACCAGATCTACCCGCTCACGATCCGCCCGGAGCCCGAGACGGACACCGTGTTCACGGCGATGGGCTTCTTCACCGCCCAGGTCCTCGTCCCCCGGATGGAGAAGAGCGCCCCGATCGGCATGTTCAAGCGCGGGTCGACCGTCCGGGTCTGGATCGAGACCGACGACGCCCGGCGCCTTCCGGTGCGTTTTGAGGTCGGTTTTAGGTTCGGAACGGGCACCGCCACGCTTATTGAGTACCAGCCCCCAAAATAGCCTTGCTTTGACTCTGCCAAAACGGCTTAGTCAGCGGTTTTATTTCATGAAAGCCACTATCAAAACCCAAGGCCAGCAGTTCACCATTACGGAGGGGGACATCCTCATCGTGAACCGCTTCCCCAACACGGAAGCCGGAGCCACCGTCGAGATCAAAGACGTGCTGACGGCCGGTGAAGGCGCCGACTTCAAGATCGGCAAGCCGACGCTCCCCGGAGCCTCCGTTTCGGCCAAGATCCTCGAGAACAAGCGCGGTGATAAAGTCATCGTGTTCAAGAAGAAGAAGCGCAAGGGCTACGAGCGCAAGCAGGGGCACCGCCAGGAGCTTTCTGTCATAAAGATCGAATCTATCAAACTCTGAGGAGAACCACGTCATGGCGCACAAGAAGGGTCAGGGAACATCCGT
>CAISPT010000207.1 GCA_903887455.1 uncultured Opitutaceae bacterium | reverse complement strand
GAGAGCTCCTTGGCCCAGATCTCCTTGTCCTTGTCGACCCGGTAGCGGAAGCCCTGGTGGCCGGCCGCGTCCTGGTCGACGGCGATGGCCGCCTTGTTGGTGAGGATTGCCGCGATCTCGGGAGTCATGGTGCGGACGTCGTTGCCGGCGATGAGCGGGGCGGCGATCGTGCACCAGAGGCTGAAGTGCGCCCGGGACTCGGCGACCGTCATGCCCTTGGCGCCCACCTCGAGCATGTCGGGATCGTTCCAGTGCCCCGGGCCCGCGTACTTCTCAAGGCCCACGTTCTGGTCGAGGAGCTCCTTCCAGCCGTGCTCCCACTTGTTCTTGACCGAGCCCTTGTAGGAGGGGCCGATGTCCCCCGTCGTCCGCCAGAGGTGCCCGACCGGGGCGGCCCACAGCCAGGGCTGGTTCTCCCCCCACTCGCACAGGCTGAACACGATGGGGCGGCCCGCCGCCTTCAGGGCGTCGCTCATGATCCGGTAGCTCTCCGGGCCGTTGGCGGTCCCGTGGTTGCACCAGTCGTACTTGAAGTAGTCCACCCCCCACGAGGCGTACATCTTAGCGTCCTGGAACTCGTGACCCCGGCCGCCGGGGTATCCGCCGCAGGTGAGCGAGCCGGCGCAGCCGTACATCCCGAATTTAAGGCCCTTGGAGTGAAGGTAGTCGCCGAGCGCCTTCATGCCGCTCGGGAACTTCACGGGGTCGGCGACAAGGTTGCCGTCCGCGTCGCGCTCCTTCTTCGACCAGCAGTCATCGACGACCACATAGACGTAGCCGGCGTCGCGCATCCCGTTGGCGACCATGGCATCCGCTGTCTGCTTCACCAGGGTCTCGTTGCAGTTCTCGGCAAACGTGTTCCACGTGTTCCAGCCCATCGGGGGCGTGAGGGCCAGGCCCTCGAATTTATCGGCAAAGAGGGCGCTGGTCGACAGGGCCGCGCACGCGAGCAGGCATGACAGTCTTTTCATCGGGATTTGGGGTGTTGGGTGCCCGACGGGGGTCGGGCGGGGAAGAGATTTTCTACTGTGGGAGCGCGACGCGCCAAGTCGAGCGCTCCTTGACCGTAATGGGCCCGCCCTACTGGGGCAGCTTCGCCTGGACCAGCTTGCTGGCCGCGGCGAAGTCGATCAGCGCGGCCTCGGGCCTCTTCTTGAGCGCACCGATCACCTTGCCCATCTCCTTGCGGGTGGCGGCGCCGGATTCCTTGATCGCCTCGGCGACCAGGGCCTCAAGCTGCGCTCCCTCGATGCCCTTCGGCAGGTACTTCTCGAGGAGCCTGATCTCGGCCTCGTTGGCCGCCACCAGGTCCGCGCGTCCACCCTTCTCGAACTCTATCTTGGCGTCGGCGAGATTCTTCACGGCCTTCCTGAGCGTCGCCACGACCAGCGCGTCATCGATGGGCTTGGAGAGGTCCATGGAGGCCCGCTGGATGCCGGCGTCGGCGGTGCGCAGGGCCGTTGCGGCCGCGGAATCCCGCGCCTTCATGGCTGTGACGATGTCGGCTCTGAGCAGTTCGTAGGTGGAGGGCATGCTCGAAAAGTGGGGTATGTCAGGGGGAATCGCAACACCGGCCCGGCGGCGGGCCTATCCCCACCGCGACACGATCTGAGGCACGTCCCGGATCGATGCGGCGTGGTAGAAGCGCCCGTCCTCGGAGGTCGGGGTCTCCGCCTGCTCATGGCCCCAGGTGATGCGGTAGGGGACGTGGACGCCCAGCCCGCCGAGCTCAAGGACCGGCAGGATGTCCGACTTCACGGAGTTACCCACCATCAGGAAGAGCCGCGGCTCGACCCCGTGCCGTGCGAGGATCCTCTCGTAGGTTCCCTTGTCCTTCTCCGACACGATCTCGATGGCTGCGAAGTACCGGGCGATCCCGGACTTGGCGAGCTTGCGCTCCTGGTCCCGGAGGTCGCCCTTGGTGATGAGGATCATGCGGTGGCTCTCCGCGAGGATCTCCAGGGTCTCCCGGGCGTGGGGCAGGAGCTCGACGGGGTGGTCGAGCATCTCGCGGCCGAGGCCGATCAGGTCCCTGATCTCGCCCGTTCCGACCTTGCCATCGGTGAGCGATATTGCGGTCTCTATGGCCGAGAGCATGAAGCCCTTGATGCCGTAGCCGTAGAGCTCGAGGTTGCGCATCTCCGTCTCGTAGAGGGCGCGCTCCACGGTGGCGGCGTCGTGGTACCTCGCCAGGAGCGTGTAGTAGCGCTCGTGGACATTCTCAAAGATGTTCTCGTTGTGCCAAAGCGTGTCGTCGGCATCAAAACCTATGCAGAGGCGCGAGCTCATGGCCTAATGGGGGGAGCTAGGACCTGCCGCCTCTTCGGAACCTGTCGAGGAATACGGCGGCGATGATCACGACGCCGATGATGATTTCCTGGAAGTAATTGGGCCAGCCCATTTGCTGCGACCCGTTGCGCAGGACCGCCATGATGAGGGCGCCGATGATCGAGCCCAGGACCGTGCCGGACCCGCCGTTCAGGCTCGCGCCGCCGATGATCACGGCTGCGATGATGTCGAGCTCAAGGCCGACGGCGACTGTCGGGTCGCCGAGGCGCAGCCTCGAGAGCTGGAAAAGCCCCGAGAGGCCGAAGAAGCACCCGGCCAGGGCGAAGACCATGATCTGGAGTCTGACCGTGGGGACGCCGCAGAGCCTGGCGGCCGCCTCGTTGGAACCCAGGGCGAAGACGTGCCGGCCGAAGACCGTCTTCTTCAGGATAAGGGAGGTGAGCGCTGCCAGGGCGACCGCCACCCAGACGCCCGCGGGCAGCGCCCGGCCCGCCGGGTTTAGCGTGGTCATCCAGCTGTTGATGGGGGACGCGTCGTAACTGACGGTCTGGTTGTCGGCCAGCCACTTCGCCGTCCCCCTGGCTATGCCAAGCATTCCGAGGGTGATGATGAAGGACGGCATCCTCAGGCCTGCGACGGCGGTGCCGTTCACAAGCCCAATGGCGGCCCCGATGGCGACGGCGGCGGCCGTGGTCGCCACCGCTCCCCAACCGTGCTGGATGAGGAGGGCCGAGGCGACGCCCGTGAGCGCGACAACGGAGCCGACCGACAGGTCGATCGCCCCGCTCACGATGATCAGCGTCATTCCGAGGGCCCCGACGGACACGATCACCGACTGGGTCAGGATGATCTTGAAGTTGTGGTAGGTGAGGAAGTAGCCGCGGGTCTCAGCGGGGGCCGAGAAGATGGCGATCACCAGGATAAGGCCTATGAAGGGCCCCCCTTTTTTCACGATGGCTCTCAGTAGTTTGGTCATGGGTTCATTCCTTTCCCACGGCGAACCGGAGAAGCTCGGGCTCCGTCCATTCCCCGCAGGGCCTGACTGCGACCAGCTCCCCCCGGTGCATGACACCGATTGTGTCGCACAGTCCGAGGAGCTCGGGGAGGTAAGAGCTCACAAGGATCACCGACTTACCCGCCGCCGCAAGGCGGCCGATGATCTCGTAGATCTGGGACTTGCTGCCGACGTCGATGCCCCGAGTCGGCTCGTCGAGCAGGAGGATCCTCGCGGGGTGCTCAAGCAGCCGGGCAAGCGCCACCTTCTGCTGGTTTCCCCCTGAAAGCTCCCCCACCGGCTGCCCTGCGCCCGTGCACTTGACGGCGAGCTCGGCCGTCCATCGCGAGGCGGCGGCGGACTGGCGGCGGTGGCCTATCCAGCCAAGGGTCCCGTAGGAGCCGAGCTTGGTGAGGGTCATGTTGTCGCGAACGGAGAGGTTCAGCATCAGTCCCTCCTCCTTGCGGTTCTCGCTCAGGAAGCCGACGCCCTGCGCCCAGCTGCGGCCGGCGGAGGGATGGGGGTCCGGCCTGCCGAAGACGGCGACCTGCCCTGCGTCAGCCCGGTCGAGCCCGAAGACGGCCCTCACCAGGTCGGTCCTCCCGGCCCCGATGATTCCCGCCAGCCCAAGGATCTCGCCGTTTCGGAGCGCAAAGCTCGTGGGCCTTAGCCGCGGGGCGCGGCCGAGGCCGAGGGCCTCAAGCACCGGCTCCCCTAGGCCCCGCGCAACCCTGGGGTAGAGGTCGGAGACCTCGCGGCCCGTCATTTGCGACACGAGGTGGTCAATCGTGGTCCCGGGCATCGCGCCCGTGCCGACGGTCTCGCCGTCCTTCAGGACCGTGTAGCGGTCGCAGACCCTCTGGAACTCCTCGAGGAAGTGGCTCACGTAGATGATGCTCACGCCCTGGCCCCGCAGGCGCCCGATGACTTCGAAGAGCCGCTCGGTGTCCGCCTTTGTGAGGCTGCTCGTGGGCTCGTCCATGATCAGGACGCGGGGCTTCAGGAGGAGCGCCCGGGCGATCTCGATCACCTGCTGCTCGGCGATCGTGAACGCGGAGGTCTCGCGGTCCAGGGGGAGGTGGTCGTAGCCGAGTACCGCGAGCGCCTCCATGGCCCTCTCGCGCGAGCGCCGCGAATTGATCCATCCGAGCCTCGAGGACTCGGAGCCGAGCAGGATGTTCTCCTGCACGGAAAGGTGGGGCGCGAGGGTGACCTCCTGGTAGATCATAGCCACGCCGCGCTCTCGCGCGTCGTGGGGACCGTCGGGGCGGTAGGGTTCCCCGTCGAGCTCCATGGTGCCCGAGTCCGGTTCGTGGGCGCCGCTCAGGATCTTCAGGAGGGTGCTCTTGCCCGCACCGTTTTCGCCCACGAGCGCGTGCACCTCGCCGGCCTGGACTTCCAGCGACACCGAAGAGAGCGCCCGGGTCGCCCCGAAGGCCTTGCTGATCCCGCCGAGTCGTAGCCGGAAGCCGGGCATCACTTCAGGTACTCGGCAAGCGGCGGATGGATGAGAGCCGATACCGTTGGATCGTTCATGTTCTCAAGGGTCACGAGCCCAACGCCCGTGTCGATCAGCGGGCTGACCTTCTCGTGTCTGAGGACGGCAACCGCGGTCATGACCCCCAGGTAGCCCATCTTGACCGGGTCCTGCACGACGAGGCCCTGGATCTCGCCCTTCTTGAGCGCGTCCACCAGCTGTTCATTGGCGTCGAAGCCCACGTAGCGGACCTTGCCCGCAAGCCCCTGCTCCCTGAGGGCGAGCAGCATGCCGCTCGCCACCGACTCGTTGGGGGCAAACACCCCGTCCAGGTTCTCGCCGAAGCGGTTGAGGAGGTTCTGGGCCGCCTTGTAGGCGGTCTCGCGGGTGGCGCCGCCGTACTGGTCGGCGGAGAGCAGCGTCACGCCTGGAAACTCGGCCTTCATGACCTCGAGGAAGCCCTCCTCCCGCTCCTCCGTGCTGGCGCTGCCGACCTGGTAGCGAAGCATGATCACCCGGCCCTTGCCCCCGAGGAGGGTGCCCAGCCGCCGGGCCCCGATCTGCCCGCCCTTGCGGTTGTCGGTCGCCACGGTGCTCGCGGTCAATGTGGACTTAAGTGCCGAGTCGATCACGATCACGGGAATGCCAGCCCTCACCGCGTCCTCAACCGGGGCCACGAGCGCCCGGCTGTCGAGGGGGGCGAGCACGATTGCCGAGACGCCGCGGCCGGCGAAGTTCTCGACCACCTGGATCTGCTGCTCGCGGTCGTCCTCGAGGAGCGGCCCCTTCCAGATGATCTGCACGTCGGTCCCGGCGGCCTTTAGCTCCCGCTGCGCCTTCACGGCTCCGGCGTTTATCGATCGCCAATACTCATGCGTCGTCCCCTTAGGTATGACTGCAATCTGGAAGTCAGCGGCGCTGCCGGCATTGGCGAGCAGTGCAAGGCAGAGGGGCAAGGCGTGGGGTAGGCGCATGGGGTGGGGCAGATTTGGGATGGGCAGCTGGAATTTTTCCAGCCTTTTCCCGGGGAGCCGCGGTCCGGCCCGACCTAGCCGAGCCTGTAGACCCTCCCGGCGTTGCCGCCGAAGACGGCCGCGCGCTCCTCAACTGAGAGCTGAGATAGGAGGGTCCGCGCCGTGGCCAGCCAGGAGGGGTAGGTGGCCGCGAGCCTGACGACCGGCCAGTCGCTGCCGAAGAGCAGGCGCCCCGGCCCGAAACACTCGAGCAGGTGCTGGGTCGCGGGCACGAACCGGCCCGCATCGCCCGCCGCGCCCCCCGCCTCGGTGACGAGTCCCGAGAACTTGCACACCACGTGGGGGAGCTCCGCCAGCTCCCGGATGTGGGAGCGCCACGGATCGAGCAGGTTGCCGGCGAGGTCGGGCTTGCCCGCGTGGTCGAGGACGAGCGTGGTGCCGGGGCACTCCCGCGCGAGCCTGACGACCGCTTCCATCTGAGGATGGCGCACGCAGATGTCGAAGGAGAGGCCGTTTTCGCCGCAGGCCCGAACGCCGGCCACGAACTCCGGCCTCGTGCAGTAGGACGGGTCCCGTTCCCCTTGGATCAGGTGCCGGACCCCCTTCACCAGAGGCCTGGCGGAAAGGGCGCTAAGGGCGGAGAGGGTCCGCCGGCCCTCGTCCATCGGGGCGAACGCGACGATGCCCGCGACCCGCGGCCCGCGGTCCGCGAGCGACTCGACCCACGACACCTCGTCCATGGCCGATTCCCTCGCGCAGTCGGCCTGCACGAAGACGACGCGGTCAGGCGCCCCGGCGCCCGCCTCGCGGGCGAGGTCCTCGGGTCCGTGCGCGGCCGCGATCTCGGGCACCTCGTCAAGCCACGGGTAGGGCCTGAGGGAGCGGTCCCAGAAGTGAACGTGGGCGTCCGTGAACATCGGGCGCTTTCCTCAGTCGTGGTGGAAGACTTCCTCCATGCGGGCCCACCACTCCCCGGGCGCCCGTGACTTGAGGGGAGTCTGCATCGGCTCCATGATAGACCACCACCGTCGGGTGGCGACGTCGGCGGCCATGAGCTTCATGTCCGCCTCAAAGTCGTCCCCCCAGTACTCGAAGTAGGAGAAAAGCCATCCATCAAGGTGGAAGATGGAGTAGTTGCGCATGCGCGACGCGGTGATCCTCTCAAGGACCTCGGGCCATACGGCCTCGTGGTAGCGCTTGTACTCCTCGAACTTCTCGGGCTTGACGCGGAGGGCCATGCCGTAGCGTCGCGGGCGTGGTGCGATGTTCATTGGGGTGGTGGCTGGCTTTTCTGCTCCGGCCTCGGGGCCCGGCGCAGGGAACTGAAGCTGGGCGCCAGGACGTAGTTTAGCTGTACAAGGACGATGCAAGCGATGCTCAGGCGCGTGTCCACCGCGCACAGCAGGGCGCCGGCGGCGTAGAGGGCCTGCGCCGTGCGGATCCTGCCGCAGACCGCGGCGGCCACGCCCGGCGGAGTGCCGGGCCTGAGCAGCCCGTGCCGGACGGAATAGCCCCAGCTGCCGTAGAGCGTCCCACCGAGGGCCACGATATTGAGCCAGTAGACGAGCAGGGCGGCACGGAAGGGGTAGAACTCGGCGAGCAGCTTCGTCGAGAACGGCATGAGGGTCACGGCGAAGAGAAAGGCCAGGTTGATCCAGGTGAGGTGCCGGTCGGACCGCTCGAGATGGCCGAGCTGCGTCTGCTGGCCCACCCAGAAGATCCCGAGAGTCATGAAGCTCATCAGGTACATGACGAGCTGGGGCAGGGCGGACGCCAGCGCCGCCAGGAGGCTCCGCTCCCCGTGGACGGCCTCCAGGGCTGGTGTCCTCAGGTCGAGCACGAGGAGTGTCATGCCCACGCCGAAGATCCCGTCGCTCAGGGCCTGGATGCGCTCCACGCTCCTGCCTGCGACGCTGTTGTACGAGAAGGTCATGGAGGGTCGCTCCCTTGCCCGGACCGCCGCTAGGACCCCGGGGCCCCGCCCGCCCCGATGGCCCGGGAGATTGCTCCGAGGAGCGTGTCAGCGCTGTACGGCTTCGGCACGAACTCGGAGACCCCTGAAACGCGCGACGCGGCCACCGCACTGGGTCCGCTCAGGCCGCTTGAGCCGATGATCTTTACCTCGGGGTTTATGGCCTTAAGGGCGACGATCATCGCGGGTCCGTCCATGATGGGCATTGCCATGTCGGTCAGGACGACGGCGATCGAGGTCCTCTGCATTGCGTAGATTGAAACTGCCTCCGCGCCGTTGCGTGCCACCGCCACCCGGTAGCCGAAGTTCTCGAGGGTGGACTTGGCCACCTCGAGGATGGGCTCCTCGTCGTCCACGACGAGGACCAGCTCGTTGTGGCCGGCGGGCGGGCCCGGCAGCTTCTCCGCGCCGTTGGCACTCCCGGTGTCGGCGGTGTTCGCGGGCAGGTAGATCCGGAAGACGCTCCCCTTGCCCTGGAGGCTCGAGAGCCCCATGAAGCCCCCGTGGCTCTGGACGATCCCGAGCGAGGTGGAGAGCCCGAGGCCGGTCCCCTTGCCGACGTCCTTGGTGGTAAAGAAGGGCTCGAAGATCCTCTCCTTCACGTCGTTCGAGATTCCTGTCCCCGTGTCCGAAACCGAGATCTCCACGTAGGGCCCTGGCCTGGCGCCGGGGTTCATGCTGGAGAATGTCGCGTCCACCATCTCGTTCTTGATGACGAGCGTAATCTTGCCGCCAGAGGGCATCGCGTCGCGGGCGTTCACGCAGAGGTTGAGGAGCACCTGGTGGATCTGGTTCGGATCCCCCGTGAACGTCCACGGGTCGCGGTCGGCCTTGAGCTCGAAACGCACGTTCTTTGGGAAGGTGTCGCGGACAATCTGCTCAATCTCCCTGGCGACCAGCACGGGCTGCACCGCCACGCGGCTTCCCTCGGCCCCGCGGCCGAACGCAAGCACGTGGCGGACGAGCTGCGCCCCCCGCTCGGCGTTCTGCTCCAGGAGCGAGAGGAGCCTCCTGCCCCCGTCGTCCGTCACCTTCATCTTCAGGAGGGTGATGGCCATGAGTATGGGGGCCAGGACGTTGTTGAGGTCGTGGGCGATCCTCCCGGCGAGCGTCCCCAGGCTCTCGAGGCGCTGGTTCCGGAGCGCGAGCGCCTCCGCCTTCTTCTTCTCCGTGATATCGGCGTTGATGCTCAGCTGGGCCTTGGGGGTCCCGGTCTCGTCCAGGATCAGTGAGCGGCGCGAGTCGACGAAGAGCTCGCGCCCGCTGCGGTGGTGGAGGCGGAACTCTCCGTGCCAGGAGCCCTTCTCGAGCGTCTCCTTGTGGGCGGGAATCATCTGCGGCCTGTCCTCGGGCGGAACAATCTCGGAACTGAGCTTGCCCACGGCCTCCGTGGCTGGCCAGCCGAGGAGCTTCTCGGCGGCGGCATTCATGTAGACGATCGTTCCCTCAAGCGTCATCAGTAGGATGGAGTCGTGCGCCTGCTCGAGCATGGCCCTCTGCTCGAGGACCTTCTGCATGACCTTGCGGTGCTCCGTGACGTCCCGGCAGATTCCCACCAGGCCGATCACCCTCCCCGAGGCGTCCCGCAGCGGCACCTTGGTCGTCGACCACCAGCGTTCCTCTCCCTCCGGACCGGGAACCATCTCGTCGTGGTTCACCAGGGCCTTGCCCGAGGCCATGACCTGCTCGTTGGCATCGGCGAATTGTTGGGCGAGTTCAGGTGGGTAGTAGTCGAGGTCGGTCTTCCCAATGGTCTCCTCCAGGGTCTTGGCCCTGAGCTGGCGCAGCTGTGCGCTGTTGTTGAGCACATGCCGGGATTGGCGGTCGCGCACGAACACCCGGTCGGGAAGGATGTCGATGGCGGTCCGCAGGAGGTTGTGCTCACTCGCGAGTGTCCTCTGGGCCTCGATGAGGAGATCCCGCTCCACGGCGGGCTCGAGCCGGGCGGCTGTCCCGGACACCGCGGCGGTGAGGGCCTGCTCGGCTGAGGCCAGGCTCATGGAAATGTCGTGCTCCGAGAGCGCCTCGTGGGAGCGGGCGCGTGACGCCTTGGCCTTCTTCGACTTCGTGGCCGCAGCGGGCTTGCGCTTGGCGGCTTTGGCGGGGGTTCGCGCCTTCGGGGAATTCCGTGTCCTTGGGCTGCCTTTGGAAGCGCGTCGTCGCATGCGGTGGGGGGAGGGGCCGGGTGCGCGGTCCCGCGCTTCAAGTAGCTTCGGCCTCAGGGGAAAGCAAGGCTATGCCGGGGCCTAGGCGCCCCGTCCTACCGGCCGGCCGGGGGCGACCACTCCGCGTCTTTAAGGCTCCAGCCCCCTCCGAGGGCCTTATAGAGCTGCACGACCGCCGTGAACTGGTCCCTGCGGGTCTGGGCAAGCGCCGACTGCGCGGGAAAGAGCTTCAGCTGGGATTCGATCACCTCGTAGTAGCTCGCCTTGCCGGCGCTGTAGCGCTCGGAGGAAAGGGTGGCCGCCTCCTGGTAGGCCCGCACGGCGCGCTCCTGCTGAGCCCGGACCTCGGCCAGCTTCTGGCGTGTCACCAGGGCGTTGGCGACATCGGCGAACGCGTTCAGGGCCGACTGCTGGTACTGGAGCCTGGCGACCTCCCATTCCTGCTTGGCCTGGTCGTACTGGCCGTGGAGGCCGCCGCCCTGGAAGAGCGGTCCAGTGGCGCCCGCCCCGACGGACCACAGGCCCGCCTTGCGCGAAGTGATTCGGTCCAGTTCGGGGCTCACGCCGCCCAGGATCGCGCTGAGCCCGATACGGGGAAGGAACCCGCCGACAGTGACGCCGATGCGGGCGTTCGCGGCGACGGCGGCGAACTCCGCCTCGCGGACGTCGGGGCGGCGCTCGAGGAGCGAGGAGGGGAGTCCCGCCGGCACGTCCGGGGGCAGCGCCTGCTCGGAGAGGCGCGATCCCCGTGCCACCGGCCCCGGGGGCGTGCCCACCAGGACGCAGATCTGGTTTTCCCTGATGGCGATCTCCCGCTCGATCTCGGGTATCCGGGCCGCGCTGCTTGCCATCGCCGCCTCGGCCGTCGCGGCATCAAGGCGGGAGGCGGTGCCGCCTTCCAGCTGGCGGTTGAAGAGCCTCAGGCTGTTCCCTAGGGAATCAGTCGCAGCCCTGGCGATCGAGAGCTCCTCGTCGAGCTCGAGGAGTCCGTAGTAGGCGGTCGCCACCTCGGCGACCAGACTGAGGAGGACGGCCCTGCGTCCCTCGATGGAGCCCAGGTACTGGGCCCTCGCCGCCTCGTCCAGGCGACGCACCCTGCCCCAGAGGTCGAGCTCCCAGGCCGCCCCGAGGTACCCGTCGAAACCGTCGGCCGTTGTCCCCCCACCCTGGGTGTAGGGGTTGCCGAGGAGCGCGTTGCGGCCGCGGTCGGCGTTCGCCGAGTACCCGAACGCAGGGAAG
>CAISPT010000206.1 GCA_903887455.1 uncultured Opitutaceae bacterium | reverse complement strand
GCTCGGCAGCTCGTGATATCCAATTATTCTCGCTACAGCGCCCAGTACCCGCTTCTTGAGTCCCGTAGCGCAGCCGCCTGCGCCTAAGCAGGCCTCACGTCCATGCTCGTACTTTCCCGCAAGATCAACGAGTCCATCATCATCGGTGATGGGATCGAGATCCGCATAAACCGGATCGATGGCGATGTCGTGAAGGTTGGAATCATCGCCCCCCGCGAGATTCCGATCTTCCGCAAGGAGGTCCACTCCTCGATTGCCGCCACCAACCATGTCGCCGTCTTCAAGACGGCAAAGACCGACACCGGGCCTTTCACGCTGCCGAAGCTCAACAGGCCGCAGCCGAACCCGCCGGACACCAAGCCGCAGGCAAGCGCCGACGCGGCCTGAGAAGACCACCGTAGCACAGGAGCCCCATGAACGTATCGAACTCCGCAAGCCTGGCAGCCGCTGTCAGCCAGAATAAGGACCTCTACAATCAGTCCCTGATGAGCCTGTCGTCGGGAACTGCATTCAACTCCCCGAGCGATAACCCGGTCGCCCAGGCACTGGCGAGCAGCTACACGTCGAGCAACGACCGGATCCAGGCCGCGTCGATCAACGTGCAGAACGCCGTTTCCTATAGCCAGTCGGCCGGAAGCTATCTGAGTGGGATTGGGGAGATGCTCACGCGTATGGGCCAGCTGGCGACCTTGGCCCAGGACCCGACGAAGACCCCCGCGGACGTCGGCGACTACCAGGTCGAGTTCGCGAAGCTCCAGGACGACCTAAGGACGATGATCGGTGGGTCGACCGCGGCGATCGGTGGAACGAGCGGCGTGGCAAATCCCAGCGCGACCTTTGACGGAGCTGCCCTCTTCGGCAGCAACTCGCCGAAGGTGATCGCGACAGGGGACGGCACGGGCCAGAACCTCGTGCTGCCCGAACTCAACCTTCAGCAGGGCTCGACGGCCGCAGTCATTGGCCAGGATAGCTCGGGCAATTACATGCTCAGCGTGTCGGATCCCACGGCTGTCTCGACCCTCACCGCGGCGGTTACCCAGGTGGGGGGTGCCCAGGCCACCAACGTGGCCGCCGAGCAGCGCCTGCAGACCGCGGCATCGGCCCTCCAGGTCGAGTCCGAGAACCTGACGGCGGCGATCTCAGCGATCAGCGACACCGACGTCGCCGCCCAATCGGCACAGCTCGCGAAGTTCAATATTCTCCAGCAGGCCGGCACGGCCATGCTCGCCCAGGCCAACGCCAACTCGGCTGTCGTCTACAAGCTGCTCAAGCAGAACTAGGCCGCCGGATCGTTACGATTCCGACGCGATGCTCCGGTGGATGGCCACCGCAAGCTCCTCGTTGGTGAAGGGCTTGGAGAGCAGGTTAACGTGGCCGATCTGGGCCAGCTTCTCCGGCGAGATCCTCGAGAAGTAGCCCGACATGATCACGACTGGCAGGTGGGGTGCGACAATCCGCGCCTCGGACGCCAGTTCGATCCCCTTCATCACGGGCATGGTCTGGTCCGTGAGGAGCAGCGCGAAGTCCCCGGGGCTCTTCTTAAGCACTTCCAGGCACCGCACGGGCGACTCGAACGAGGCCACCCTGTAGCCCAGCTTCTCGAGGGCCATCTGGGCAAGGCTCCGGACGATGTCCTCGTCGTCGACCATGGCGATAAGCTGGCCGGTGCCCCTCGGGATCGAGTCCCCGGACTCGGCCTGGTCGTCCTCGGCGACCTTGGGTACCTCCGGAAGGTAGATTGTAAACGTGGTCCCTCGGCCGACCTCGCTGTCGACGATGATCGAGCCCTGGTGCGCCTGGATGATTCCGTGGACCACCGAGAGTCCGAGGCCGGTCCCTTGGCCGACCTCCTTCGTGGTAAAGAAGGGGTCGAAGATGCGCCTGCAGGTCTCGTCGTCCATCCCGTGGCCGCTGTCGCGGAAGGTGAGCTTCAGGAATGAGCCCGGGCGCCGCTGGTTTACGGCGTTCGCGTCCTGCTCGCTGAGGGTGACCGGTTCGAGGCCAATGTGCATCACCCCGCCCGCGGCCTTCATCGCGTGGGCCGCGTTCGAGCCGAGATTGAGAAGCACCTGGTGGAGCTGGGTCGCGTCGGCGAGGACCCGGCCGCACTCCTTAGAGACCGCGACCTCGATACGGATCGTCGCCGGCACCGTCGCGCGCAGGAAGCGGCTGGCATCGTCGATAAGCTGGCCCACATCAACGGGCAGCTTCTCGCTTCCGGACTGACGCGAGAAGGTGAGGATGTGGTCGATCAGTTCGCGGGCGCGCAAGCTGGCCTCCCTCGCCGAGCTCAGGTATTCGCGGACGGGGTCGCCCTCGGCGATGGTCTCGAGCGCCAGCTCCTGGTAGCCGAGAATGCCGGTGAGGAGGTTGTTGAAGTCGTGCGCGATGCCGCCGGC
>CAISPT010000205.1 GCA_903887455.1 uncultured Opitutaceae bacterium | reverse complement strand
GGACCCTGACCCCGGACCCCAAGGGGGGCATTAAGCGCATCGCGATCACGTTACCCGCTCATTATAATGATACTTGCGTCCCCCTTGCAGGCGAGCGCCTTGCCAAGGCAGGGTTCCATCTGGCCGAGCTACTGAATACGATTCGCTGGGCTGATTGAAGCGGCGTCGGGGGACAATAGACTCGCAGAGCCAGGGGGTCCTTTGTCAGGTTCTGGGGGCAGTCTAAACCCCCCTCCCCTTCACTATGAAGTTCCCCAAAGCCTGGCAATTGGGCGCGTCTGCAGTACTGGCCGCCTCGTTCATACCGTCGGTCCGCGCGAGCGAATCCGACATCAAGATACCCGACCTGAACACCGTCTCCTTCATGGGAGGCGCCCTCAGTGGGTCCGCCGTCCTCCTGATCGGACTGGTCGTGTGCATAGGAGGCATGGTCTTCGGATGGCTCCAGTACATCCAGACCCGCAACCTCCCCGTCCACAAGTCGATGTCGGTCGTCTCCAACATCATCTGGGAGACGTGCAAAACGTACCTGGCGCAGCAGGGCAAGTTCCTGGCGGTCCTGTGGGTGCTGATCGCGGCCTGCATGACCTACTACTTCGGGGTGCTCTCGCAGCAGTCCAGCGGCCACGTGGTCGTGATCCTCCTGGCCTCGATCCTCGGCATCCTCGGCAGCTACGGCGTCGCCTGGTTCGGCATCCGCATCAACACGGTCGCCAACTCGCGCACCGCCTTCTCGGCCCTCAAGGGCAACCCGCTCGCCACGCTCCTGATCCCGCTCAAGAGCGGCATGAGCGTCGGCCTCCTCCTGGTCGCCATCGAGCTCTTCTTCATGATCTGCATCCTGAAGTTCCTGCCCTCCGAACTCGCCGGCCCCTGCTTCATCGGGTTCGCGATCGGTGAGTCGCTCGGCGCCTCGGCGCTGCGCATCTGCGGCGGCATCTTCACGAAGATCGCCGACATCGGGGCCGACCTCATGAAGATCGTCTTCAACATGCCCGAGGACGACCCCCGCAACCCCGGCGTGATCGCCGACTGCACGGGTGACAACGCGGGCGACTCCGTCGGGCCCACGGCCGACGGCTTCGAGACCTACGGCGTCACGGGCGTGGCGCTGATCGCCTTCCTGGCGCTGGCGCTGGTCACCGACCCCGGCCTCTGCGGCACCCTGATCGTCTGGCTCTTCGCCATGCGCATCCTGATGCTCGTCACGTCGCTCCTGAGCTACTTCATCAACGGGGCGATCGCCTCCTCGCTCTACGGCGCGAAGAAGGACTTCAACCTCGAGCAGCCCCTCACGAACCTCGTTTGGATCACCTCGATCGTCTCGATCATCGTGACGTACGCCTCGACCTACCTCCTTCTCTCCAAGCAGGCGGGCTGCCCCGAGGGGCTCTGGTGGGTCCTTGCGACCATCATCTCGTTCGGGACGATCGCCGGTGCCCTGATCCCGGAGTTCACCAAGATCTTCACGTCGACGGAGAGCCGGCACGTGAAGGAGGTCGTCACCTCCTCCAAGCAGGGCGGCGCCTCGCTGAACATCCTCTCCGGGTTCGTGTGCGGCAACTTCTCCGCCTTCTGGACGGGCCTGGTGATCCTTTCCCTCATGTTCGGCGCCTACCTGATCTCGGGGACCGCGCCCCTCCAGGCCATCATGCCCGAGGAGTTCAAGTTCGCGGCCCCGATCTTCGCCTTCGGCCTGGTGGCCTTCGGCTTCCTCGGGATGGGCCCGGTCACGATCGCGGTCGACAGCTTCGGCCCGGTGACCGACAACGCCCAGTCCGTCTACGAGCTCTCGCAGATCGAGTCCACCAAGGGCATCGAGGCCGAGATCGAGAAGGACTTCGGCTTCAAGCCCGACTTCGAGAACGCCAAGCACCAGCTCGAGAAGGGCGACGGCGCGGGCAACACCTTCAAGGCGACGGCCAAGCCGGTCCTCATCGGCACGGCGGTCGTCGGTGCCACGACGATGGTGTTTGGCATCATCATGCTGCTAAAGCGCCTGCACCCCGACACGATCGAGCGCCTCTCCCTGGTCCACCCCGAGGCCATGATGGGGCTCCTGATGGGCGGCGCGGTCATCTACTGGTTCACGGGGGCGAGCGCGCAGGCGGTCGTCACCGGCTCCTACAGGGCCGTGGTGTACATCAAGGATAACATGAAGCTCGACTCGACGACGGCGTCGGTCGCCGCCTCCAAGGAGGTCGTGAAGATCTGCACCCAGTACGCGCAGAAGGGCATGGTGAACATCTTCATCG
This sequence comes from uncultured Opitutaceae bacterium, assembly GCA_903887455.1. Lineage (GTDB taxonomy): Bacteria > Verrucomicrobiota > Verrucomicrobiia > Opitutales > Opitutaceae > Palsa-1447. Next base: position 2,552 of record CAISPT010000205.1, on the reverse strand, counting down.
TCGTGTTCTGCTTCGCCCTCTCGCTCGCCTTCTTCGACCCGTACTTCTTCATCGGCTACCTGATCGGCATCGCCTTCTGGGGCCTCTACCAGGCCATCTTCATGGCGAACGCCGGCGGCGCTTGGGACAACGCGAAGAAGATCGTCGAGGTCGAGCTCAAGCAGAAGGGCACCCCGCTCCATGCGGCCACCGTGGTCGGCGACACCGTCGGCGACCCGTTCAAGGACACCTCGTCTGTCTCGCTCAATCCCGTGATCAAGTTCACGACGCTCTTCGGCCTCCTGGCCGTCGAGATCGCCGTCAAGATGGAGCCGGCCCTAAAGCACGGCCTAGGCGCGGCGATCTTCGTCGTCGGCCTGGTGTTCGTCTACCGCAGCTTCTACGGGATGCGGATCCCGACGGACTGAGGCTCCGGCATCGGTACAGCCGGGACGGCCGCCGTGCACTGCACGCTGACCGTCCCCGGCTGCACCCTTCCAAAGATGGTCGTCAGGCCCGCGGTGGAGGCGTCCCGCCCGCGCGTGGCCTCGACGATCAGCCCGGGGGCGATCCCGTCTGTGGGGTCAAAGAGGCGCCAGGCGCCGCCCAGGTAAGCCTCGATGCACGCGTGGAAGTTCATGGGCTCAAGCCCGACGCCGTAGCCCCCCACGTAACGGGCCGGTATCGAGAGCGCCCTGCAGAAGGCGATCGCCAGGTGGGTGTAGTCGCGGCAGACGCCCTTCCTTGTCTGCCAGACGTCCCAGGCCGAGGTCCTCGCATCCGTCGAGCCGGCGGCGTACTCGATGTTGTCCCCCACCCACTTGCAGATGGACCTCACCTGCTCCCCGCGGTCCTCGACCTTGCCAAAGAGCTCCCAGGCGACCGGGGCGAACCGGTCGCTCTCGCAATACCGGCTGGGAAGCGTGTAGGTGAGGATGCTGAGCGGCAGCCTTCCCGGTTTCTCCGCCGGGACAACGGCCGGCATCTCCGGCCGATCGACGTCCACCAGGGCCGAGTAGGCCAGCTCGAACGGTCCGGTCGGCACCTCCACCCGGAGCACCCGCTCGCCCTTCGAGGTCGCCGCGATCTCCGCGGGGATGTCCGGGGTGCACGCAATCGTCTCGGAAAGCACGCGCTGCTCGGGACCGGTGTTGGCCAGGACGTTGAAGGTGAAGGACGCACTCTGGGCCACCACCTGGTAGCGGAGGGTGCAGCCGACGGTGATGTTCATGTGCGTGGAATGTGGATGCACCGGGGCCGCTGCACAACTCCGGCCTTCAGTTGCGGCCCCGCGCCCCAGCCCAACACTGTTAGTCCTTAATCGTGAGGATCTAACAAACCGGACAAGGGGCGTAAAAACACCCCCTAAAGCCGGATGTCGCGGTCGTTGGTCTCCGGCAGCACGAGGCAGCCCACCACGAAGGACACCGCGGCAACCCCTATCGGAAACCAGAGCCCCGCATAGATGTCGCCGGTGAACACGACAATCGAGGCCGCAATCAGCGGCAGGAAGCCGCCGAACCAGCCGTTGCCGATGTGGTAAGGGAGGGACATGGAGGTGTAGCGGATCCGCGCTGGGAAGAGCTCGACCAGGTAGGCGGCGATCGGGCCGTAGACCATCGCGACGTACGAGAGGAGGACCACCAGGAGGGTCACCACCTTCGGGCGGTTCACCCGGGCGGGATCGGCGGCCTTCGGGTAGCCAGCCGGGGCGAGCGCGGCCTCGTAGGCCTTCGCATCAAAGCCGTTCACCTGCGAGGACCCGACCGACAGTGCCACCTCCACGCCCTCGGCGCGGAGCGGGGCCAGTGTGAAGGGGATGCCGCGGCTGTTGAGGAAGTTGCGGGCCTTGTCGGTCTCGGTCCTGGGCTTGGCCGGGAGCACGATCTTCTTGGCGGCGTCCGTCAGGGCCTCCAGGGCGAGGGCCCCGCTCGAGCGGTACTCGGCCGTGGACACCACGACCGGCGTCCGCTCCATCGCGTCGGCGAGGGCGGGGTTGGCAGCCCGGGTTAGGCTCCGGAAGATGGGCTGGTAGGTGAAGACCGCCAGCAGCATGCCGGTCATGATGATCTTCTTTCTGCCGACAACGTCCGAGAGCTTGCCGAAGCTCACCAGGAGCACGGCACCGATCGCAAGCGAGGTGGCGATCAGGAAATAGGTCGTCACGTAGTCGACCTTCAGTGTCGTCGACAGGAAGTAGAGCGCGTAGAACTGCCCCGCGTACCAGACGACGCCCTGGCCCATGGTGGCCCCGAAGAGCGCCTTGAGGACCACCTTGCCATTCTCCCAGCGGGCGAAGCTCTCGGTGAGCGGCGCCTTCGAGCCCTTGCCCTGGGCCTTCATCTCGGCAAAGACCGGCGACTCCTCGAGCTTCATGCGGATGTAGACCGAGACGGCAAGGAGCAGGAACGAGAGCAGGAACGGGATGCGCCAGCCCCAAGACGCGAACTGCTCGGGCGTCATGACCTTCCTGAGGATTCCGATCACGACAAGCGCCAGGAAGAGCCCGAGGGTCGCCGTGGTCTGGATCCAGCCGGTGTAGAGGCCCCTCTTGTCCGCGGGCGCGTGCTCGG
>CAISPT010000204.1 GCA_903887455.1 uncultured Opitutaceae bacterium | reverse complement strand
GTCGGACTCGTGCATTCTCGGTCCGTAGGTGTTGAAGATCCGGACAACCCGGATATCGACCTTGTTCTCGCGGTGGTAGTCGAAGAAGAGGGTCTCGGCGCAGCGCTTGCCCTCGTCGGACCAGGACCGCTTGCCGATAGGGTTCACGTTGCCCCAGTAGCTCTCGGGCTGCGGGTGCACCTGGGGGTCGCCGTAGACCTCCGACGTGGACGCCTGAAAGACCCGGGCCCTCAGGCGCTTCGCGAGCCCCAGGCAGTTGATCGAGCCCATGACCGAGGTCTTGATGGTCTTGATCGGGTTGTACTGGTAGTGCGGGGGGGACGCCGGGCACGCCAGGTTGTAGATCTGGTCCACCTCGAACTTGAAGGGGTCGATCACGTCGTGGCGGACGAGCTCGAACCTGGGATTCGAGGCGAACGACTCGATGTTGAGCTTCCTGCCCGTGAAAAAGTTATCCAGGCAGACGACCTCGTTGCCGTCGGCAAGGAGCCGCTCGCAAAGGTGGGAGCCGAGAAAGCCCGCGCCCCCGGTGACAAGTATGCGCATACGGGACTACGGTGCCTCAAAAGCCCGCAGTTGGCGAGCGCTTTAGGGAAGGCGCGACGACCGTCATCGCGACTCGTAACGCCTGATCCAGGAGAGGTGCCAGGAGCCGAAGTCCCCGGCCTCGATGTGGGCGCGCACCTGCGCCATCAGGTCGAGGAAGAAGTGGAGGTTGTGGATCGTGACCAGGGTCCCCCCAAGCATCTCGCCGGAGGCGATCAGGTGCCGCAGGTACGCCCTCGAGAAGTTGCGGCAGGTGTAGTTGTCCAGGCCCTCGACGATCGGGCGCGGGTCGGACCGGAATTTCTCGTTCCGGAGGTTGATCGGTCCCTCGGGCGTGAAGGCGAGCCCGTTTCGGGCGACGCGGGTCGGAAGGACGCAGTCGAACATGTCGACGCCGAGCGCCACCATCTTAAGGATCTGAGGCGGCGTCCCCAGGCCCATCGTGTACCGGGGCTTGTCCGCGGGCAGGTAGGGGGTCGTGGCCGCAACCTGCTTTAGCATCTCCGGCTCGGGCTCCCCGACGCTCACGCCGCCGACCGCGTAGCCCGAGAACCCGAGGGCCGAGAGACCCTCGGCCGCCTCGCGCCGGAGGTCGTCGTAGGTCGAGCCCTGGGCGATCGCAAAGACGTGGTGGCCGGAGGAAAGGAACCCGCTCTCCTCGGCGATCGCCTTGCAGCGACCGGCCCAGGCGAGGCTCCGGCGGCAGGCCTCCGCGCAGGCGTCGCGGTCAACGGGCCAGGGCGGGCACTCGTCCAGGACCATCGCGATGTCGGAGCCGAGGTTCGACTGGATCCCCATGACCTCTTTGGGGCCGAGGAAAAGCTTCGCCCCGTCGAGGTGCGACTGGAAGGCGACGCCGTCGTCCGAGATCTCGCGCAGCTTCGAGAGGCTGAACACCTGGAAGCCGCCGCTGTCGGTCAGGATCGGCCCGTCCCAGCCCATGAATTTGTGGAGCCCGCCCATCTCGCGGACCAGCTCGCTCCCCGGCCTCAGGTTCAGGTGGTAGGTGTTTCCGAGGATGATCTGGGCCCCGATGTCCCTTAGGTGCACCGGCGTCACCGCCTTCACGGTGCCCTGGGTGCCCACCGGCATGAAGATCGGAGTCTGAACCTGGCCGTGGAGCGTCGAGAGAACACCCCGGCGCGCCTGCGTCGAGGCATCCTTACCCAATAATTGAAAGTGACTTGCCATATTGCTGCACCCCACCCCACCTCACCCTTGACCCCCTTGTCAATCGTCGGTCAAGTGTAAGACGGTGCTTCTCGTCATCGATAACTTCGATTCGTTCACCTACAACCTCGTCCAGTACTACGGACAGCTCGGGGTGGAGCAGCGCATTTTCAGAAACAACGAGATCACGCCTGAGGCGGCCGTCGCTCTTAATCCCGACCGGGTGCTCCTCTCGCCGGGGCCGTGCTCCCCGAAGGAGGCCGGGGTCACACTCGACATCATCCGGGCATTCCAGGGCAGGAAACCGATCTTCGGCGTGTGCCTCGGGCACCAGGCCGTCGGGCACTTCTACGGCGGGAACGTGGTCAGGGCGGCACGGCTGATGCACGGGAAGACTTCCCCCATCAGGCACAAGGGCACCGACCTCTTCAAGGGCATGCCACAGGACTTCGAGGCGACGCGCTATCACTCCCTCCTGGTCGACCGCGGGACATTCCCGAAGGACCTTGAGATCACTGCCGAGACCGCCGAAGGCGAGGTCATGGGGCTCCGCCACAAAACCCTTCCCATCTGGGGCGTCCAGTTCCACCCGGAGTCGATCGCGACGGCCGGCGGGATGAGGATCCTCCAGAACTTCCTAGAGCTGAACTAACCCCGACACCCATGCGCTGCCCCAAGTGCACTTCCATAGAGGACAAGGTCATCGACTCCCGCATCAGCAAGGAGGGGAACACGATCCGCCGCAGGCGCGAGTGCCTGGAGTGCGGGCACCGCTTCACGACGACGGAGACTTTTGTTCTGGACGGGATGGTCGTCATCAAACGCGACGGCCGCCGCGAGGAGTTCGACCGCGAGAAGCTGGTCCACGCTGTGCGCGCGGCCTGCCACAAGAGGCCGGTGGACCTGGAGCAGATCACGATGCTCGTGGAGGACGTGATCGACGCCATCGAGGCCCGCTTCGAGAACGAGATCCCTTCCCAGGCGATCGGCGAGGGCGTCATGCAGCGCCTCAGGACCGTGGACCAGGTCGCGTACGTCCGCTACGCGAGCGTCTACAAGGAGTTCCGGGACGTCTCCGAGTTCATGCACGAGATCAGCTCGCTGGGTAAGAGCAAAAAATGACGCTCGAACGCGACGAGCTTCGTCGCCTGCACTACATCAACGCGCTCTTCGCCCACGTCACCGGGCAGGACCTCTTCCTCGCGAACCAGATCAAGTCGGCGATCGCGTTCACGCTGGCGGACCTCGAGCGGCAGACGGCGGAGGACCCGACGCTCGCCGTCACGTACAACGAGGCGTTCAACGCCGCGGCGGCCACACTCCTGGCGAAGCTCCACTCCCAGCTCCCGCGCCACGGCTTTTTCCACTGGGACGCGGCGCTCACACTGCACTCCGGCACCCAGCTCTTCGCGCGGGCTGAGGTCATGAGGGGCCTTAAGCAGCTCGCGCCCTTCCAGAACTCGACGCTCCTGGTCACGAACCTGCGTCCCGCCGTCCTGCCCCCCGACCGCCGGGAGACGCCCAAGCGCCGACGCGAGTACGACGACCTGCTCTCGTTCCTGAGGGAGCTGACGGCCGCCCGCTCCGCCTCGGACACCGACCTCACGCTCTTGTTCTTGTGATGGGCTCCCGTTTGGGGCCACCCTGAGCGGACCGACAACCCTCCCCCGCCCCATGACGAAGACCCTCTTTGAGCGCATCATCGCCCGCGAGATCCCCGCGAGGATCGAGCACGAGGACGACCGTTGCATCGCGATCCACGACATCGAGCCCCATGCGCCGGTCCATGTGCTGATCATCCCGAAGAAGCCGATCCCGCGCCTGTCCTCAGCCGGGGACGACGACGAGGCCCTCCTCGGTCACCTGCTCCTCGTGGCCGGGGAGCTTTCCAGGAAGCTCGGCCTCGATCGCGGTTTCCGTATCGTGATCAACAACGGGCCGGACGCCTGCGAGACCGTGCCCCACGTGCACGTCCACCTTCTGGCGAAGCGCCAGATGACCTGGCCCCCGGGCTAGGCCGCGCCGGGCTCCCGCGGGGCTCCCGAGGGCCTGAGCGGCTCGGGCCTCTGGCCCCCGAGGTACTGGAGCTCTTCCAGCAGGTCCTCGACACGGGTGAAGAGCGTCGCCCCGTCCCGGATCAGCTGGTTCGTCCCGGAGCTGCTCGACTGGTCGATGCGGCCGGGCACGGCGAAGATCAGCCTGCCCTGCTCGCCCGCGAAGCGGGCCGCCGTCATCGCGCCCCCGCGTAGGTCGCTCTCCACGACGACCACGGCCTCGCACATCCCGGAAATGACGCGGCTCCTCATGGAGAGCGAGTCCGGGTCTGCCGCCCTGCCGAGCGGGAACTCCGAGAGGACAGCCCCGGCCTCCGCGATCCGGCGGTAGAGGGAAAGGTTCTCCGGGGGAAAGACGATGTCGATCCCGGTGCCGAGGACCGCGGCCGTGCGGCCGCCGACGGAGAGGGCGCCCTCGTGGGCCGCCGTGTCGATCCCGCGCGAGAGCCCGCTCACGACGCAGAACCCCAGAGCCGCCAGCTGGGCCCCCAGGTGCCCGGCGACGCTCTGGCCGTAGGGCGTCGCCCTCCGGCTTCCGAGGACCGCGACGCAGGGATGGTTGAGGCCGTAGGGTCCCTTCCGGTAGAGGCCGATGGGGGCGTCCCCGATCTCGCGGAGGAGGACCGGGTAGCCGTCATCTCCAGGCGTAAGAAAGTCGATCCCTGCCCTGCCGATCCGCTCCTCCTCCTTCACCGGGTCGACACGGGTCTTCCAGCCGAGGACGCCCTCCACGGCGCCAGGCCGGTCGCCGGCCGCTGCCTCGAGCCGGCGCCTGTCGGAGGCGAGCACGGCCCGGGGGTCGCCGCCAAAGGCCGCGAGCAGGCGGTTGAGCGCGACCGGCCCAATCCCCGGCAGGGCGTTCAGGGCCAGGAACGCCTGCTTCTCGGTCAACGGGGCGGGCATGACTCCGACTCTCGCAGCGCGTGAGGGAGGAAGTCGAGCACCTGGGCCGTGTGGACCGCAGCCTGGCCGTGGGCCCTGGCGAGGGCGTCGGAGGCCATGGCGTGCCACAGGACGGCCCGGCAGGCGCCTCCCAGCGGGTCGCCCGGCTCCTGTGCGAGAAGCCCGCCGGCAAGCCCCGCCAGGAGGTCGCCGCTGCCCCCGCGGGCGAGCACCGGACCGCCGAAGAGACCGTGGTAGACGGCCTGCCCGGCGCAAATGCGGGTCACGGGCCCCTTGGCGACCACGACGCCCGGGAGCGACCGGGCGAGCTCGGCGAGGCCCAGGCCCCCCGAGATCCGAAGAAGCTCCCCGGCATGGGGCGTAAGGATGCGGGGGGCCTTGCCGGCCCGCACCAGGTCGGGCTGGAGCCCGTCGGCGTCGATCACCAGCGGAACCGCGCACGCGGAGAGGAACGCCTTTACGAGGGCGTGGGTCTCGGCCCCTTTCCCGAGGCCGGGACCGACGGCGATCGCGGTTGCCCGCTCGGCGCCGGCGAGCGCAGGGGCGAGTCCCGACAGGGCCAGCTCGCCCGCGGAGGTCTCCGGAAGTCCGACCCACATGGCCTCCGGCGCCTGCGCGGCGAAGGCGGGCACGAGGCTCGCGGGGACCATCGCCGTGACGAGCCCGGCCCCGCTCCTGAGTGCAGCCCGGGTCGCCAGCAGGACGCTCCCCGGGTAGCGGGTCGAGCCCCCGAGGATAGCGAGGTGGCCCTGGCTCCGCTTGTCGGAGGAGGCGGGCCTTAAGCCGCGCAGACCGTCCAGGATCGCGGGAAGCAGGACCCGGTCCCCTTCGCCCGAGTCAAACTTGGCGACGGCGGGACTGCCGAAAAAGCCGAGATCGAGGTAGCGGAGGCGCCCGGCGTTCGGCGAGCCGACGCTCGGCGCCTTGACCGACCCGGTCGCATACGTGAAGTCGGCGCGGAACGCCCCCGGCTCGTCGAGCCCGCTTGGCAGGTCGACGGCCGCGCGGAAGCGGATCCTCGCCGCGGAAGCGGCGGCGATCACGGCGCGCACCTCGTCGGTCAGCGGGGGCCTGAACTGGTAGCCGAAGATCCCCCCGATGCACAGGTCGTAGGCCGGGGCCACGCCCGCGGAGTCGACGGAGCGCACGCGCCCCGGGATGGCGATCGACACCTCCCGCCACGCCCGCAGGGCGAGAGGCCGGAGCGCGCGGGGACCGAAGGCGAAGAGGACGTCGCACGAGGCCCGGGGGTTCCCCGAGAGGATCGCATGGGCGGCCACGAGCGCGTCGCCGGCGTTGTTGCCCTTGCCGCAAAGGACAAGGACCCGCACGGAGCCAGAGAGCCCGCCCGCCTCGAGGGCATCCCTCAGGACCGCCGCGGCGATCGCGCGGCCCGCCCGGCTCATGGCCTCCCACTCCAGGGCGGCGTCGCCGCCGAAGAGCGCCGCCTCGAACGCCTTGGCGGACTCCAGGGCGAGGATCGGATGGCTGGCGACCTCGGGGTGCGGCATGGCCTACTTTGACTTTTCGGGATCGGGGGCCGCAGGCACGGGGAACGCGTCGCGCGCCGCCGCCGAGACCGCCTTGAAGTTCTCCTTGTCGACCTCCCTGAGCCACTCCAGGCGCTGGCCCTCGGTTTCCGTGAACTGGAGCGGGCTGTCGGCTACGACGCCGTGGGTCAGCACCGGGCGGGTGAGGCCGGAGATCGACCGGAAGTAGG
>CAISPT010000203.1 GCA_903887455.1 uncultured Opitutaceae bacterium | reverse complement strand
CCTCATGGCATGATCATCATTGCGTTGAGGATGCTGCGGTCTAAGTGACACCACTCAGCGGGACGTGATCAACCACTGCGACACAGGCGTCGCCGAAGCCCTCATCGTGGTCTCGAAATCGTGTCGAGCCGGGTGGGTCCCGTTGGAGGGGAGTGGTAGCTGCACTCCTGGCGGCCGTGAGTAGCCTGACGAAGATGACCGTCATCGCTGCTCGCGGGGGCCACACCTGTGCGCTCCTTACAGGCGGGACCTTTGCGTGCTGGGGTGCCAACACCTGCGGCGAACTGGGTAACGGTCCGACAACTGTCTCCCCTACTCCGATAGCCGTCGATGGGCTCTAGGTCCACAATCGGCCCGAAGCGGCACGCCCTCAAAGGGGGCCCGGGTATCGACGACATCGCGCAAGATCACATGGCAGAACAGCAACGCACCGCGAAACACCGCACTGCGAGGAGAACGAGCCGATGGAGCGCTGTCCTCCTGGTCGTCGCTGCGACCATGGCCGCATGTGACAGCGAGGCAAAACTCTCCTCAACGACGTCAGCGACAGAGGCGACTGGCTGGCGCGCACCGGCAGTGTTCAGCCGGCCGCCGGCCGCCGGGCACATCATCGATCCGTTGTCGGCAAATCCCACCGATCTGACAGCTCACGGATACGTTGAGCAGGAGTACTTCGCCTCGGGCACCGCCTACGCCTTCAAGGGCCGTGCCATGCCCTCCGACGGGAAGTGGACTATCGGCGTCGCCGGATCGGCGCCCTATAGGACACGCATCATCGTGCGACGCCCGAACGACCCGGCGAAATTCGACGGGAACGTTGTCGTGGAGTGGATGAACGTGTCGGCCGGTGAGTCCGCCCCCGACTGGGACTACCTCGATCCTGCCCTCATGGACTCGGGCGCCGCCTATGTGGCGGTGTCTTCGCAGGCGCTCGCCGTCAACGGCGGAAAAGCACTGCTTGGTTCGGGGTCAAGCCCCGGACTGCAGCAGAAGGAGCCAGTCCGTTACGGGAGCCTGCATCACCCCGGAGATCAGTACTCCCTCGATATGTTCGCCCAAATCGGACAGGCGTTGCGATCCCCCGCACCGTCGGCCCTCGGGGGGCTTCGGCCGTCCCACGTGGTCGCCATCGGAGAGTCCCAGTCGGCGTTCTACCTCACCACCTATGCCGACGCCGTTGAGCCGCTCGACCACGCGTACCAGGGAATCTTCATCCATTCGCGCGGCGGCGGGGCCGCTCCGTTCGGCCGTAACAACGTCACCTCGGCAATCGACGGCGACGTGCGAATCCGGACTGACCTCGACATTCCTGTCTTCATGCTCGAGACCCAGACGGACCTCATCCAGCTCGGCTACGCGGCAGCACGGCAGCCGAACACCGCGAGGATCCGGACATGGGAAGTGGCGGGTACTTCCCACGCCGATGCCTTCGAACTGGGGGTAGGCGCCGACTTCCTTGGCTGCACCACGCCTGTCAACTCAGGACCACAACACGAGGTGGCCCAGGCTGCATTTGTCGCCTTCCTGCACTGGGTGGACGATGGAATGCAACCACCTAGGCCGGCACCGTTCGCCCTTTCATCCGCCGACCCCCCCACTCTGGCGCTTGACGCCCACGGGAACGTCGGAGGAGGGGTGCGCACCCCCGCCGTGGAGGTGCCGGTCTCGACGTTGAGCGGCGCACCACCGCCGGGCAGCAGCCAGCTCT
>CAISPT010000202.1 GCA_903887455.1 uncultured Opitutaceae bacterium | reverse complement strand
TGAGCTGGCTGTGCCAGCGAATAGGGCTGTCGACCGTCGTCGGCTTCCTGGCAGCGGGAATCCTGGTCGGTCCGGGCATGCCCTACCTGTCGCTCGTCTCCGACATCCTGGGCATCGAGACCTTGGCGCAGGTGGGGCTCGTTTTCCTGATGTTCTCGATAGGCCTCAGGCTCAGCCTAAGGCGCCTGCGCCGGCTTGGCCTGCCGCTCGTGGCCGCCGTCTTCATGGGGGCGGCAGCCATGTACTACCTCTCGCGGCTATTGGGAGCGGTCCTCGGCTGGAGCTCCACCGAGGGGCTATTCCTCGCGGGGATGCTGATGATCTCCTCGTCCTCGATCATCGGCAAGATCCTGCACGAGACGGGACTTAACCACGAGAGGGCCGGCCAGCTCGCGATCGGGGTGTCGGTCCTGGAGGATGTGGTTGCGGTTGCCATGCTCGCCCTCCTTGAGTCCGTCGTTCAGCTCGGCGGGGCGGGGGCCAGCCACGCCTCGGCTCTCGGCGTCACGCTCCTGCACCTGGGCGCCTTCGTGGTCATGATTGGCGTGGCGGGACTCATCTTCATCCCGTGGATATTGAAGAAGATGAGCGCCTCGGTCGACGAGGAGCTCCAGACTCTCGGCCTGGCGGCGCTCCTCTTTGGCCTGGCTATCCTCGCCCAGAGGGCCGGGTACTCCCTGGCCCTCGGCGCGTTCCTCCTCGGGATCATTGTCGCCGAGACCCCGCACCGCCACCAGGTCGAGCGGACCTTCGAGGGCATGAGGGACGTGTTCAGCGCGGTCTTCTTCGTGGCGATCGGCATGCAGATTGACGTCCACGAGTTCATCCAGGCAGCGGGCCTGATCGCCGGGGTTGCCGCCTTCACGCTGGTGGCCCGGCCCGTGGCGGTGACCTCGGGACTCTGGCTGATCGGCACGCCCTCCAAGGACAGCATCAGGGCGGGGCTCCTCGCGGCGCCGATCGGCGAGTTCTCCTTCGTGATCGCCCAGCTTGGGGTCGGGGCAGCGGTCGTTCCCGCCCGGTTCTACCCCCTTGCCGTGGGCGTCTCCCTCGTGACGACGCTTGTGACGCCGATGGCGGCCAGAAGGGGCGAGAGGATCGCCTCGGCCCTCGTGGAAAGGCAGCCCAGGTGGCTTTCCGAGTCCCTGCGCTACTACCAGGACTGGCTCGAGCGCTTCATGCACCAGCGCCGCAGGAGCGCCCTGTGGCAGCTCAGCCGAAAGCGATTCGCCCAGATCGGGATAGAGATGCTCTTCGTGAGCGGCGTCCTCGTCTTCTCCCGGGAGCTCTACACGACCGTCCTGGAGTGGCTTGGCCCCGACTGGATGTTCCCGAACGGCGCCCAGGTCGGGTTCTGGATGATCCTGGCTTTCGCCGTTGTTGCCCCTCTGGTCGCGATCTGGCGGAACTGCTCCGCCCTGGCGCTCCTCTTCGCCCAGGTGTCGACGGCAAACCACCCGAAGGCCAAGGAGCTGGCACCCATGGTCGAGACCGGGTTGAAGGCACTCGTGGCGGGGCTTCTGACCGTGTGGCTAATCGCCGTCGTCCCCGTCGAGGACACTGCGCGGTGGCTCTTGATTGCAAGTGGCCTCGGCGCGGCGCTGGCGATCGTCGTCATGCGCCGGCGCCTGATCTACTGGCACTGCGTGCTCGAGGTGGAGCTCAAGAACACGATCGAGGTCTCCGACAGCAAGATGACCTCGACCACGGCCCCGTGGCTCGGCCGCCACCCCGACTGGGACCTCCACATGATCGATTGCACGCTGCCCGACCTGGCCGACTGCCAGGGCCGGACGATAGCGGAGCTGGACCTCCGGGCCCGTTTCGGCTGCTCCGTCGTGGGCATCGAGCGCCAGGGGTTCATGATCCCGCTGCCGCCCCCGGAGTCGGTCGTCTACCCCAGGGACAAGGTGCTGCTCATGGGGACCATGGAGCAGGTCCAGAGAGGCCGCGCATTCATCGGGGGTGTCTCGGGCAAGCTCGACACCGATTCCCTGATCGAGGAAGTGCGGATGGACACGATCGTTGTGCCGGGATGGAGCCGCGCCGCTTGCCGGACCCTCGGCGAGATCTCGCCCGCGCGCAATTACGGGGTCCAGATCGCGGGCATCCGCAGGGGCATGGTGAGGATACTCAACCCTTCGGCAAGCGAGTCGCTCAATCCCGAAGACGAGCTTCTCATCCTGGGAACCCCGGACCAGATCCGCGGGTTCCGAGCTTGGCTCCTTGAAAACCCGCAGGCCGACGGGGCACAGGCCCCGCGCGACTAGTTCGTCCCGTGGGTCGAGTCGGGCTTCTTCACCTCGTCCTTGCCGGCCGGGGTGTCCTCTTCCTTGGATGCCTTCTTGAACTCCTTGACCGACTGGCCGAGGCCCTTGGCCAGCTGCGGCAACTTGGTGCCCCCGAACAGGAGCAGCACGATCAGGAGAATCAGGACCCATTCACCGCCGCCGGTGGGGATCAACCCGGCCAATTGGACATTGAAGGCTGTCATAAAGGTAATCTTGGCGCTGGGGTCGGCCTAAGCAAGAGCGTTCCTACCCCCGGGGCGGCTTGAGGGAGGCGGCGACCTTGAGCAGGTTCTGGGCGTTGTCGATCTGCTCGGCGTCGAAGAAGCCGTGGAGCTGGCGGATGCGCGTCGGGTGGCGCATCTTCCTGAGCGCCTTCGCCTCGATCTGGCGGATGCGCTCGCGGGTGACCTTGAACTGCTTGCCGACCTCCTCGAGCGTCCGGCTGTAGCCGTCCACCAGGCCGAAGCGCAGCGACAGGACCCGGCGCTCGCGCTCGGTGAGCGTGTCCAGGACGTCGATGATCTTCTCCCGGAGGAGCGAGTATGCCGTCATGTCGTACGGGTTCTCCGCCGACTTGTCCTCGATGAAGTCGCCGAAGGACGTGTCGTCGCCGTCGCCGACCGGGGACTGCAGCGAGATCGGCTGCTGCGCCATCTTCATGATCTGCTGGACCCGGTCGACCGGCAGGTTCATCTCGTCGGCCACCTCGTCCGGCGTCGGCTCGTGGCCGTACTCCTGGAGCAGCTGCTTCTGCACCTGCATGACCTTGTTGAGCGTCTCGATCATGTGGACCGGGATGCGGATCGTGCGGGCCTGGTCGGCGATCGAGCGGGTGATCGCCTGGCGGATCCACCAGGTCGCGTACGTGGAGAACTTGTAGCCGCGGCGGTACTCGAACTTCTCGACGGCCTTCATCAGGCCCATGTTGCCCTCCTGGATCAGGTCGAGGAACGACAGGCCGCGGTTCGTGTACTTCTTGGCGATCGAGATCACGAGGCGCAGGTTGGCCTCGACCATCTCGGTCTTCGCGCGGTGCGCCTCGCGCACGTGCGTCATCGTCTGGTGGTAGACCTCGACCAGCTGCTGCGGGGCGATCCTCTGCTCGAGCTCGATGTGCTTTAGGCGGTTGTGGATCGCGCGGGAGTCGATCGCGGCGTCCTTCTTCGTCTTCGGGTGCTTCGCGCGGTCGAGCTGGATCTGGGCTGTCTCGATCTCCTCGAGGACGGGCCTCAGGAGCTCGAGGTACTCCTCGTACACCTTCAGCTTGAAGAAGAATTTCG
>CAISPT010000201.1 GCA_903887455.1 uncultured Opitutaceae bacterium | reverse complement strand
GTGGGGCCAGGTGAACATGAGGGAGTTGACGATCACGGAGGATATGAACCACGAGTGACCATAGGCCGTGGTCGCACCCGGCATCGTCAGGTGGCCGGGCCTCGCCTTCTCGACCGCGGCGAACATGGGGCCGATGCCCCCGAAATGGGCGTAGGGAATCCAGATTCCCACCAGAAACGCGACGAATACCAGAAGGAAGTCCTTAAGGACGCTCACCCAGACCACGCCCCGCACGCCGCTGAACAAGACGAAGGACGCCACGACAAGGGTGGAGACGGCCATGGCCGGCAGCCGGTCCACCTTTTCGAAGCTCGCCACGTTGACGATGATACCGAGCGAGGTGATCTGCAGCTGGAGGTACACCACCAAAAAGACGACGCCCGCCACGGCGACGACGGCTGCCAGGGCTTCGCTGCCGTAGCGCTTGGCGAAGAAATCGCCCATCGTCTGCGAGCCATAGCGACGGCCGAACTCCCAGAGCGGCGGGCCGATAAAGAAGACGATGATCTGCCCGAGGGTGAGGTAGACGAGGACGTAGAGCGTGGGTCCGCCCTTCGAATAGATCCAGCCGCTGATTCCCAGAAAGGAGAAGGCGGTGAACGTCTCCCCGGCCATCAGGATCCAGACGAGGATGACCCCGAGGCCCCTGCCCGCGACAGCCCACTCCTCGAGGCTGAGCTCTCGCCTTTTCCTGGCGAGGAAGCCCGAGCACGAGCCGACGAAGACGATCGCGAGAATGACGGAGAGCGCGACAGTTCCCGGACTCATCGGCGCTTCTCGATCCTGAGTACAAGAGACATGATCAGCGGGGTCGCCATCACCCACGCCATGATCCAGAATATGTTGAACGGAAGCCCAAGGACATGGGGATCGAGCCTATCCCAGAGGGAGACGGAAAAACACAACCCGCAGAACGGGATGAAGGCGAGGAACAGGGACCAGCCGGAAGGCTTCTTCACGCGCGGTCGGGAGCCTTCACACCGCTTCCACGAGCGCGAGCAGAATCCGCATAGCGGCCGCTAAAGGCTGGCGGCTTGGCAACGCGGCCAATTGCTGCGTGGCTAGGGACCGTGGACTTATCGGAGCACACCATCGCCTCGCTTCAGGCAGAACTTGAGAACTCGGGCCTGAAGGCGTCCCACGCCGGACCCCTGCTACGGGCCTACTACGGCGCTGGTCCGGTCCCGAGCCCGAACGGCAGGAGCTTCCCAACCGGTCTCGCCCGGATCCTGGAGGACCACGCGGCCAGGAGGATGGAAGCCATCGCGGCCCGGAGCGTCTCCGGTGACGGGACCACAAAGCTCCTCATGAGGCTGGCCGACGGCCGGACGGTCGAGTCGGTGCTGATGCCGGACTACAGGGACGACCGTGCTGCGGGGTGCATCTCCTCCCAGGTGGGCTGCGCCATGGGTTGCGACTTCTGCGCGACGACAAAGACGGGTTTTGAGCGCAACCTGGCGGCCGGTGAGATGGTGGAGCAGTTCCTCGCGCTCCGGCAGGAGGCCGGCGCGCGGGGAAGGCGCCTGCAGACCGTGGTGTTCATGGGGATGGGCGAGCCCATGCTCAATTTTGAGAACGTGTGCGGGGCGATCTCGAAGATCGCCGACAACTCGACCGGGGCCCTCGGTTTCCGGCAGGTGACGGTCTCCACAGTGGGCATCGTCGGCGGAATCGACGCCCTGGCGTCGTCCGGCCTCAAGGTCCACCTCGCCATCTCGCTCCACGCCCCCGACGACGCGACGCGCACGAGGCTCCTTCCGGCGGGGCGTCGCTTCGGCGTCGAGGATATCCTCTCCGCTGCGGACCGCTATCAGGCGGCGACTGCCAGGCCCGTGTCGATCCAGTACTGCCTCCTGGACGGGGTAAACGACTCGACCGAGCAGGCCGCCGAGCTGGCGCGCCTCCTCAAGGGACGCAGGATGCACGTCAACCTCCTGCGCTACAACCCGACGGGCCTTAGCCTCAGAGGGGAGACGTACCGGCCCTCGACCGAACAGGCGACCGAGGCCTTCATCGCGCTCCTGCGGGAAAAGGGCGTCGTCTCGCACATCAGGCGGTCGCGGGGCCCGGACATCGACGCCGCGTGCGGCCAGCTCCGCGGCCGTTCTGAGGCCTAGGCTTTCCTCACGAAGCAGGCCCTGAGCGCAATCGATACCCCTTCGATCCGGCAGTCGATCTCATGGTCGCCCTCCACCAGTCGGATGTTCTTGGCCTTGGTTCCGGCCTTAAGCACCTGCGAGCCGCCGCCCAGCTTGAGATCTTTGATGAGCGATACGGTGTCTCCGTCGATCAGTGCGTTGCCGTGGGCATCCTTTACGATGCGGGCGGCCTCCGGGGCCGCCTCTTTCGGCCACTCGTGGCCGCAGACAGCACATTCCCATTTGCCGGGGTGTTCTAGCACTTCGGCGAGGGTACAGGCAGGGCAGGTAGGTTTGGCGGACATGCAGGATGAAGAGAGGATTCGAACGAGCCCGATGTGGGCGGGGGGCGCCGGACCTCTAAATAGATTTGAAGCCGAAATCCTCGAGCTCACCCAAATGGAAGGGGGCGGTCTCAAGCAGCTCGCGGAGTTTGCCCACGGCCGCGTTCAGGTCCGGGGCCTGGAAGAAGGAGGCCCCGTCGTCGGCGTCGTGCAGGTGGATCGCCCAGCTCCCGTCCAAGGAAACTCCGGACTGGAAAATGGAGCCGTACAGGTAGTTGCCCGGGAGCCCGTGATGGGGTCCGGCGCCCGGGACAAGGAAGAGCGAGTGCACGGGATCGTGGTGTGCTTGAGCGCCGTCACCGTGGTGCTTGCGGTGATGGATGGGCTTGCCCGTGACCTTCAGGCGCACGGCTTCCGCCCGCGGCCTGGACGCCGGCGGAAGCCACGCCAGATAGCGGTCGAATACCACCCCGTTGGGCTCCAGGGCCTCTGGCTCAACCTTTCCCTCGGCAAGGGCGTCCAGATTCGAGGCGGCGAAAGCCGGCTGCCCGGAAAGGGACCTCGCCGTCACGTGCCCGCCCTTGTGGTCCGCGCTAGGGTAGACCTGGTGCGCGGCGTAGAGGCGGGTAAGCGACTCGACGTAGCTCGTCGTGTGAGGCACGGCCCCGATCGGGCTGTGCTCTATCATCTCCATCACCGACTGGTCGAACTGCGCGTTGGGGTCCTGGGGCATCGATTACTGGATAATCGCCCGGTCCCTGCAATACGAGGATTGTTATCCGTCACACCTCTACCACGATGGTCTGGCCGGAGAACGAAACGCGGTCGCCCGCGGCGAGCTTCCTGCGCTTGCGGGTCTCGGTTTCACCGTTTACCTGAACCTTGCCCTCGGCAATAGATTGCTTGGCTGCGCC
>CAISPT010000200.1 GCA_903887455.1 uncultured Opitutaceae bacterium | reverse complement strand
TGGTTGGCTGCGCCCCCCGATGAGTTTTAATTTCGACCAGCCGACGGACCGCAAGGGGTCCGACTCCCAGAAGTGGCAGAAGTACGCGGGCCGCGACATCCTGCCCATGTGGGTGGCTGATATGGATTTCGACGTCGCTCCCGGGATCGTCGAGGCCCTGAACCGGAGGGCCGCCCATCCGGTCTTCGGCTACGCGCGGCCGGTCCCTTCGACCGTGGACGCGATCGTCGGGGCGATGGCGGAGCGCTACGGCTGGGCCGTCGACCCGTCCTGGATCGTCTGGCTTCCCGGGCTAGTGTGTGGGCTAAACGTCCTCTGCCGGGCGTTCGCCGATGAGGGCGACGAGGTGCTGAGCCTCTCCCCGATCTACCCGCCGTTCACGGCTGCACCCAGGTACCAGGGGCGGGTCGCCCGCAGCGTCCCGCTCGCCCTTAACGCAGGGGCGCGGCGCTGGGAGATCGACTGGGACGCGCTGGAGAGCGCAGTCTCGCCACGCACCCGGCTCTTCATCTTCTGCCACCCCCACAATCCGGTGGCCCGCATCTGGAGCCGCGAGGAGCTGGCGAGGATCGCCGACTTCTGCGCCCGGCACGGGCTGATCCTCTGCTCGGACGACATCCACTGCGACCTGCTTCTGGAACCCGGAGCGACGCACACCCCCTTCGGGGTGGCGGCGCCGGCCGTGCTCCCGCGCAGCGTGACGTTCATGGCGCCCAGCAAAACGTACAATATCCCCGGGCTCGGCACGTCCTTCGCCTTCATCCCGGACCCGGCGCTCCGCGCACGCTTCAACAAGGCCAGCGCGGGGATCGTGGCCGAGGTGACGGCGCTCGGCTACGCCGCCTGCGAGGCCGCCTACAGGGACTGCGAGCCCTGGCGCAGGGAGCTTCTCGCCTACCTGCGCGCGAACCGCGACCTGCTGGTGGACTTCGTGGCGCGAGAGCTGCCGGGCGCCCGGATCGAGGCGCCGATCGAGGCGACGTATCTCGGATGGCTCAACGTCAGCGACCTAAAGCTCACCAATCCGGTGAAGCACTTCGAGGACCACGGCGTCGGCCTGAGCGACGGCGCCCCCTTCGGGGCCCCGCCCGGAAGCCACGTCCGGATCAACTTCGGATGCCCGCGGTCCACGCTGGCCGAGGGGCTCGCGCGGATGAAGGCGGCCATCAAATCACGATGAGCGGCCACAACCCGGCGGGGCAGACGCTCCTTGTCCGAAACGCGGACATGCTGGTCACCATGGACGGCAACCGCCGGGAAATCCGCGGAGGCGGGTTATTCGCCGAGGGCGGCAGGATCACCGCGGTGGGCGCGACAGGCGAGCTTCCCGCGACGGCCGACAGGGTCATCGACCTCGCCGGGCACATCGTCGTGCCCGGCCTCGTCAACACGCACCACCACATGTACCAGAGCCTCACGCGGGCTCTTCCCGCCGCGCAGGACGCGAGCCTCTTCGGCTGGCTGGAGGCCCTCTACCCGGTGTGGGGACGGATGACCCCGGAGATGCTGCGGGTCTCGACGCTGACGGCGATGGCCGAGCTGTTGCTCTCAGGGTGCACGACATCGAGCGACCATCTCTACCTCTACCCGAACGGCTGCCGGCTCGACGACACCATCGAGTCCGCCAGGCAGATCGGAATGCGGTTCCACGCCTCGCGCGGCAGCATGAGCGTCGGCCGCAGCCGCGGCGGACTTCCGCCGGACAGCCTGGTCGAGGACGAGGCGGCGATCCTCAGGGACTCGCAGCGCCTGATCGAGGCGTACCACGACCCGGAGCGCTTCGCGATGCAGAGGATCGCTGTCGCCCCCTGCTCCCCGTTCTCGGTGAGCCGGGAGCTCATGCGCGAGGCCGCGGTGCTGGCCCGGTCGTTCAAGGTGTCGCTCCACACCCACCTGGCGGAGAACGACAATGACGTCGCCTACAGCGCCGAGAAGTTCGGGATGACGCCGGCCGAGTACGCCGAAGACCTGGGCTGGCTCGGGCCCGACGTGTGGCACGCGCACTGCGTGAAGTTGGATGAAGCGGGCATCGGCCTATTCGCGGCAACCGGCACGGGTGTCGCCCACTGCCCCTGTTCGAACATGCGGATCAGCTCGGGGATCGCGCCAGTGTGCCGGATGGTGGAGCGGGGCGTCGCCGTGGGCCTCGGCGTCGACGGATCCGCCTCCAATGACTGCGCCAACATGCTCGGCGAGACCCGGCAGGCGCTGCTTCTCCAGCGCGTGGGCCTCGGTCCCTCCGCGATGACGGCGCGCCAGGCCCTCGAACTGGCGACCCTGAACGGTGCCCGCGTCCTCGGACGCGACGACATCGGGAGCCTTGCACCCGGGATGGCCGCCGATTTTGCGGCGTTCGACCTTCGCAGCGCGACCATGGCGGGCGCGCTCCACGATCCCGTCGCCGGGCTTGTCTTCTGCGCCCCCGGGCGCTCGAGCTGGGTCGTCGTGAACGGGAAGGTCGTCGTCGAGGACGGCGAGGTGCGGACCGTCGATCTGCCCGTGGTGCTCGAGAGGCACAACCGCCTTTCGCTCCAGCTCGTGTCCGGTTAGGGTGGGCGGACATCGGGCGTGCAAGCGATGCGCATTGGAAACATAGAGGTCCCCTCGAACCTTTTCCTCTCGCCGCTGGCGGGCTACACGAACCTGCCCATGCGGCTCACGATCCGGGAGATCGGCGGCCTAGGATGGGCGACGACCGACCTGGTGAACGCCCGCTCCCTCCTCGAGCGCAACCCGACGGCGCTCAAGCTCGTCGAGTCGAGCCCCGACGACCGCCCACTGGCGATTCAGCTCTTCGGCAGCGTCCCCGAGGAGATGCGCGACGCGGCCGCGATGTGCGAGTCGATGGGGGCCCAGTCGGTCGACATCAACATGGGCTGCCCGGTGAAGAAGGTGACCAAGATCGGCGGGGGCTCGGCGATGATGACGGAAATGCGCAAGACCGCCGACCTGGTCCGCGGCATGGTGGAGGCGGTGAGGATTCCCGTGACCGCGAAGATGCGGCTCGGCTGGGACTCCGACAACATCACGGCGCCGGACCTCGCCCGGGAGCTGGAGGGTGCGGGCGTGTCGGCCGTGTTCGTCCACGGGCGCACCCGGGCCCAGGGCTTCTCGGGGGCGGTCAACCTCTCCGGGATCCGCGCGGTCGCATCGGCCGTCAGGAATATCCCCGTGATCGGCAACGGCGATGTGACCACCCCCGAGGCCGCCAGGCGGATGCTCTCGGAGACCGGGTGCGCGGGCGTGAGCATCGGCAGGGGGGCCTTCTACGACCCGTGGATATTCCGGCGCACCGCGCATTTCCTCTCCACGGGGGAGCTCCTGCCTGAACCCGCCTTCATGGAGCGCATCAGCGTCCTTCGGCGCCACTTCGAGCGCTACTGCACGTTCTACGGGGAGGCCCGCGGGGCGAGGCTCTTCCGAAAGGTGGCGCCGTGGTACGCGAGGCGGTTCGGCCCTTCCAAGCCCTTCAAGCAGCGGATCCTCTCCATCGAATCCCGGGCCGACTTCGAGTCGGTCCTCGCCGAGTACCTCGCCTGGCGCTCGGGCTTCTGCGACGAGTCGGGCGAGCTGCTGCCGAAGTTCCGGCCCGCTCCCCTTGCCCAGAACTTCGACGGGGACGACGCCGATGTCTTCAACCGGGGCTCGATCCCGGTGCCCCGCGGCCCCGTGGACACCTGGTAGGCGCTCAGACGCTCAGTAGTTCTTGGAGCAGATGGCGCCCGACGTGTCCTTGAAGTAGATCACCTTGTTCACGGCGTCGATCTTGTCGAAGGTGATGCCGAGCGCGCTCTCGACGACCATTCCCTCGCGCACGATGCTGCCGTTGATGAGCGCCCTCGAGGGCGTCCCCTGGAACACGCCGCCTATGCTCGCGCCCGCGACAAAGGTCCTGAAGGCCGGGCTCGCCTGAGGAGCCGCCTCGATGCGCGTGCTGTTGACCTTCACGTCGTTGGTGAGCGTGGTCTGCGCCATCACCTCTGAAACCGCCGGGGTCGGCGTCGGGGTGGGGACCTCGGCGACGGTGTCCACCTTCGGAACGACCTTGGGCGCAGCATCCACCTTCACCGGCGTGGGCGTGGGCTTCGGCTTCGGGGTAGGAGGAGCGATCTTGATCTCTTTGCTGGGGGCCGGGAAGAAGATGCGGTAGCTGTAGAGTCCGCCGATCGCGAACGCCACGACGAGGACGGCGACCCCGGCCTTCGCCACCGGACTGAGCGCCGCCCGCTTGCGCAGGATATCCGGCTTGCCCGGCTTAACGACCGGTCTTCCGCCGACCTTTATAGGCGCCTCGGCGGCGACCTTGATGTTGAGGCCCGGCTTGACGGGCGGCTTCGCCGACGCCGGCGCGACCGAGGGGGCGGCCAGCGAGAGTTTGGGCACGCCTCCCGGAACCGGCGGCTCAGCCGCGGTGCCCGGCGGGGGCGGAGGAGGCGCGGAAAGGACCGACATCGGCGGCATCGTCGACGACCCGGGCGGAGGGGGCGGAGGAGGCAGGTCGGGCATCGGCGGGCGCGATGCCGAAGGAGGGGGAGGCGGAGGAAGGAGTTCCGCGGGCGGGTAGCCCGGCGGCTCGGGAAGGGGTTCCGGGGGGGCGACGAAAGTTTCCGGCGCGGGCGGGGGCGGTCCCCCCGCAGGGCTCCTCTTTGGCCTCAGCTTGAATTTGGGAAGGTCGTCATCCTGGGCCGCCGGAGCCGAGGCCACCTGGCGGGGAATCGGCGCTGGAGCCGGCGGGGGCGGGGGCGGAGGCAGGGGGGGCGGAGGCGCCTCAGGGATGAACGGCTCCGGAGCGGGCAGGGGCGCCTCAGATTTGGAAGTTGTTTCGCTGGATAGACTTAATCTTGGCTTGAGTCGAAGCCGCGCTGCACCGTCGGCCCCTTCCGCAGCGGGCGGCGGCGGGGGGGGCGGAGTTGCCGGAGCCTCCGGAGGAGGAGATGAGCCACCCCCCGCCGGTGCACGCGGCTTCAGGCGCAAAGGTTGCGGCTCGTCGCTCATTAGGGGATGAATAAACGACTTAACGGGCAAAACACGAAACCAAAAAGATTCACTCGCGGTCATAACCGGCGGACTCCAAACTCACCAATTGCCCATGAAACGCCTCGTTCCGATCGCCCTTGCGGCCGCCGTTCTCGCAAATTCCAGCTGCCACATGTTCTCCTCCAAGAAGAACCCGGCGGCGCCGAAGGAAAGCCAGACCGTGGCAAGCGACGTCGAGAAGGACTTCATGCGTCGCTGGGTTGACAAGCGCAGCGCCGAGCTGGTGGCCCAGGGATCGTCCCCTACGGCGGCCCACGACCAGGCCGTCTCCGAGTTCAAGGCGACCTACACCTACGTCGGCTCCTCCCGTCCGGGGAAGTGAGCTAGTTGATCCGCTTCACGCCGACGACTTCCATATCGAAGACGAGCGTGGCATAGCCGGGTATTTTCGGCGGGCTGCCCTTCCGCCCGTAGGCGAGTTCGGGCGGGATGATCACCGTCCACTTGTCCCCCACCCTCATCATCTGGAGGATTTGGTCCCATCCTGAGATCACCTCGCCCCGGTCGATGCGGAAGGTGAAGGGCTTGGCCGGATCAAGATTCTTGTCGAAGACCTTCCCGTTGAGGAGCGCTCCGATGTAGGTCACGCTCACCTGGTCCCCGGGTTGAAGCAGAGCGCCGCTGCCGGTCTTCTCGACGACATAGCGAATGCTCATCGAGGTCTCCTTGGCGTCGGGCCAGCGCTTCTCCACAACGTCCACGTCCTCGGGGGGGAGCCGCTCGCGCTGGGCACGAGCCACGACGGGCGCAACCAGAACTAGGCAGAGGAGCGCAGCGAACCTTAGAGGGGTCATGGTGCAGTAAGCTGCAAAGCCCCCGCTAAGGGTCAAGAAACGACCTTGGCCGCCGGATGGGCGGCGATCAGGGCAAGGCCCTGCGCCAGGAGGGTCTTCCCCGGCTCCATCCTGTGCCAGGGCGAGGCGCCGGAGGGGTGCGGAAGCGGGATGCAGTCGGCCTGGCGGCCCGCAAGCGACACCCGGAACGACTTCCCAACCATGTCGGCAAGCGGGGCGGGCTCGAGGAAACGCCCGATGGCGAGCTTGCCCACAGGGATCACGAGGCTCGGCTCAAGGATTCTGAACTCGCGCTCAAGCCAGTGGGAGCAGGCCTCGATCTCCGAGGGATCCGGAACGCGGTCGCCCCCCTTCGGGAGCTTGCCGGGGAAGCAGCGGCACACAGCCGCGAAATAGACGCGCGAGCGCGTCTCGTCCTCTGACCAGCCGAGGGCCGCGCCAAACCACTTGAACAGGGTCTTGCCCGCCGTCCACGCGAAGGGCCGGCCAAGGACGGGCTCCTTGTCTCCCGGCGCCTGCCCGACGAGGACGATCCGGCTGGCGACCGGCCGGCCCACGACGACGGGCTTGTGCATCCGCGGGCAGCGGTCGCATCCCTTCAGCAGGGTCAGGTGCCTTTCTATCGGGGTCTTGGGCATAAAAAAGGATGGAGGCCTTTGACGGCGCTCCATCCCTTGCAAAATCTCGCTGTGCGCGGGTCTTAGTAACGACGCTCGCCACGGTCGCTGCGACCGCCGCCGCCGCCGCCGAAGCCACGACCGCCGCCGCCGCCGCCGAAGCCGCGACCGCCGCCGCCACCGCCGAAGCCGCCGCTCGGGCGATCTTCCTTCGGGCGGGCCTCATTGACCGTCAGCTGACGGCCACCGAGCTCGACGCCGTTGACCTTCTCGGCCGCGATCTTGGCCTCTTCGGCCGTGCCCATGGTGACGAAGGCGAAGCCGCGGGGGCGGCCCGTCATCTTGTCCATGGCGACGTAAACGTCGGTAACGGTACCGAACTGGCCGAAGTGCGAGCGGAGCTCGTCTTCAGTCGTTTTGAACGAGAGATTTCCAACGTATAGTTTGGAATTGCTCATGATGTGA
>CAISPT010000199.1 GCA_903887455.1 uncultured Opitutaceae bacterium | reverse complement strand
CGAGCTGGTGATCGTGGACGTGTTCCCGCGGGTCTCGGACACGGGATTCCACGGAGACATGACCCGCACGTTCCTGCGGGGCCGCGCCACCGACGCCCAGAAGAGGATCGTCGCCGCAGTCCGGGAGGCGCAGCTTGCTGGCCTTTCCACGATCAGGGCGGGGGTACCCGGCAACGAGGTCCACCGGAAGGTGTCCGACACCCTCGTTTCGCACGGCTTCGAGACCCGCCACTCGGCGAACGGCTCGATCGGCTTCTTCCACGGGACCGGCCACGGCCTCGGGCTTGAGGTCCACGAGCCGCCCCGCATGAACGCTCATTCCGACGCCCCCCTTAAGAAGGGCGCCGTGGTCACGGTCGAGCCGGGCCTCTACTACCCGGGTGTCGGCGCCTGCCGCATCGAGGACGTGGTGCAGGTGACCGAGGCAAAGCCCCGCATGCTCTCCAGCTACCCCTACCTCTGGGAGCTCAGGTGAGGCCGGGCAGAAACCAGCAAGGATCTCGATCCATGTCGATCACCCCGTCCAAGGCAAAGGCGCTTCTCAAGAAGATCCAGGGGCTTCGCATCCTTGTCGTGGGCGACGTGATGCTCGACCACTACATCTGGGGCGACGCGACCCGAATCTCGCCCGAGGCCCCGGTGCCCGTGATCGACATCGCGCGCGACACGTGGACGGCGGGCGGCGCCGCGAATGTCGCGATCAACATCGCCGGCCTCGGTGCCGCCTGCTCGGTCTACGGGTTCTTGGGCGACGACGTCGCCGGCGCCCAACTCCGGGAGATCCTAGGCGCCAAAGGCGTGACCTCGCTCTCCTCCCCGGGAGACGGGATGACGATCGTCAAAACCCGGGTCATGGTCCAGCACCAGCAGCTCTGCCGCCTGGACCGCGAGTCCCCCGCCCGCTCCTATGCCGTCAACCCGGCGCTCGCCGGTCGCGCGCTCGCCAAGGCCATCGCTGCCACCGACGCCGTCGTCTTCTCCGACTACGCAAAGGGACTTCTGACCGACGGACTGGTCGCCAGCATCACCGAGGCCGCCCGGGCAAAGGGGAAATTCGTGGCACTCGACCCCAAGCCGAAGAACCAGCTTTCTTTCAAGGGCCTGGACCTGATGACCCCCAACAAGCGGGAGGCCCTCCAATTGGCGGGCATTGAGCCCGCGCCCGGGGTCCCCTTCCCCGCCGCCGCCGTTTGCGAGAGGCTCCATGAGCGGTATGGGACGAAGTACGTCGTCGTGACGCTTGGCGAGGACGGCATGCTGCTCAGTTCCGCCGGGAAGGTCATCAAGACGATCCCCACGACAGCCCGCGAGATCTACGACGTCTCCGGCGCGGGCGACACGGCGCTCGCGTGCCTCGTTCTCGCCCTCACCTCGGGTGCGGGCCTCGAGGAGGCCGCCCACTTCGCCAACGCCGCCGCCGGCGTCGTCGTCGGCAAGCTCGGCACCGCCACGGTGAGCCCGAAAGAACTCCTCGACCACATCAGCGCGCTGTCGTGAACCGGGCCCTCTTCCTGGACAGGGACGGCACCCTGATCATCGACAAGGTCTACCTCTCCGACCCCGCCGGGGTTGAGCTGATCCCCGGTGCCGCCGAGGGACTTAAGAGGGCGCGCTCCCTGGGCTTCCGGCTCTTCCTTCTCACCAACCAATCCGGGATCGGCCGGGGCCTCCACACGCTCGAGGACGCGCACCGCGTGAACGCCCGCATGGTGGAGCTTCTTGGGCTGCCCGAGCCGGCGTTCGACGAGATCTGCATCGCCCCGGAGGCCCCAGGCCAGCCGTCCCGCTACCGCAAGCCCTCGCCGGCCTTCATCCTTGAGAAGATAAAGGAGCACGCGCTCGAGCCCTCCGCCTGCTTCATGGTCGGGGATGCCCCCGCCGACATCGGCGCCGCCCTTGCCGCCGGGATCGCCGCTGTCGCCGTCAGGACCGGGAAGGTCCCGCCCGAGAAGATCCCCGAGGTCGCCGCGGGCAAAGTGCCCGTCTTCGACGATTTCGGCGCCTTCGCAGCCACGCTTCAATGAAGCGCCGCCTCGACGAGATCCTTGTCGCCCGGGGGCTCGCTGAGTCGCGGACCCAGGCCAAGGCGCTCATCATG
>CAISPT010000198.1 GCA_903887455.1 uncultured Opitutaceae bacterium | reverse complement strand
GCTACGCCCCGACTTGCTCGCGTGAGTGATCAGTAGGCTCCGGGTGGGTGTGGGTCGCAAGCAGAAAAGACGGTAATGATGTGAGGACGATATTCTGGCCCGCGTCGACGGCGCGAAAGGTCAGGAACAAGTCCGCGAGGGGCGCCGCCGTTGCGGCTGGCGCCCGATGGTCACTTTAGCAGGTATGTCTGAATGTCGTCGTGATTTCCGGAAAACACGAATGTCAGGGTTCCTGGGCCGGCCCTGAAAAGAAGCCGCAGATCCAATCCTACGCGGCATTTAAACAGGTTCCTGCCAAGCCGCCGAATACCTACGTCTGAATCTGAATGTGGCTGCCCGAAGGATCTGGCCGTTTCCTGCATGGCAAGAGCCACTTGCTGGAGTTCGGCGTCCGACCGGCGTCGCAACGATCTCAAGAATGACTTTTCTGTCTCCAGCTTCATTCACGCAACTCGCGCCAGTCCCCTTTGAATTCCTTGACTGTCTTGGCTCGCCGTCCGGCTTTAACCACAGCATCGATGCGTTCCTCAGCCTCCTGAACCTGCAGCGGAGACAATCCATATTCCTGGTAGGCATAGTCAGTCGCCTGGATATTCACCTTCCGCAGGGCGATGATATCTGACCCGACGATGACACCCACTTCCTCTCCTTTGGCCGCGAGCTTCAGCCAGTGGCCCAGGTTTTGGCGCGCATCGGTTATCGTGAGTGTCTTCATATTGTCACTATAAGCACGCCATAATGCGCGTCAAGTGTCCTGGAGTGCTAGCGCATTTGGTTTTTTAGGAGGCTCTTGGGCACAGGAATTTCACAGATAAAATCCTACGATTTCACTGTGACAGTTGTAAGACGGTGATGGTTAACAACCATTGTCTGCGTCCCGAACGTAGCGCTCTACCAGTCTAAGCTACGCCCCGACTTGCTCGCGTGAGTGATCTGTAGGCTCCGGGTGGGTGTGGGTCGCAAGCAGAATAGGCGTCTTGTTTCACCACAAGGGACTCAATTTGGCTGGCCGGATCTCTTCGAAAGACTAGGAGCCGATTAGCGCACGCGCTCGCTGGGTCGTTTGTTCGCGGTCCAATTTTGAGGAGGCAACATCGAGCGTTAGGTCCTCCCAGGCTTGGCCGTCGGATTGGGGCTCTGTTCCATTCAGACGGAGAAACACAATGCAGGCGCCCAATGCAGCCGGCTTGTTCCCATCAACAAATGGATGGTTACGGCAAAGGAAGAAAAGATATGCAGCCGCGACTTCGATCGCGTCGGCGTAAACGGATTCGCCTCCGAAGCTGGCCCGTGGGGCAGCAACGGCGGATTCCAGCAAGGCCATCTCCCGGACTCCCTCAGAGCCGTCGAATTGGATTGTGGCCTCAGCATGAATCTCAAGAACGACAGCAACCGTGAGATAATAGATGTGACTGCCGCGCTTTGCGCTCACGCCAGGCGCCGCATAGTGCGGGCGTAGTCCTTTATGGTTTTCTTGATGGTCTTCGAGATCTCCTCTGCAGAGGGCTCCTTGCGCAGCGGCGTGATGGTTATGGTCCCACCTGCATGAACTTCCAGATTGACCTCGTCACCCGTCCTTAGATGGGCGAGCTCCATGAGGGCGGTGTCGAATATAATCCCCTGTCAATTGCCGACCTTGGAAATGGTTTTGAGCATAGGGTAAAACGATGTATTACCGGCGGCTGTGTTAAGATTGCCGGCGCGGGCTCAGAGATCGGCTGTGCCCCGATGGGCCACGGTCGAACATTGCCTACCAATATTACTCCGGAACAACGGTCCTCACATCATTGAAACGCTTCAGGTCCACATCGAACGAGGCGATGCTGCCGCTGTCCTCGGCTGCCGTAGCTGCTAGGTATCCATCGCCGAAGTCCACGTTCGCACGGATAACCCGCTCGAGAGCATCGAGGACTCGAGAACGGTCGTCCACGTCAATGGCATCGGATTGGATCAAAGGGCGTAGTTTAGCGGCGGCATCTGGCTTCGTATGCCTGTAGACTCGGGCCAGCACGTAGAAGGCTTCGGCGACCGTCACTGCTGAAATGGAAAGGCGCACCTTCTTGGCCTTCGCATTCTCGAACAGGCGTGCAGCGGCAGGGGATTGCGAAGGGTCGTCGTTCCTCAGGAAGCGGAGCACGACGTTTGCGTCCAGATGGAAACGAGGGCTCACCCTTGGGTCCTTTGTTGCCCGTCATCATTAGCCCATCCCGATCGAGCTTTGTTCTTTTCGTCCGGATCCCGGGCTTGCGAGGTGTGAGCTGATCCCAGAAGCGACATGATGTCGGGAACCGGCCTAACCTGGGCGCTGCCATCGGGCATATCCTCCCATACGACCTCTACTGACTTCCAGCGGGCACGAAATTTAGCCGGAATCGTAGTTTGCCCTTTACTTGATATATGGGTCTTTACCATGCATTAAATGCTTTACCGAATTCCCGATCTCGTCAAGCAGGCACGATCGTTGGGTTTCCTCTCCTGACCAAGGCTGAGATTCCCCTGAATGTCGGACCGGTTCACAGAATATTCCGTTCCCAAAGTGATCCGATTTGTAAATCGTTGGCCGGACGTGAATTTGGTTCACGTACCGAACGTAGCGCTCTATCAGGCAAAGCTACGCCCCGACTTACAAGCGGAGGGGCGAGAGGCTCTGCTGCAAGAGGAGGTCGCAAGCAGAATAGGCGCCTTTGTTTCTTCAGACTGTCCCGGATAGGGCCGGCCGAATCCGTGCACATCCTAGGCGCCCGGCCGCGAAAAGAAGGTGTCGAGGATTGCCGGGTCCTTGAGCTGGTCCGCGTGTTTGCGGATGATAGCCTCAAACTCAGGGCTGTGGCGGATGGGGCCCATGTCCTGTTCGATCAGAAAATTACCGGTGAGGTAGTCGCCCGGGCTCGACAGGACGGCGTCGATGGCGGCGCAGGCCTCGGCTGGCAGGCCGAGTTGTGCATAGGCAAAGGCTATCTGGCGCTGGGCTTCGACGTAGGAGAAAAAGTCGCGTTGCGGATCCAGGGCTGCCTGCGACGCTGCAATGGCCTTTAACGCGGCATCACGATCCCCCAAGAGGGCGTGATAGCGGGCCTGCTCGCCCCATCTTCTTTCGGCGAAGGGGTCGTTGGCCGGAATGTCCTTCAGCAAACTTTGAATGTACGATCGGGCCAGCGTATCGTTTCCCAGGCCGCGCAGGGCCGTAATCCGATCTAGTGTGGCCAGCTCGGAGGGCGGCTCCATGGGGTCAAAGGCCGCACCGATCTTGGACAAGGTATCCAGCATTTCCTGATAGTGATCGGTAAACTGGAGCAAATAGAGCATGAAGCCGGGAGACATATCGGGAGTCTCCTTGAATTTGGCGTACAGGCTAAGGGCGGGTTTCGGAGATCCGGTCCAGGCCACCTCCATTTCTGCAACGGACAGGTCCAGATACTCGTCGAGCACCTGCGTTGGAATGCCATGGTAACTCAGGTGGCCCTTTTGGTCCTTTAGGAATGCGATGAGTTCTGCAGGGCGGCGAGTCGCCCGATAAGCGTGCACCCATCGTGCAATTTGGCCCACACTTGCCCCATTTTTAGGGACTTTCTCCAGCACGGCGACCGCGGCGGGTGCCTGGCCCGATTTATAAAGGGATTCGGCCAACTCGGCCCGATCCCACGCATCTTGCTCCTTCCCCACCGCGTTCTTTAGATCCCGGTCGGTGACCACCCTCCGCAGATAGGCCACCGCATCGTGGGGTCGCCCCAGGCGGTTGAACAGATGCACCCCCATCTGTTCCAGCGCATCGAAATTATCCGGGTCGACGAGTAGGGCCTGGTTCAGAGCCAGACTCATCTCTCGGACATGATCCGGATCCAGATCGTCAGTTAGCAAACCGCAATAGGCCTTTTGGCTAAGGATCAGGGCGAAGTGTCCGCGGACAAAGCCGTTATCGGGATCAATCTCGCGAAACCGTGTCAGCAATTCGATGAGGGATCGGTAGCCTTCGACGGTCCGATATGTGAAGAAGGAATCCGCCACCCGTTGAGATTCCGCCTTCAGCCTGGAGGTCGCAGCCGCCAGGAGCCGGGCGCTTTCGCCGGCAGGTGGCCGCTCGGCGCGAAGACTGCGGTAGATGCTGAGCGCCAGCTCGAATGCGAAGGACTTTTGCTGAACCGCGGGATCCTGGGTCTTGTCCGCCACGTAGTCGAAATTCTGGGAGGATACGTGGCGGTCAGAGGCCACCTCGATCACCTGAAGCGTGAGCCGCGGCTCGTCCCCCACCTTTTGCACGCTGCCCTCGACGATGAACTCCACGCCGAGTTCCCGGCCGATGGCGCGCAGATTCGCTGTTGTGTCCCGGTACTGAAGCACGGAGGTGCGCGAGGCGAGTTCGAGAGGCTTCATGTCGCTGAGCTGATTGAGCAGCTCCTCGTGCAACCCGTCGGCTCTGTCCCTCCACGCCTCGGCTCCTGGCAAGAGCTTCAACGGGAGCACGGCCAAGGAGCCTGCGATGTAGGGCCGCGCCTCGGTGACGGGCGAAGGAGTCGAAGCCGACGGCGTGCTCGCAGCGCCGCCTCGCTTCATAAGGAAGGCAACGCCTGCGGCTGCGCAAGCGAGGATGCCTGCACCGATCAAGGCGAAGGGGAGGAAGGCCTTGCGCTTGGGCGGAGTCGCGGATGCCGCGGGTTGCGGTGACGTCGTCGTGTCACTCCGGGTCGTTGGAGACGCCGCAGGAGCCGTCGACGTGAGCCTTTTGACGAGCCCGATGAACTCGGGGTCGGGCTCGCCGTCCGGCAGGCGTGTCCATTGGGCCCTGGTGAAGGAGTCGGGGACGGACGCACCCTTATCGGGGGTGTCGTCGATGATCACGGGGACAATGAAGGCCTTGCCCGGCGCCATGAGGTGGGAGCGGTCGTCGGCGAGTTTCCATTCGAGGCGGAAGTAGGCCTCGTCGCGGGATTGCGTGGTTTGCGAAATGACCGGGATGAAAAGGGTGCAGGCCTTTAATTGGCCCCGGATCTTCGCATCCCACTGGTCGCCGCCGCGCAATTCGCTCTGGTCGAACCACACCTCGACGCCGAAGCCGCGCAAGGCCTCCGCAATGCGCCGGGCCGCGATTGCGTCCTCGCGCGCATAGCTCAGGAAGACGGCGCGATTTGCAGCAGGTGGTTGGATGGCCGACATCGGGCGGTGGGCGCCATCATAGATGACGGGGCTGCAATCTCTTGCGAGTTCATTGTTACTCGTCGTCGGCTCACCGCATAAGCGTGAATCCGCATCGTCACACTACCTGCCCCACGGCAAAACTAACTGCGAGACTCACGTCGGGCCGAGGCCTCGTCCAGCACCTTGGCCACCGCCGCCGCCAGGTTCTCCGCGGGAAAAGGCTTGGACATGTGATGCCAGCTGCCGTCGGGCGTGGACGATCCGTCGGTTCTCAGGCCGCTCAGGGTGATAATCGGGATTCCCGGGTCGAGCTGGCGCAGCTCATCGATCAGCTGGGCTCCGTCCATGATCGGCATCATCAGGTCGGTGACCACAAGCCTTATGCCCGCGCGGTTGGCCACATAGAGATTGAGGGCCTCCGCGCCGTTGCCCGCGGTCGTGACGGTGTAGCCAAACGAGGTGAGCACGAGTCTTGCCGCCTTTCTGATCTCGGCCTCGTCGTCCACAAGGAGGATCCCCTCACCCCGCCCGCGCCTCGGTGCCACCCCTAACGCCGCGTCTTCGGGGCCCACGGAGATCGCCCTGACGGCCGGCAGGGCCATGCGGAACGTGCTGCCTCGGCCGACCTGGCTTTCGACCTCGATGAATCCCCCGTGTGCCCGCATGATTCCAAGGGAGGTGGAGAGACCGAGGCCCGTCCCGTTGCCCAGCTCCTTTGTGGTGAAAAACGGCTCGAAGATGCGGTCGACGACCTCGGGAGCCATCCCGCAGCCGGTGTCGACCACAGCCAACTCGACAAAGG
>CAISPT010000197.1 GCA_903887455.1 uncultured Opitutaceae bacterium | reverse complement strand
GGGCCGGGGCGGATTTCCGGGGATGTGAGTGGCCATTTCAAGGGTCCCCGGGACAAATACATAGACTCGGTGACCGCATCCCGTGAGCAAAGTAGACTTCGCTTGCTTCGGACATAAGCGGCATCATGTTTTTCCATCATGACCACAGTTGCGTTTGCTTCCCAGGTATTCCAGCTGACAAAGAAAAAACGCCTTGAACTCGCTGAACGCCTTTGGCTTTCGGTTGCCGACGAATCGTCGATGCCAGTCCCGGAGTCCCACAAGCGAATATTGAGGAAGCGCCTGGCCGACTACAAAGCCGGGCGAATAAAGACTGTTTCCCATGCCGAGCTTATGAGGCGTGTCCGTGCTTCGTGAACAGCAAACCCGTCAATGCGCTCGCGGTCGTTGCCAGCGACCTTAAGCAGGCAGCGGCGCACTATCAGTCTTGGCGTTCAGACGGAGCAGAACAGATTCTTCGGAAATACGACGAGACCGTTAATTGGATCGCGTGGAATCCCGACCTCTTCCCGAGCAGGTTTGGGCGGGTTCAGAGGGCGATCTTAAAGCAAACGTACTACATCGTCTATTTCATCCAGGAGAATGATCGCTCCGTTGTCCTGGCTGTTTTAGACGGACGCAGGAGTCCGGACGAAATTCGGGAGATCGTTTCCGTTCGGCGAAAGAGTCCCGGCCAATAACGGAATTCCGGTGAGGTTGCGGGAGATGTCCACTACGCTGTGCCACCGAGTCTCCTCTCTCGCGCCGTCGAAACGGCGTGTGCCAGGACGTGCCACTATAACCAGTCTTGCCGGGAGGAGGCTCAAGAACCGAATGGAGCTAAGTTATTGACCCACCAATACCCTCAACAGATGCAGAAGATGATGAATATGATGAGGGGCGGGAACCAGAAGAAACTCGTGCGCCAGATGGAGGCCATGAAGGGCCGGGGCGGATCTCTTGGGATGTGCGTGGCCCCGTTGGCGCAGTCCCTGAGATATTGTTCTCGTGCAGGCCCTCAGTGAGTCGGTAGGGTCGGGTGCAATTTATTGGTGGTTGTGCGGCAAAGTAACGTGAAACCTGAAAGAGGCGGGTTCACGGTCCGCTTTCACCGCCCTGAAATGACCAATTTTTGCAAATATCTACGAATTAGCACCTTCCTAGTCGCCCGGTGCGGCGTCATAGCGGGCGGGGCGTTCGTTCTCGGATTGCCGGCATTCGGCAATGATTTCACTCCGGTCGCCACCCTCAGGTCCTTCGATCGGCACAATTCACCGGGGTTGCCGCAGAGCACCGTTTCCGTGTTCGCGCAGGACAACGAAGGTGTACTCTGGCTCGGGACCTACGACGGACTGGCCCGGTACGACGGCAATGAGATCACCGAGGTCCTGCCTCGGGACGGCCAACCCAACTTCGGCTTCGTGACCGACCTGGCCAGGCGCCGGCTGGGCGGCGGGTCGGTAGGAGGGGCCGCGGGAATCAGCGTATACGACGGATCTAACTGGCGGTCGGCAGGGATCAACAAGTCGGTTGTCTCGATCGCCGAGGACAGCCTTGGCCGCCTCTGGGCGGTGGACCAGCACGGAGAGGTTTGGCGCCAGGACGTCGTCCCGAACGGCGCGTGGAAAAACATTCCAGCGGGCAGGGCGCTCGGGCCCGCCTCCAA
Organism: uncultured Opitutaceae bacterium; assembly: GCA_903887455.1. Classification (GTDB taxonomy): domain Bacteria; phylum Verrucomicrobiota; class Verrucomicrobiia; order Opitutales; family Opitutaceae; genus Palsa-1447. The sequence continues at coordinate 21,242 of CAISPT010000197.1, read as the reverse complement.
GCTGTCCATCGGGCCACTCGGCACGATCTGGGTCGCAACCCACACGGCTGTGGCGAGCATCCAGGACGATACGGCTCAGGCCACGGCGCCGCTTCCCGGTCCCGAGAGCGTGGTGACGGCGCTTCGGGCGGATGACGAGCACGGTTGCTGGGCCGCCACCCGCGCCGGGGTCGTCTGGCATTTGGGCGAGGACGCCCAGTGGACTGCCGTTGGCAAGGGCGCGGTCCCGGGGGGGCCTATCCTCGCCCTCGCCGAAGACTGGCGCCACAGGCTGTGGTGCGCCAACTCGTCGGGCGCGGTCGCCTTTGCGGGCCAAGGTGCGGCATGGACTGTCTGGGGCCCGGAAAATGGTTTCAACTCGGTGGCCGGCGTTTCCGCCCTCTTCGCGGACCGCGAGAGGACGATTTGGCTCGGGGAGAATGGCCACGGGGCCCAGCAGTACACGAGCGAGGCATGGACCCACCGTACCCAGTGGATGGGAGATTCCGGGATACAGTCCGGCGTCGTCATCGGGGGCATTTCCGAGACGGCTAGGGGCGGCCTCCTGGTCGCCGTCTACGGGCTTGGTTTCTGGCGCTGGGAGGATGGGCACCTCACGCAGTGCGGGACCTCGAGCGGCCTGGTGGCCACCGTCCGCTGCGCGGTCGAACCCTCGCCCGGGACGACCTGGGCCGGCACCCGCGGGGGCATCTTCGAGTCCGAGAACAACGGGCCGTTCAGGCAGACCCTCTCCCTGCCCTCGGGCCTGGTGAACAACATCTGCAGGAGCCCAGGCGGCACGTGGTACGCCCTGACGACGAACAACGGAATCCTTGCACGCACTCCCGGGGGATGGCTTCCCGCTGAGGAACTTAACCGAAAGATTCCGGACCTGAACGTGAAGAGCATGCTTTGGCGCTCGAACGGGGAGACGTGGATCGGGACCCTCGGCGGGGTGACGGTCGTTCGCGGCGCGGGGGCCACCACCTACTCGGTGCGTGACAACCCGGCCATTCCGACGCCGGTCCAGTGCCTCCTCGAGGTTGGAAGCGACGAGGTGTGGGTGGGCGGGACGGGCGGAATCGCCGCGTGGTCCGGGGGCGCGTGGCACCCGGCCTCAAAGGGTGAGCCGCTTCCAGGTCGGACGATCTACGCCCTGGCGCGGGAGCCTGGCGGCACGATCTGGGCCTCGGGGGGCGCCGGCGTTGGGCGGTTCCAGGCCGGACACTGGTCAATCTTCGACTCGCACAACGGCCTTTTGAACGACGAATGCAACTTGGACGGCCTGCTGGTCTCCCGCGACGGCTCAATCTACGTCTCAACGATGGGGGGGCTCGCCCGCTACGACCCCAGCGCAAAGGAGGCGCCGCCGCCACCCCTGCACTGCTACTGGCGCGACCGGCCGGCGGCTGGCCCCGACGGGATATCCCATCTGCAGAAAGGCGCCCGATCGCTTTCGCTAACCTGGAGCGCCCCGTGGCTTGCGCCCACCCCGGTCGAGTACCGCAGCAGGATCACTCCGCTCTCGCCAAGCTGGTCGGCTCCCTCCCCGGCAAGAGAGCTTAAGTTCGCGAACCTGAGCCCGGGATTGTGGACGGTGGAGGTGCAGGCGAGGGTCGCAGGCAGCGGGCAGGCGGGCTGGACCAGTCCGATCGTAGCGAGGATCGAGATCGCACCCTACTTCTGGGAGACCACCTGGGCTCCCGTGGCGACCGCGGTCGCGTTGGCGCTCGCGCTGGCTGCAGTCTTGAACGGCCGCAATCGCCAGCTCAGGCGGCGCCAGGAGGAGTTGCAGATGGCGGTCGCCGAGGCTCAGGCAAGCGTGAAGACGCTCCGGGGGATGATCCCGATTTGCGCCTCGTGCAAGAACATCAGGGACGACCGGGGCGCGTGGAACAGGATGGAGGCCTACGTCCAGCGCCACTCTGAGGCCGAGTTCAGCCACGGCATGTGCCCGGCGTGCGCCCGGCGGCTCTTCCCCGACGTGGAGCAGCCGGGCGGGGATGACGTCCAGGGACACTGACCCTGCGGTGTCATGAAGACGCCGGCCGCCCCGGCGCTATCATTTTTGTTAAAAACATCGTCGATTGTGCCATTTTTTATCCGTGTTTGAGGTTGTAGGATGGCCCGCGGCAGATGTCTCAGGCGTCGACTGGCCCGCGTTCCTTTCTTCGCCCCCTTTCGACCGCCCATGCCAAAGACAACCCCTTTCCTCCCGCCACCGCTCGATCCCGACTTCGTCCCAGCCGCGCTCTGGAACAGAGCCTATGCCGAGATCGTGGCCCGTGATCCCGGCTCCAGGACGCTGGAGATCGCCCTCGAGCGCCCCGACGGCGGATGCTCGCGCCACTCGAGCCGTGTGCTGTCGGCCACGCACCCCGGCGCAGCCCGGAGCCAGCGCTATGCCGAAAGGCTCCTGAAGTTCCTGCTCTGGCAGAAGGGCGGCTGCACGGTCAGGGTCGCCGGGGCGCCGGAGATCGCGCGGCACCTTGCCGAAGTGTACAGCCCCTCAGGGGCGCGCGCCTTCGACCACTCCTTCATGGGCGAGCGCGTCTACCGGGCTCCCTTCACCATCCACGAGGCCCGGCCGGAAGACCTGCCCCAGGAGGGCGACGCGGGCCTCCCCCTCGGACGGCACCTGGACGGATGCCGGATCGGGTTCGACATCGGCGGCAGCGACCGCAAGGCCGCGGCCGTGATCGACGGGAAAGTGGTGTTCTCCGACGAGACGAGATGGGACCCCTATTTCCAAACGGACCCCTCCTACCATATCGAGGGCATCCAGGACTCGCTGATGAAGGCCGCGGCGCACCTGCCGAGGGTTGACGCGATTGGCGGGAGCGCCGCTGGCATCTATGTGAACAACGAGGTGAGGGTGGCGTCGCTCTTCCGCGGCATCGCCCCCGACGTGTTCGAGAGGGACATCAGGCACCTCTTCCAGAACCTTCGCAGGCGCTGGGGCGACATCCCTTTTGACGTCGCCAACGACGGCGAGGTGGCGGCGCTAGCCGGCTCCATGTCTCTTGGGGATAATTCGGTCCTCGGCATCTCCATGGGAACGAGCCAGGCGGGCGGGTACGTGCGCCCCGGAGGGGACATCACTCCCTGGCTCAACGAGCTCGCGTTCGCGCCCGTCGACTACCGGTCCGGCGCGCCCCGAGACGAGTGGTCGGGAGACGAGGGGTGCGGCGTGCAGTACCTTTCGCAGCAGGCCGTCTCGCGGCTGGCCGACAGGGCGGAACTGGATCTAACCGAATCCATGCCCGCAGCGGACAGGCTTGTCGCGGTGCAGGAGGCGATGTCCAAGGGAGACCCGCGGGCGGAGCGCGTCTACGACACCCTGGGCTCGTACCTGGGCTACTCGATAGGGCACTACGCGGACTTCTACGACCTCAAGCACGTTCTCGTGATGGGCCGGGTGACGAGCGGCCCCGGGGGCGAGCGGATGCTCCTGAGGGCGCGCGAGGTGCTTGCCGCCGAGTTCCCGCGGGCCGCGTCGGGGATCGAACTGAGGATGCCCGACGAGAAGGACAAGAGGCACGGTCAGGCGATCGCAGCCGCAAGCCTCCCCTCGGTCGGGCGGATTGCGGGCGCGCGCGCATCCTGATACTATTCCCCCTTTCACCACCCATGAAATTCTCCAACCCCGCCGCCGACGTCTACGTGCCGAGCGGCGGCCTCGACCCCGAGGCCGCCCTCCAAAAGGTCACGCACCTTTGCGTCGTGGCGCACCAGGACGATATCGAGATCATGGCCCAGTCGGGCATCAGCGACTGTTACGAGCAGCCCGGCAAGTCCTTCGGGGGCGTGGTCGTGACGAACGGTTCCGGATCGCCGCGGACAGGGGCCTTCGCCTCGTACACGGACCTCCAGATGCAGGGTGTCCGCCGCGAGGAGCAGCGCGAGGCGGCGAGGCTCGGCAAGTACGGCATCCAGATCCAGCTCGGCCACCCGAGCGCGGACGTGAAGAAGCCCGGCCACGCCGGCGTCGCGGCGGACCTGGCCGGCATCTTCGCGGCCTGCAGCCCAGAGGTCGTCTTCCTGCACAACCCCGCCGACAAGCACGACACGCACATCGCCGTCATGCTCCGCTCGATCGAAGCCATCCGCTCCCTTCCCGCCGCGAAACGGCCGGCGCGGGTGCTAGGCTGCGAGGTCTGGCGCGACCTCGACTGGCTGTCAGACCAAGACAAGGTCGCCCTCGACTCCGGCCGCCACCCCGAGCTCGCGCGGAAATTGCTCGCCGCGTTCGACTCCCAGGTGAGCGGCGGCAAGCGCTACGACCTTGCAGCCATGGGCAGGAGGGCCGCCCACGCGACCTTCCACACCTCTCACGCCACGGACAAGTTCGCTGGCATCACCTGGGCGCTCGACCTGACCCCAGTCGTCAGGGACGGCGGTCCATCCGTGCACGACCACACGGCCGCCCTGATCGCGCGCTTTGCCGGGGACGTTTCGGGGCGAATCAAAGCCTGGGCCTGAGCGCCCCTAGTCGACAGTCTTCTTGGCCCGGTCGCCGTGCCGGTACGCCATGGGGGAGACGCCGTACGCGGTGTGGAACGCCCTGCTGAAGCTGTAGATCGATGTAAAGTTGCAGAGCTCGGCCACTTCGGTGACGCGGCGCTGGGTGAGCCGGAGCAACCCGCAGGCCTTCTCGAGCCTGAGCCTCCTCAAGTGCCGTCCCAGGCTGACGCCGCAGGACGCCCTGAAGCGCGCGCGCAGGTGGCTCGGGCTAATGCCCAGCGAGCGCGCGATCTCCTTGACGCTCAAGGGGTCCTCGTTGCTCTGCGCCAGCTGGTTAACCTGCATGATGAGCCCGGGAGCGGTGGGCGGCTTGTAGTGCTTGCGAAGGATGGGCTCGGCTTGGCGGATCCGCTGCAGGAGCACCGCCAGCAGGAGGCTGGTGAGGTCTCCCTCGCCGCGGGTAAGGTACGCCTCGACCAGCTCCCCGCATGTCTGGCGCACAACGGGAGTTATGACGAAGGGCCGGAAGCGGAGCGCCTGGAGAGGCGCCACGTCAATCATGTCAAACGTGATGAAAAGCCAACGAAGCTCCTCCTTTTCCGGCTGGATGTAGTCGTGGAACTGGAAAGGGAGCACGAGCAGACCCTCCTCGGGATTTAGCCGAATGGCACGGTCGTCCACCGCAACCGTTACCGCCGTCTCGAGCGAGAGAATCAGCACAAAGCGGTGGTGGAGCGCCCTTCCCCGCTGGGGCCGGTTCAGGTCGGTCGCCGTCCTGCGGCAGAAGCAGACGATGTTGTCGGGGAGGGCCAGCGGCGCCGCCCGCTTCCCGTGAAGGGGCCGCAGAGGCGAGGGCAGAAGGTTAGCCAACTTCTCGAGTGAAAGGATGCGTGCGTCACGTGATTCTGACATTTTTGTTAAAAACATCATCATTTATGCCATTTTTTAACGGCGGCGCCAGCGTTATGATGGGCCCGTAATAAAAAACAAACCGCCACATTTGTTTACCCCGGCAATGATTGGCTTCCAGAACTTGAAAACAAACTGTTCAGAGCGCGCGCACGCCACGGACTCGGCCCCGGTACGGGCTTGCCATGGCCGCGGCTCCGCCGGGGGAACCTGCCGCCTGCGTAGCGGAACGTCCAACTGATCAACACTCGTTAACGAATCCGCGTGGGCAACGGGCGCTGTCCCGGCAACAAGTCGCCGCACGCTTTGTCACCAGCCTTCTTTCCTTCAGGCCGCACACCCGCGACCTGCCCTACTCCTGTATTGCGTCAAAACAGCCAGAACCAACATCACCATGCGTACACCTGACACTCGATACCTCGAGACCAAACCCGGTAATACCTGTCCGTCCACGGCGCTGCTACGACTAGCAGCGTGCTCAATTCTCGCCCTAGGCCTCGCCGGCGCCGTCCAGGCGCAAACGCCCGCCGCCACAACCTCACCGTCAGCAGACGAACCGGTCCAGCTGGGAGCCTACGTCGTCAACGGCTACACAGAGAGCCTTGCCCAGTCCCTCCAGACAAAGCGGGCCGCGGACGCGAACGTTGAGGTGATCACCGCAGAGGACGTTGGCAAGTTCCCCGACACCAATCTGGCCGAGTCGCTCTCCCACCTGCCCGGCGTCAGCGTCGACCGCCTCTTCGGCGAGGGAGAACGCGTCAGCATCAACGGCACCGATCCCAACCTGAACAGGGTGCTCCTAAACGGCGAACCCATCTCGTCCGCGGACTGGTACATCCTCGACAACCAGAGCCGCCAGTTCAACTACCTGCTCCTCACCCCCGACGTCGTCGGCCAGGCGCAGGTGTTTAAGACCTGGGAGCCCCGACTGCTTGAGGGCAGCCTTGGTGCGACGATCCTTGTCGACACCCGCAAGCCCCTCGACATGGCGCCGCTCGTCTTCACGGGCACCGTCTCCGACGACTACAACGATCGTAACAAGAAGAACGAGGGCACAATGAGCGCCATGTTCAGCTGGCACAACAAGTCCAAGACCCTCGGCATCATGGTCGGCGGCGAGGACAAGCGCGACTACCTTCGCCGCGACGGCGTGGAGGCCCTCGTGCAGAAGGACAACACGAACCTCGGCGTGGCCGGCCCCCTCCCGGGACAGCCCGCGGGCCCCTGGATCACCGATGAGGTCGTGAACAGCGCGATCTTCGAGCAGCTCCGCCACCACCAGGGCGGCAACTTCGATATCCAGTACAAGCCGACCGACCGCCTGACCCTCGACATCACCGGTCTCTATGTGAAGCAGACGATGGATAACGTGAACTTCTCGTACTACATCTACCCGGGCGACAATTGGTCCGGCCTGCCCAGCATCTCGAACGCCACGGTCACCAACGGCGTCCTCGGAAACTACACGATCAACTCGGCGCCCCTCGTCATCGACGCGTTCAACCGCGCCGCCCAGATCGTCACCCAGGACTACGACGCGAAGCTCACCTACAAGGGCGACAACTTTGACCTCACGACCAACGCCGGCTACACCCGCGCCACGGGCGGCACCCAGCACCAGTTCTTCGGCGAGTACTTCGTCTTCGCCAACGCGAACATCAACGAGACGGCCTCCCAGGCCTCGTTCAGCGTGACGGGACTCCCCGGCGTCGACCCGACGGCCGCGAACCTCAACAGCGGCGCCGACTTCGGCAGCTCCGGAGAGCCGAGCTTCGATTACGGCAACATCGCGAGCAATCCCGAGGCCGACGACGAGAAGTGGATCCAGATCGACCTATCGGTTCCGCTCAAGGGTGCAGTGAAGAAGTTCGAGGCGGGCCTTCGCATCAGCGACCACAAGGCCGGCGAGACGGGCAATGTCGTCAGTGTCCCTGGCGCGGCCGAGGTCACGACTCCCCTCTCGGCGCTCGGCGTGTCCGCCGCTCCCTCCAACTACCTGTCCGGCCTCTCCGGTATCACGCCCTCGATGTCCCAGCACGTTCTGCTGAACTCCTATGGCACGGTCGCGAGCTTCATCGGAAACCTGCCGAGCGGCACCTCGGGCAAGACGCTCCTGCAGCTCTTTGACTCGACCCCGCCGTCCGACGGGGCCGTCTTCACGGCCACGCCGACCTTCACTATCGACGAGCGCATCAACGCCGCCTATGCGGAGGGCACGTTTAGCGACGGCCCCCTGAGCGGGAACTTCGGCGCGCGCTTCGTTCAGACGACGACGACGAGCGCCAGCTACAACCTGAGCACCCCCGGTTCGCCGACCCTCATGTCCAACCAGAGCACCTACACCAACTTCCTGCCCGCGGTGAACCTGGTTTACGACCTCGCGAACGACCAGCTCCTGAGGTTCGCGGTGTCCGAGGTCATCGCCCGCCCGAACACGGCAGCCGAGGCCAACTACGTGCAGCTCTACGACTCGAGCCTCGGCGGCATCGGCGGCAACGCCAACCTGAAGCCGTACGAGTCGACCAACATCGACGCGAGCTACGAGTTCTACTTCGCCAAGAACTCGGCACTGGCTGTCAGCCTGTTCTACAAGGACATCAGCAACTACATCCTGAACGCCACCAACCCCGAGCAGTGGAAGGACTACTCGCTGCCCGGCAACCCGACCGAGACCTACTCGATCACCCGCCCGTCCAACGGCGGCGCCGCCAAGTCCGAGGGTGCATCGGTATCCTACCAGCAGGTGTTCGCGTATGGACTCGGATTCTCGGCCAACTACACGCTCCTCCACACCTCCGGGCTGAACGGGCCACTGCCCTTCTCCTCGAAGAATACGTTCAACCTGAGCCCGTACATTGAGAACAAGTACGGACTGCTGCGCCTGACATACTCGCGGCGCGACAGCTACACCTCGGCCTCGTTCAACGGGACGGGCCAGGTTATCACGGCGCCGTACACGGAGGTGGACGCGAATGCCCAGATCAACATCACGAAGAACCTGTCGGTGCTCGTGTCGGCGACCAACCTGCTCGACGAGACCTACCGCCAGACCTTCCAGAACCCGAACGGGCCGTCGCTCTTCGCCGACGCCTACAAGTTCGGCAGGACCTACTCGGTATCGCTCCACTGGAACTTCTGAGGCCTTCGCGGGGTTAGGCATAGTCCCCGCGACTAGGGACGGCAGGGACACTGGGCCCGGATGCTTAGGCATCCGGGCCCACTTTTTTTAATGGGCGGAAACAGGATGGCGTGCCGTGCGCAAATCCGGCATCCTACGACGCATGCCCCGAATCACGCCTGAGCCGACCGATCCCCGCCTGTGGGCTCGATGAAGGCGATCCTAGGAATCTCGGCCTACTACCACGACTCTGCCGCCGCCCTGGTGGTCGACGGATCAGTCGTGGCGGCGGCACAGGAGGAGCGCTTCACCCGGGTGAAGCATGACAGCGGGTTCCCCAGTCACGCCGTGGACTACTGCCTGAAGGAGGCCGGCCTGACGGCAGGGGAGATCGACCATGTCGCTTTTTACGAGAAGCCCTTCCTCAAGTTCGAAAGGCTCCTGGAAACCTACCTGGCCGTGGCACCCCTGGGATTCAGGTCATTTGCCATGGCCCTTCCCCAGTGGATCCACGAGAAGCTGCGGCTGCCCGAGCAAATCTCAAAGGGGCTAGGGGGTGCGTACACCCGACGGATCGTGTTCCCGGAGCACCATGAGTCGCATGCCGCGAGCGCCTTCTTCCCGTCCCCCTTCGAGGAAGCCGCGATCCTTACGCTGGACGGCGTAGGGGAGTGGGCGACAGCGACCCTCGGCCACGGCAGGGGCAACCAGATCGCCCTCAGCCACGAGATGCGCTTCCCCCACTCCCTTGGGCTCCTCTATTCGGCTTTCACCTACTTCTGCGGCTTCCGCGTGAACAGCGGCGAGTACAAGCTCATGGGCCTGGCTCCGTTCGGCAGGCCGAAGTACGCGGGCCTGATAGCCGAGAAGCTCATGGATCTTCGGGACGACGGCTCGTTCCGCCTGGATCTCTCGTACTTTAACTACTGCGCCGGGCTCACGATGACCTCGGGCGGCTTCGACGCGCTTTTCGGCGGGCCGCCCCGAAAGCCCGAATCCCCAATAACGGAGCGCGAATGCGATCTTGCCGCGTCGATCCAGCAGGTCACCGAGATGATCATGCTTCGCTCGGCAAGGCACCTTCGGGCGCTAACGGGCTCCAGGAACCTCTGCCTCGCGGGCGGCGTGGCGCTGAACTGCGTGGGCAACGGCCGCCTGTTGAGGGAGTCCGGCTTCGAGCGGATGTGGATCCAGCCCGCATCAGGGGATGCCGGAGGGGCCCTCGGAGCGGCGCTGTTCGTGTGGCACCAGCTTCTTGAGAACGAGCGGACGCCGACCACGCCCGACAGCCAGCGCGGGTCCCTGCTAGGCCCGGCCTGCGACCCCGTGGAGACCGAGGCCGTGCTCCGCGGGAAGGGGGCCGTCTACAGGCGCCCGCCATCCGAGGCGGATCTGTGCACGGAGGTCGCAGGCCTGATCGCCGGCGGAAAGGTGGTCGGCTGGGTCCAGGGTCGCATGGAGTTCGGGCCCAGGGCCCTTGGGGCCAGGAGCATACTTGGGGACGCGCGCGATCCGAAGATGCAGCGGCAGATGAACCTGAAGATCAAGTTCAGGGAGTCGTTCAGGCCGTTCGCCCCGATCGTGCCGCTTGAGCGCGTCCACGAGTACTTCAACATGGAGCCCGGCACCGAGAGCCCCTACATGCTCCTGGTGGCGCCAGTGCGGTCCGACAAGCGCACGGCGGGGCAGGCTGCGGGCGAGGCCCCCGCGGGCCTCGGACGGATATCGGAGGTTCGCTCCGTGATTCCAGCCGTCACCCACGTCGATGGCTCCGCCCGGGTGCAGACCGTCGACCGCGCGCGCAACCCCAGGCTCTCGCTGCTTCTCAGCAAGTTCGAGGGCATGACGGGGTGCCCCGTCATGATCAACACGAGTTTCAATATCCGCGGCGAACCGATCGTCTGCACTGCGGACGACGCCTATCGCTGCTTCATGACCACGGACATTGACGTCCTGGTGATCGACGACCTGGTGCTCCTGAAGGAAGAGCAGCCCGCTGCAGCCAGGCCGGACCTCGAGTCCTACCTGGGACGCTACGGCAACGACTGAGGCCTACCCCCATGCCGCTCATCCGAATCAACAAGAACCCCGGAGCCCGCCAGCTCACCGTGTTTGCGTTCGCCTGGCTCGTGTTCGTCGGGGTCCTGGGCTGGGCCCTCTGGAATCGGGGCCGACACCCGGCCGCCGAATTCGCATGGGTGCTGGCCGCCGGCGTGCCGCTGGCGGGCGCGGGCTCGCCCAAGGTCCTCAGGTGGGCCTACCTCGGCCTAAGCTACGTGACGTACCCCGTCGGGGTCGTCGTGTCGTACGTCGCGCTTGTGGTGCTGTTCTACGGCGTGATCACACCGGTGGGGATCGCAATGCGCCTGCTTCGATACGACCCCCTTGCCCGCAGGTTTGACCCGGGCGCCAGGACGTATTGGCTCTCCAGGCCGGGCAAGAAGCCCGCCGAGACCTACTTCAACCAAAGCTAGAAATGCCCGACAACAAGGAGAGCGACTTCAGCAAGCAGGCAGGAGAGAGGCAGCGGGGCCCCGTGGCCGAGTTCTTCTCTTTCGTCGCTCACAACAAGAAGTGGTGGCTGACGCCCATTGTCGTTGTCCTGCTTCTGGTCGGGATACTCGCTGTCCTTGGAGGCTCGGGTGTCGCCCCGTTCATCTACTCGCTCTTCTGAGGGCGAGCCTGCGCCGCCGCTTCCCACTCGATCCTCATCCTGTGGATCAGGTCGTCGATCGAGCTGGAAACCGAGGCACTGCCCTCGTGGAGCGCCAGGCGCCTGGCGAGCGCAAGGTGGGTCATCATCTCGTCTAGCCTCCTGAGCTGGTAGAACTTCAGCGCAAGCGTCAGCTCGAAGGTCGCGGACACGGGCCCGCTGCGCTCGGCGTCGGAGAGATTCCTGAGGAGGCCCTCAACATCGCCCCTTGCCTCGCAGGCCTTGGCTGCCCTCAGGCTGTTCGCCTGGTTGCGGGGCTGGAAGGGGGCGAAGCCCTCGCTCTCCCTGGCTGCGTCGCCCATGCGGTTCGCACCGGCCAGCACCGAAACCAGCCCCTCCAGGGCTTCCTCGCTCGACGGGTCCTCCTTGAGAACGTCGCGCAGCGCCTGCTCGGCTCCCTCGGCGTCACCCAAGGCCCGAAGGAGCCCGGCGCGAACGACCCGAAGCCGTTGGTCGCGCGGGCGTCCGGTAAGCACGCGGCCGAGGAATGCGATCCCCTCCTTCGCCCGGTTTGACCTCACCCAGTAGTCCTGCAGCGCCGGAGTCAGAAGGTCGACGTCGGGCCCCGAGGCCGCCGCCATCAGGATTCGGCCGGCCTCGTCAAACCTGCCGAGGCGGGTGAGTATCGTGGCCTCGTCTGCGGCGAGGGCGTAGTCTGCGGGAAGCGCCTCCTCTGCCCTCCGGGCCATCGCCAGGGCCGCTTCATTGTCCCCGCGGTCCAGGTCAATCCCCTCGACGATCCCGGCCAGGGCGGGATTTGAGGGATCCGCTTCCAGGGCCCGCCCCGCAGACGCGGCGGCCTTGGCGACGGCGGAGGGGTCCGTGCGCAACCGGGTCGACGCCTCTATGTCCTGCGCCATCTGGGCCTCGTCCTCAACATGGGTAAGTTGTCCGGTGAATGGGGGCTTGCGCGTGAGCACGTCGATGCGCAGGAGCATCGGTAGCCGCTCGTGGGGGCCGTAGGCGAGCGCCTCGGCGCAGGCGGAGCTGTCGAGCCAGCCTGAATCGCCGGGATCGGATCCAAACAGGAGTGAAGCCGCCCCGCGGGCCATCAGGCGCGCCGCCCTATAGTTCCCCTCCCAGTCGAAGTGCACGTGCTCAAAGAGGATCTCCCTGCCGCTGATCGCGCCGGGGGACGCCGCGTCCGATCCGAGCTCGACGGCCGTGTCGAGAAGGCCGACGCCGGGACCGGACGCGCGCGCCACCTCGCGGACGGCCTGGCCGATGGGCGCGTCGGGCCGGAACCGGAGCGCATCCCAGTGCAGGGCGTCGATAAAGTGCCGCCTGGCCGAGGCCTCGTCACCCTGCTGGAGGTCGAGCGATCCGAGCATGAACGAGGTGTCGGCGTACTCGGGATCAATCCTGAGGGCCTCCCCGAGCTCGGCCCGAGCCTCCTGTGCGTCGCCCAAGAGCCACGCCAGGCGGCCGCGGTTGAAGGGTCCGCGCCACGCCTCCGCCTCGGGCTTGGAAAGCCACGCACCGTTCTTCGATAGCAAGGGCGCGCAGTCCTTTAGGTTCGCCACCGGGGTGCACAACAGGGTCTTGGCACCGGCGCCCGAGGCTGCGGAGACGATATCCCTTAGGTTTGAGGCGAAATTCTCGTAGACAGAGTACAGGCGCGGATCGTCGGCCAGGACCGCGTTGTCCACGAACATCGCCATGCCCCCCCACTCCGCAGGGCGGGACCCGGCGGAGGAAAGGAGCCGAGCGATCCTTGCGAACAGTTGGCCGGTGCGGGTCGAGCGCACCAGGACGCTAGCCCTGATCACCCAGAGGGGCGGCATCGTCGAAAGGTAGGCGCAGCCCGGGCCATAGGGGCCCACCACCTCGTTGTTTCCCGCGTAGACGAGGTAGAGGTCCGGTTCAAACGCGGCCATGTCGCGGGCTATCTGCAGGAGCACGTGCGAATTGACGGCGACGATGCCCGTGTCGATGACCTCGAACTCCTTCCCCGGGTAGCGGTGCCTGAGCTGGGCGCGCAGCTGCGGCGCGAAGCCGAAGCCGGGAACCGGCACCCCCTGGGCCGCGGACTCCCCGATCACGACGATCCTCACGGTGTTCGGGGCCTTGTGGCGGGAGACCCTCAGGTTTAATGGCCTCAGGTCGAAGTTGCCCGGCAAAAACAGGCCCGCGAAGTCGGGATTGGTCCGGTACCATCCCGGACGGGCGTCAGGGATAAGGAAGCCCGTGGGCCTGCCGTAGCCAAGGATCCTAAGGGAGCCCTCGAGACAGGCGAGGGCGAGAATCGGCATCGCCAAGGCGAGCCCAAGCCGAAGGGCCCAGGCGCGGCCACCGGACCGTAACCGCCCGGCGGCTTCCCTGCTCGGAGTTGGATCCTCGGTCGGCACGGCAGGCAGGGAGCCTGCGTCGGCGCCTGCAAGCATGTCAAACGAACCCGGGTCTGCCCGCGGCGTTGTGGCGGGGATGTTAAAAACATAGTCATTTCTGCCATTTTTTAACGGACCCGACGGTATTATCATTCCATCCAGCACACGAGGACACGATCATGCCACCCGCCCGACCCCAATGACAGGCCCATCGACAGCAGCCCTGAACCGATTCGAGCACGTGCCGCTGGCGGTATTCCCGACAAGCGCCGAGGCGTCCCGGGCGGTCGCCAGGGAGATCGCAGCGCTGATCCGATCTAGGCAGGCCTCGAAGAAACCCGTGGTGCTGGGTCTGGCCACCGGGTCGTCCCCGCTCGGGCTCTACGCCGAGCTTGTGCGGATGCACCGCGAGGAGGGGCTGAGCTTCTCGAACGTCACCAGCTTCAACCTGGACGAGTACTACCCGATCCAGCCGTCGAACCCCAGGAGCTACCGGCACTTCATGCAGGCGCACCTGTTCGACCACGTCGACATTCCGCCATCAAACACCCATGTGCCCGACGGCACCGTGTCCCTCTCGGGGGTGGACGTCCACTGCAGAGAGTACGAGGAGAGGATCCGCCAGGCTGGCGGCATCGATTTCCAGATCCTGGGCATCGGCAGGACCGGCCACATCGGCTTCAACGAGCCGGGCAGCCCGAAGCGCTCGCGGACGCGGATCGTGACCCTGGACGCGCTCACCCGGCGGGACGCCGCCGGAGACTTCGGCGGCGAGCCCAACACGCCCCGTTACGCGCTGACGGCAGGAGTCCGGACAATCCTCGAGGCCCGCCGCATCGTCCTGATGGCGTGGGGCCAGCACAAGGCCGAGATCGTGCGGAGCGCGATCGAGGGGCCGGTGACGCCCCAGATCACCGCTTCCTTCCTCCAGGAGCACGACCACGTTCAGTTCGTGGTGGATCGGGCCGCCGCGGGCGCCCTCACCCGGTACCGCACCCCCTGGCTTCTCGGCGCGCTTGCCGACCAGGGCCTGGAGTGGGATGCGGCGATGGTTCGGCGCGCGATCGTCTGGCTCTCGCAGACGAGGAAGAAGGCCGTCCTCAAGCTCACCGACGACGACTACAATGAGGCGGGCCTCCAAGACCTGCTCCGCATCCAGGGGTCGGCCTACGAGGTCAACCTGGCGGGGTTCTACCAGCTCCAACACACGATCACGGGCTGGCCAGGCGGCAGGGACCCCGCACGGACAAGGCCCGGCGACGCCCCCGTACGTCCGCTCCGGTCGCCCTCCGCAGCCACCTTCCCGAAACGCATCCTGGTGCTATCGCCCCACCCCGACGACGACGTGATCGGGATGGGCGGCACGCTCTGCCGACTTGTCGAGCACGGGCACGAGGTTCACGTCGGCTACCAGGTCTCGGGCGCAAATGCCGTTTCCGACGATGCCCTCGCGCGGGCGCTGCGCTTCGTGAGGGATTCCGGGGTCGCCCGCGAGGCGGACGCGAAGAACATCGGTTCGCTGTGCGAGACGCTCGAGTCGCAGGGGGCCCTGCCCGAGACAGAGGAAGTCCACAAGTGGAAGGGCCTCGTACGGCGTCAGGAGGCGCTCAGCGCAGCCCGGGTCTGCGGCGTCTCGAGCGGCCACATGCATTTCCTCGACCTTCCGTTATACCATGCGGCGCCCGGTGCCCGCAGGCAACTGGGCGAGGCCGACAGGTCGGCGATGCGTGCCCTCCTGTCGGAGATCAAGCCCCACCTAATTTATGCCGCCGGCGACCTGGACGACCCGCACGGGACCCATCGCCTCTGCCTCCACGCGCTGAGGGACGCCCTGGCGAGCCTGCGCGGGGAGACCTGGGTGAAGGAAGCTGAGCTGTGGCTCTACAGGGGCGCATGGTCCGAGTGGTCCACCGACGAGATCGACCTTGCCGTTCCGCTGAGCCCGCAGGAGGTGCTGCGCCGCCGCAGGGCGATCTTCTGCCACGAGACCCAGAAGGACATGGCTCTCTTCTTGGGTGACGACCGCAGGGAGTTCTGGCAGAGGTCAGAGGACCGGAGCCGCCGGCTCGCCGAAACCTACAATGCACTGGGCCTCGCGGAATACGAGGCGATCGAATCCTTCAAGAGATATGCACCGGAAGAATTTTTACGCGACCTGCCTCTTTAGCGCGCTTATGGCCTCATCGCCAATGGCCCGAGCCGGGTGGGAGCTGGAGCCCGACGTGATGCCCAAGCCCGCCGTGATGCATGTGCACGACGGGCTGGTCCACGCGCCCCTGGACATTTCGGTGAACCTCTTGGGCGTGGCCGATCCTCGGATCCCGGGAGCAGTGGCCCGGGCACAGGCCAGGTGGAAGGCCCGGATGGACGGGACAGGGACCAAGGGCACGCTTGTCCTGGACATCACATGCGACCACGAGACCCCCGAGTTCCCCACCGGATCCGAGGACGAGTCCTACACCCTCGAGCTCCGCGGGTTCACCGGCTCCCTGCACGCAGCCACCGCGCTCGGCGTGCTCCACGGCCTGGAAACCCTGCTCCAGCTACCAAAGACACAGCCCGAGGGCACCTTCCTCAGCTATTTTTCGATCAGCGACTCCCCCCGGTTCAGGTGGCGCGGGCTCCTGATTGACGTCGCAAGGCATTGGGAGCCGGCCGAGGTCATCCTCCGGAACATCGACGCCATGGCCGTCGTGAAGCTGAACGTCCTCCATCTGCACCTGAGCGACGACCAGGGCTTCCGGATCGAAAGCCGAACCCATCCCGAGCTCCAGGCTAAGGGTTCCGATGGCAACTTCTTCACACAGGCCCAGATGCGCTCCATCATTGCCTATGCCGCCGAGCGGGGCATCCGCGTGCTTCCCGAATTCGACGTGCCCGGCCACACGACCAGCTGGCTCGTCTCCCATCCGGAACTGGCCAGCCTCCCGGGCCCCTACGCGATCGAGCGGCACTGGGGCGTCTTTAATCCCGTCATGGACCCGACCCAGGAGGCCACCTACGCTCTCCTAGCTGACTTCCTCGGCGAGATGTCGGAGCTCTTCCCGATCCCGTACATCCACATCGGGGGCGACGAGAACAACGGCGTCCAATGGAACGCCAACCCGCGGATTCAGGACTTTATCCGCGAGAAGGGCCTCAAGGACAACGCGGGCCTGCACGCCTACTTTAACCGGAGGATCGATGCCATCCTGGCCAAGCACGGCAAGCGGGTCGTCGGCTGGGACGAGATCCTTAATCCGGAGCTTCCCCGCGACTGCGTGATCCACTCGTGGCGCGGGGCCGAGTCGCTGGCAGAGGCCGCGAACATGGGCTTCGACGGCTTGCTGTCGAACGGCTACTACATCGACCTTTGCTATCCGGCCTCGGCCCACTACCTGCAGGACCCGATCCCGGAGGCCTCGAAGCTGACGCCTGCCGCCCAGGCCCACATCCTCGGCGGAGAGGCCACCATGTGGGGCGAGTTTGTCGCTCCCGAGACCATCGACTCGAGGATCTGGCCCCGGACGGCCGCTATAGCCGAGAGGCTTTGGTCGCCCGCAAACGTGCGCGATGTCCCGGACATGTACCGCAGGCTCTCCGCCGTTAGCCAGCGCCTGACCGAGGCCGGCGCGCTCCACGAGAGGAACACGGACGTGATGCTCCGCCACCTGGTTGGCGCCAATCTGGACGCGCCAGGGGTCGCCTCGCTAAGGGCCTTCCTATCCGTGATCGAGCCCTTCAAGCGCTACGACCGCATCGATCGCCAGATCTGGATGAGCCAGCTAGTCCCCCTGATCGGAATCGCTGACGCCGCGAAGCCCGAGAGCGAGGCTTCGCGGAGGTTCGCCGTCGAGGTCGATGCGGCGTTATTCTCGCCCGGGGGCGTCGACAAAGCCCGGCTAACGTCCCTCGTGCAGACCCTCTCCGCATGGAGGGCGGCGGGAATCGAGGTCGCCGACAAGATGGCCCCGACCTATCCGGGGCTGCGCGAGGCCATTGCGAAGGCCCGAGGACTGGCCGACTCGAGCGCCGCAGCCGCCGACGCCGTGGACGCGCTCGTGACGGGGTCCCCCCTGGCGCCCGACCGGGCGGCGGCCGCACTGGCGACGATGGACAACGCGGCAAAGCCCGATCTCTCCGCCACCTTGATCCCCGCCCTCGCCCCAATGCGGCTTCTGGTCGGGGCCGCGGCCATCCAGGCGCGGCGAGCCGGCCTTTCCGACGAGTATTGGCGGGACCAGGTGATCGCGGCCGGCAACCCCGGGCTGGCCCAGGCCTCGCCCGGCGCGGCGCGCTGAAAATCCTCCATGACCAACACCTCTCCGAAGGCCGACCCGTCCACCACGCGCTACAGCCGGTTCCTGCTCCTGGTGGCCGGCCTCGGCGGCCTTCTCTACGGCGTTGATGTGGGCATCATAGCCGGTGCCCTCCCCTACCTCCAGGCGACGTCCCACCTGAACGCCGGGCAGACCTCGTTCATCGTCGCCGCCGTTCTCCTCGGCAGCGTGATCTCGACACTCTTTGCCGGCGTGCTGGCGGACTCGATGGGGCGCAAATGGCTGATGGCGCTCTCCGGGGTGCTCTTTGTCGCCAGCATCCCGGTGATCGCCCTGTCCCACGGTTACGAATTTCTGGTTCTCGGCCGCCTGCTGCAGGGTGTCAGCGCGGGCCTGATCGGTGTGGTCGTGCCTCTCTACCTCGCTGAGTGCCTCGGCGCGTCGAGCCGGGGCAAGGGCGCCGGCATCTTCCAGTGGCTCCTCACCCTCGGCATCGTCGCGGCGGCCTTCATCGGCATCTATTTCAGCATCCGGGTGGCCGCTGTCGAGAAGCTGGGCGATGCGGCCACGCTCTTCGCCTTCAAGGACACCGCCTGGCGCAGCATTTTCTGGGTCTCCCTGCCCCCGGGGATCCTCTTCGTGATCGGGAGCCTGCTCGTCTCCGAGTCCCCGCGCTGGCTGCACCGCAAGGGCCGGGGTGCGGAAGCGCGCGCCGCCCTCCTGCGCTCGCGTTCCGCGGCGGAGGCGGACCTCGAGATGGGAGAGATGGACCGGGTCGCGGTCGCCGAGCAAGCGAAGAGCACGGCAAGCGGCGGCGTCCGCGAGTCGCTCCTCAAGCGCAAGTACGTGATCCCGTTTGTCCTGGCCTGTGTGATCCTCGCCTGCAACCAGGCGACCGGCATCAACTCGATCATCGGGTATAACACCAACATCTTCCTGCAGGCGGGCCTTTCCGACGTGGAGGCCCACTGGGGCTACGTGATCCTCACCTCGGTCAATTTTCTGCTGACGATTGTCGGCGTCGCCCTCGTCGACCGACGCGGCCGAAAGTTCCTGCTCTCGGTAGGAAGCGCGGGAATCATCGTCTCGCTGGTAGCGGCCGGCTCCACGTTCCGCTCGACCGAGAAGCTGCGTGTCGACTGCAGGGAGGCCGTGCAGGCCGCGGTCGCCCCCGACCAGACGCTTAGCCTGCCCTTTGACGACGCCGAGGCAGGCCGCCTGCTGGGGACCGCGGGCCCTGCGGGCGCCGCGGTCGGCGGGCGACCCTCCTCCCTGATCGTCATCTACTCCTACGGCGACTTCCGCGCTGCCACCAACGTCGTGCGGTCGAATGACGCGGCGGCGGCCCCGGTGAGCGTCAGCCGGGATGGCTGCGTGCCCGCCAACAAGGTGATTGCCTTCTTCTCGAACCCGTTCGCGAACCTCGACGCCGCACGCGTCGCCCCGCTGAAGATCGAGAATGCGCTCATCACGCCGGTCCCCAGCGAGTCCAGCGGCTGGCTGACCGCCGCCTTCACGTTCCTCTTCATCGCGTTCTTTGCGGCCGGACCCGGGGTCTGCGTGTGGCTGGCCCTCTCGGAGCTCATGCCGACCCGGATACGCTCGAACGGGATGAGCATCGCCCTCCTGGTCAACCAGGCCGTCTCTACGGGCATCGCCGCGACGTTCCTGCCAATGGTGGGCAAGTACGGGTACTCGACACTCTTCTTCGGGTTCGCCGGATGCACGGTCGTCTACTTTGTGACCGCGGCATTCTTCCTGCCCGAAACCAAGGGAAAGACCCTGGAGGAAATCGAGGAGCACTTCGAGCAGAGGTAGACGGGGCGGCCCGCGCTTTTTTGTCGATTGCGGGGCTATACGCTCCAATGCTTCGGTTGTGACAAACCCCCTGCGCGCCGGCTACGGCCGACGGGCCAACCAGTTCCTGGCAACGGCCACCCTAATCCTCCTATCCGCAATTCCCATGGCAGCGAGCATCACAAAGTCGGAATTTGGCAAAATGCCCGACGGGACCCCCGTCGACCTCTACACCCTCACCAATGCCGACGGACTGGTGTGCAAGGTGATCACCTACGGAGCCGCGATCACGGAGCTGCACGTCCCCGACCGCACCGGCAAGATGGGCGATGTGGTGCTGGGCTTTGACAACCTCGGGCAGTACCTGACGGATAGCCCGTGCTTCG
Source organism: uncultured Opitutaceae bacterium (assembly GCA_903887455.1). Lineage (GTDB taxonomy): Bacteria > Verrucomicrobiota > Verrucomicrobiia > Opitutales > Opitutaceae > Palsa-1447. The sequence continues at coordinate 1,290 of CAISPT010000197.1, read as the reverse complement.
GGTCCGTCGTCGGGCGCTTCGCGAACCGGATCGCCAAGGGGCGCTTCACGGTGGACGGCAAGACCTACACCCTGGCGATCAACAACGGGCCGAACACCCTGCATGGCGGCATCGTAGGATTCGACAAGGTCGTCTGGCAGGCGGAGGCGGTCGACGGCCCCAACGGTCCGTCGGTCGTTTTCACCCACGTGAGCCCCGACGGCAATGAGGGGTTCCCGGGCACGCTCACGGTCAGGATGACGTACACCCTGACCAACGGCAACGAGGTCCGGTTCGACTACGAGGCGACGACTGACAAGACGACGCCCGTGAACCTCACCAACCACAGCTATTTCAACCTTTCCGGAAAGGGCGACGTCCGGGACCAGGTCCTGCAGATCAAGGCGTCCAGGTACACCCCCGGAGACGAGGGTCTGATCCCCACCGGAGTGCTCGCCGAGGTGGCCGGCGGCCCCCTGGACTTCACCCAGGCCAAGCCCATCGGTCGTGACCTCCGCAGGGTGCCGGGAAACACGAACGGCTACGACCACAACTACGTTATCGACGGCGGGGGCAAGAACCTGGTCCTCGCGGCCCGGGTCTACGACCCGGCCACGGGCCGCTCGCTCGAAGTGTCGACGGACCAGCCCGGCGTGCAGCTGTACACGGCCAACGGCCTTAACGGGAAGATCGTGGGCAAGAACGGCTGGGCCTACGGTGCCTACGCCGGGTTCTGCCTCGAAACGCAGCACTACCCCGACTCGGTCAACCAGCCCTCGTTCCCCTCGACGCTCCTTAGGCCAGGCGAACGGTTCAAGAGCACGACGATCTACCGATTCGCCGCAAAGTGAGGCACCGGGGCCCTAGGCCCCGGATATCCACAGGCCACAGGAGAGGGCCGGCAGCACGAGGGTCTGCTCGACCCTGATCGTCGCGGCGCGACTGGAAGGGTTCAGGAACCTCTCGTGGTCGGCGACCTGCCTCCAGGCCCCGGAGGACGCAACGTCGCCGATTGAAAGGGACACGTCGGAGAAGGTCGGGTTGACGGCATAGAGCAGCCGCTCCTGGCCCTTCGAGTAGTCGGCGTTCACAACGACAGCGAGCGCGGAACCGCTCCCATTGAAGAACTGGAAGAACCCCTCGGAGGGCCTTGAAAAGTGCCGGAGCAGCCGACCCCGCGGTCCCTTCCTGAAGGCTATCCAGTCCGCGAAGTAGGCGTGCGTCCCTAGGAACCGGTACATGCGGCGGTAGTCGAGGCCGTTCACATCCCCCCGCTGGTAGGTGTTGCCGAGACCCCCCTTGCTCCGGAGG
>CAISPT010000196.1 GCA_903887455.1 uncultured Opitutaceae bacterium | reverse complement strand
GTCGCCGGGTACTCGGCGAGCGGATCCCCCCTGGGCAACGGTTACCCGTCGGGCCCGACGACGCTCAACTCGTCGAACGACCCCGCCTTCGCCACGTTCGTCGCCCAATATCCCCAGGTGGCAAACATCTTCACGCTCACCCGAACGGTGGCCTGCGTGCAGCCGGCCCAGACCAACCAGAATCCGACGGCCTATTCGAGCACGCCGCTGCTCCTGCAGGTCACCTTCACGATCAGCTGGACCGGAGTGACAGGCCACAAGTACACTCGCGCGACCTCGACCTACGTCGGATATAATGGTCTCAACCAAGCGTACCAGCGGTCCTAGCCGGCGCCCCTCGAAGACGGGTGGGTTCACCCTATTCGAGGTGATGATGGTGACCCTGATCTCCGCATTCGTCTTCTCGGGGGTACTCTCGGCCTACATATTCCTCGGACGCAGCCTGGCCCGGCAGGTGAACGCGGAGAGCCTCGAGTCGAGAACACGGCTGGCGCTATATTGGTTCACCCGCGATGTGTCCTCTGCCTCGACTATCACGGCCAACGAGCCCGGGGCTGGGACGACGGGAACCCGGATTACCCTCACCGTGCCGGGAGTGGGGACTATAACCTACGCCCTCGATTGGTCGGGCGGCGCCGGCAAAGGGATGCTAAGCCGCCAGGTGGGCTCGGGGCCGACCCTCACCCTCCTTAACAATCTGACCAGCTTTAGCTTCGGTTATTATGATCCCGCGGGCAATACCGTCACCCCACCGGCATCCGCCCCCTCTAGCCCTCAGATTAACATCAAGGAGGCGTACATGAACTACACCTCCACGGCCGGGGCGGCGGTCACCGGGGCCCAGTCGAATTTTACTGTCGTCTCCCCCAGGGTACTCCTGAAGAATCAGGCCCTACTGGTGGATCCAAATTCTCCATGAAGGCCCCTGCACCCAGGGACCCGATTCCGCGTTACGAGCGCGGCGCGGCCATGCTGGCGGCGCTCTGCCTTGCCATGGTCTTTGCGATCAGCCTCTCGAGCTACCTGGCGCTCTGCTACAATTCGCTCAACCAGAGCACCCGGAGCATCATGCTTACCCATTGCAACGAGCTTGCGGAAGCCGGGATCGAGCAGGCCCTCTTCAACATCAACAACAATGGCGGGGATTGGTCGTCGTGGAGCACGTCGGGAGGGGTGGCGACGGCCCAGATGACCATGACCGCCAACGGGCTTGTGCTTACGAGCACGAATCCGACGCCGCTCAACTACGGCAACGGCATGACGGGCCAGGTGAATATCACCGTCAATAATTACAACACGACGGCCCCGTCGGTCTCCGCGCAGGCCATATTCACGCTCCCCTTGAATGGCGGCGGCACCCAGACGACGACCTCCGGGACGATCACCTACGGGGCTCCGGCGACACCGGGAACGGCGGCGGCACCCCTGTTCGTGAACGCGGTAGCGGCTACGACAGGAAACGTCCGGTTCCGGGTCGCAGGAACAGTGGACAGCTACAACTCGAACCCAACGACCGGCACGTACCAGAACTATTCGGCTGCGGTCGCAGGATACTCGGCCGTCCTGGCGTCTCAGAACAGCTCAACGTTCAGCGCGTCGGTCCGCCTCGGAAACGCTGTCGTCCACGGCTACGCAACGGGCTACAACGGGTTTTTCCCCTCCACCACCAACTGGTTCTCCTACAGCGCCTCTGGCCAGCTCGTCGGGCCCAACACCGCTTCGGGTACCTTGATCGATTCTAGCCGCCTGCTGACGGACCTCGTCCCGTACCAGCCCTGGTACCTGGAGAACCTCCCGACCAACTACACGAGCCTTCCCCAGGGAGGCGGCACGGTCTCAAGCGACGGCGCGACCATCGACCAGTCGGGCACCCTGGGAAGCTCCGGTGCCCTGGCGCCTGTCGTTTACAACGTGGGCAACGGGATAAATCTCGCCAGTGGCCAAGCAGTCACCATCCAGGGCCCGGTCGTCCTGATCTGCTACAGCAATGTCGTCATATCGGGCACGTCGCAGATCCTGCTCACAACCCCGCAGGCCTCCCTGCAGATCTTCCTCGAGTACGGGAGCCTGAACCTTGGCGGCAACGGCATCCAGAACACATCGGCCACCCCGCTTCCGAAGAAGGTGGCCATCATGAGCACGACCAACCTCTGGTTCTCGGCCTCGATGTCGCAGACGCAGCCCTTCTATGGAGTCGTGTACCTCCCGAACCTTCCGATCACCTGCAGCATGACCCAGCCCATCTACGGGTCGATCGTCGGCTACTCGGTCACGTTCACGAGTTCGCCCACGATCCACTACGACCTGGCGCTCAGGAAGCCCATGCCCTCCTACACGACCCTAATCCCCCTCCAAAGCGGAGCTGCCTTCGACAACCTTTCCGCGCCGGCGGCGTTCAGCAACATGGTGGCGAGCGTCCCGTAGGTCCCCCTTCCGGCCGTCTCACGCCGATTGACAGAAATAGGCCGCTATCACCTAATTCCTTGCGCATGTTCAAACGCAAGGAACGCCACGGTGTTCTGATAAACCTCACGGACCACTGTGTGCAGCTGGCCCGTTTGGGGCGCATGGACGCGCGGCCGCTGACGGTCGACACCTTTGCAGAGATTTCGGCATCGGACACGGGCTCGGTGGCACGCTGGCTCGACGTGAACTTCGGGGACCGGGCAGGCCGCTTCGTCTCGGCCTACTGCGGCTTCCATCCCTCCGAGAGGATCTTCCAGAGGGACGCCATCAACGTTCGCCGGCTCAACGAACGGGAATTCCTCTTCAACGCGATAGCCGAGCAGGCGAAGATCGTCTCCGCAAAGGCCTGGCACGTGGCGGCGCTCAACCCGAGCGACGGCATGCCGCTCACCCCGGATTCCAGCAGCCGCATGGCGCTCTACCTCGGGGTGCCCTGGTCGGCCGCCCGCGAGGCCCAGGTCAGGCTTAGGGACTGGGGTGTCCGGCCGAGGCGCCTTGAGCTTGGAACGCCGGGCCTCTTGGGGGGCCTCAGCCGCTACGCGAGCCTGACGGGCTACCCGCACCTGATCGCGGCCTGCGAGATCTACCGCAACCAGACGCATCTTTATCTGATTGGAAAAGACGGGGTCCACACCCCGCCCCCGCTCCCTCACGGCCTGCTCTCGATCGAGGAGGCTGCCATGAAGGAGCTGTCGGCCCCTGATGCCGCCGCAGCCCGGAAGATGCTCGAGCAGCCGACCGACGAGCTCAAACACCACGGCCGGCGCCTGATCCGCATGCTTTCCCGGCACCTTAGGCCCGCGGTCGACTACTTCGAGATGCAGACCGGCCAGCGGATCGGCGCCCTCTTCTGCGCCCACCTGCCCGAGCGCCTCTCGTGGCTCGAGGAGGCGCTGGCGACCGCCGTCGACCTCGAGTACTTTTCCCCAGACTATGAAAAATGGCTGCCCGCCGTCGGCCTCGACGCACCGGGGTACGCGATGCTCGGGCCCTCCTGGGTCCAGCCCCTCTCCCTGGTGGCCAACCTGACGCCGGGACCCGCCTCGCAATGAGCCGAGCCAAAGAACGCCTATTCCTTGCGCCCAACTGGCACGTCGACTGCCGGCTGATCGCGGAATTGCCCGAGGACAGCGTCGTCGGGATGCGCTTCATCACGTACGCGATCTCCTGCGCGATCGCTTTCGCCGCCGTGCTCTTCACCGGGTGGTACGCCTACGCCGACCTCACGGTTCGCCGGCAGATTGAGGACGCCGAGCAGAAGATCGAGGACGACCGCTGGGAGGTGATCGAGATCCGCCGGCTCCAGCGCTTCTACGAGATCGAGAGCAAGAAGATCGAGAGCGCCTACTCGGAGATGCGTAACCCGATCCTCATCTCCTCCTTCATCAGCGTGATCGGAAAGACCCTGCCGGACAGGATGGTGGTCGACACAATCGAGTTCAACGAGGGCAAGTTCGTGATCCACGGCCGACTCCGCGAGGCCTCGGAACGGGCGAGCCTGCTCCTGGGGAACTATCTGGACAAGCTGCGCTCCAATCCCGACGTGGGGCCGCGCTTCAGCTCAATCAACGTGACCGGGCTCGACCGGTCGCTTGAGGACGAGCAGATGATGACGTACGCCATCACCCTGCACCTCAAGCCAAAGGCACGATGAACGTCGCCGACTTCATGCAGTGGCTGGCGATCGCCCGGCGGCACCCCTTAAGCGCCCTGTGCGCGGGGATCTGCCTCTTCTGCGCACTCGTCTGCTGGTACATCTACGGGAACATGAAGTGGCTCGACCTCGAGCACCGGCAGGTCATGCAGGACACCGAGCTCGCGCTCGCCTCCCTCATCTCCGGGCCGTCGGTGCGCCAGGAGCTCGCCGCCTCCCGCGAGGTGACCCGAAGGATCGAGGACAACCTGGTGATCGAGGACAACCTGGCCGAGAATCTCTGGTATTTCTACAAGATCGAGCAGCAGACCAAGGCCCACCTGGTGGAGCTCAGGCCCGTGAACGCGGTGGCCTCCGACACGAAGGCGCACTACAAGAGGGTGCCCTTCTCCATCCGGCTGACCGGCACCTACGAGCAGACGGCGGGCTTCCTCTACGCCATAGAGACCGGGCCGAGGCTGGCCAACATCACGCAGCTCACGTTCAGGCGGGTCGAGCCCGACAGCATGAACATCCTGCTCGACATAGATCTTGAGCTCCTCGGGAAGAAATGAAGTCCCAGCGCAGCCAGATCATCACGCTCGTGTCCCTGCTCGTCATTTGGGCGATCAGCTGGAGGATTGTGCGCTCTCCGACGCCTCCCCCCTCGGTGATAAAGACGGCGGCGGCAAAGGCCCCGGTTCAGGACAGCCCCCTAAAGGCCCGCTTCCACCGGGTCCGGGCCGAGATGGACGGCCTCTACCACTACCGGATCAAGCCCGCCCCGTTCGACGCGAGCGGGAACCCCTTCAAGATCTCCGCGTCGATGGCTATCAGCGAGGTGAGCCACGATACAGCTCCTGTCAGCAAGGACCTGACGAAGCCGGCCGTGCCCGACACCGTGCAGCCTCTCGCGGCACCCGAGGGCGGCGAAGTCCTCCTCAAGCATGCTATCGAGGTCACAAAGATCGGAGGCGTGGTCACCATGAACGACACCACCCAGCTGACGGTGGACGGCCAGCTCCACAAGGAGGGCGACCTTTTCACCGCCAGGGTCCACTCACGGCTGGTGGGAATCCGGATAAAAAAGCTTACCACCACCTCGGTCACCCTCGCCCTGGATGACCCGGATGCCGGAACGGCGGAGATGCGCATCCGCCTAAAATAGGGAAAGGATTTGACAGGGGAAGGAGCGGATCGCACGCTGACCCTCCCTTTGTTGCAGGGTGGAGCAGCCTGGTAGCTCGTCAGGCTCATAACCTGAAGGTCGCTGGTTCAAATCCAGCCCCTGCACCCAATTTGAGGCCCTTGGACCCGCTCCAAGGGCCTTTTTG
>CAISPT010000195.1 GCA_903887455.1 uncultured Opitutaceae bacterium | reverse complement strand
TTTGGAACGTCAACTCCGACGCCGAGTACCACGAGGGCTCGGGTGGTGAGGATACTTCGGGCAGGCGCATGCCAGAACGCGTGCCGACAGGACCCTAGCGTGGAGCTGGCGGCTTTTGCACCCGTTCAGCAAATTCCAATCGTCCGCTGAAAGCGGGGTCGGCCGTGGAGGCGCCTATTCGGTTTGCCGCAACGGTGACTTCGCTGAAAAGGGACGGAAAGGGAGCCTGCGTCGACGTGAGCACAGTCTGCCCGTCCACGCTCACGATCAAGGGGTCGGAGGTCCTTGCCGGGAATATCGGTCCCAGGGCCCGTGAGGTAATCCAGAACTCGTGAGCCTCCGAATAGTCGATCGGCAGGGACTCGCTGAGGGTGCCTACTGCGCCCCAGTGGTCGTATCCAACCCGCACATGATTCGTGTCCTCGTACACGAGATACACCAGGTCGCCTGCGCCCGCATGCCCCGTCGTAAGGAGCGGCTCCCTTCGCCCCAGCCTGTCGGCCGGCAACGACACGACGATGTGCTCGGTCCCGCCTTCCTGCGTGATCGGCTTTGGCACATCGGCCACAGGGAAAAGGTCCATCAGAGGGCCCGTAAACCGCTCCTCGACGCCGGGAGCGCCGTAAAGGCCTATGCCTGAATTGAGCACAGGCGGTATTCCCGCGGGATGGATGCCGGATCCGCCGAACAGGCGCTGGCCGTCGAGGAGACAGCCCACCTCAAGGCGCAGCGTCCGGTCGTTGGTTTCACCCACCTCGAAATCAAGCTCGTGCTCGCTCTCCGCGTCGCAAGAGACCTCGGCGGTTTGCAATTCAGAGCCGCCGGCACCGCAGCTTGATATCCGTATCGCACCGCTGGGGAGGTAGGTTGCAAACACCGTCCGCGCCTTGCTCCCCGAGGCGACCGAGAGCAGCGCTTCGCTGGTGCCGGCGCGTCCTTTTGGGAAGCGCAACCGCATGCGGGCGTGCTGGCCGGCGGGAAGGGTGAGCGTTCGTGGAATCGCGAGGCGGCGGGCATCCTGGATCTCGCCCAAGAAAGCTGCAACGGTGTTAGAGCCAAAGGGGGCCGACCCGATGAAGAGCTCCCCGGGGCCCGCCTCGTATGCGGAGCACGTCCTTCGGATGACGGTATGCCCGTCCAGCTCGATCCGGAGTTCGCCGCGCAGGTGGCTGGCCTCCTCGTGGCTCACCAACAAGAGGGCCGGGTCTTTTGCCGGCATTAGGGCGCTGTCGGAGACGGTGAGCCAGTGGGGCTGCGAGAAATCGACCTCAATCGGGACACTTTCATAGAGACTTCCCCATACATCGGCCGAGACGCGGACATGCCGGTCGTCAATGCAGGTGACGAAGATGATGGATCCCGCGCTGATGTGGCCTGTGGTTAGGAGCGGCTGGGCGACCCCTGTCTGCCCGTAGGGCAGGGTAAACTGGATGCGAAGAGGTCCCGCCTTGGTGAGCTTGGGAGGGAGCGCGTGTCGGTGAAGGTAGGCGTAACCTCCCGCCCCGGCCGCGACGGCCAGGCCTGCAAGAAAAAAGGTTCGGTGGCGCCACAACACGGAGCCAATGGGCGCCCCCAGCACCCGGGGGCTAGGCGATCCGAATAGGCGCCAAACCGCGAACGCGGCCCATCCAAAGACCGTGACCCAGAAGGCAAGGCGGACGGCCACAGGACCCTCGTATGTCAGCACGACCGTGCTCCTGCCCCTCGGGATGGGTATCATCACCTGGCCATCGGGCGATCTAAGGGGCGTCACGCGGAGCCCGTTCACGGAAGCGCTATACCCCGCAACGAAACGCCGCGGGGTCTCCACCGTCATGCCGAGGTCCGGGGCCTCGACCGTGAAGCGCATGGGGACGAGGCTTTCCAGGCGGATCGGAAGGCTCGCCAGGTCGACCTGCCGTAGCGTGTACCCTGCAAAATCGGCCGATTCTTCGGGCTGCGCGTCAAATTCAGGCGCAATCGTCCGCAGCTCGACGGTTTCCGGATCCTTCCCGTCAGTCCAGAGAGGGATAGACCGGCGCTGGCCCTCAAGCATGCCGAACCCCTTCGGGTTGCCGGCCGAAGGAAGCGCGTAGA
>CAISPT010000194.1 GCA_903887455.1 uncultured Opitutaceae bacterium | reverse complement strand
GCCTGGCCGTTGAAGAGGTACTCGCCCTGGCCGTCGCGATACACGCGGCGGGTGATCTCGATCTCGTGGAACTCGCTGCCAAGCTGCTTCTCGCACTCGGTCAAGAGCAGCGACACCTCGCAGAGCTGGGCGGGCTTCCTCGTGTCCGCGCCCTCGAAGATCACGTCCTGCATCTTTCCGCCCCGTAGGGCCTTCGCGCTCTGCTCGCCTAGCACCCAGCGGATCGAGTCGGCGATGTTCGACTTGCCGCACCCGTTGGGCCCGACCACGGCGGTCACCCCGGGCTCAAACTGGAGGGTCGTGGGGTCTGCAAATGACTTAAATCCGTGGAGTTTTAGGGCCTTTAAATGCATTGGGCCCCATAATTGGAGACAGCCCTGCTTGCGCGGGCAAACGGAAAAGTCGTAATTAAATTCAAGCGTGGTCCCAGGGCATGCGGACCTCGAGACGCTTGCTCTCCCAAACCCTGAAGATATCGAACATCTTGCCGGGATTTAGGATTCCCCTGGGATCGAGCGCGTCCTTGACGGCCTTCATCGCCTTGACCGCGGCCGGGGGGTGCTGGAGCCGGAGGAAGGGGGTTTTTGCGAGCCCGATCCCATGCTCCCCGGAAATGGCGCCGCCCAGCGCAACGACGCTCGTCATCAGGCGATTCACCGCCTTCTGGGCCGAGCGGCACTCTGCGGGCACATCCTTGTGGTACATGATGTTAACATGCAGGTTGCCGTCGCCAAGGTGCCCGAAAGTGGGGATCGGTAGACCCGACTCCCTGCGCAGGTTCTCGAGGAACCGGGCGAAGGCCAGGTACTTGCCCATCGGGATCACGATGTCCTCGTTCAGCTTGGAGTCCCCAAGCTTGAACATGGCCCCGGAGCAGGACCGCCTGACCTCCCAGAGGCTCTCGGCCTCGGCGCGGTTCCTCGCCGCCCGGTGCGCGATCCCGTGTCCCGCGGCCCAGGCGAGAAGAATCTTGCGCTGCGACCTCACCTCGGACCTGCCGCCCGCCAGTTCGAGGAGCACGACTGGGCGCCCCGCCTGGCCCTCGAACACGGCCCTTCCGCTCGCGCGCTCCGCGCACTCGACCGAATACCGGTCAAGGAACTCGCAGATGGCGGGCTGCACCCTGAGCCTGAAGAGGGCGAGGACGGCCTTGAAGGCGTCGGGCTCCGTCTTGAAGGACACCAAGAGCGTCCAGCGCTCCTCGGGCTTTGGGATCAGCTTCAGCGTCGCGTCGGTCACGATGCCGAGCATGCCCTCGGAGCCGATCCAGAGGTCGCGGAGGTTGAAGCCCGCCGAGAATTTCTTCGTCGCCGTCCCCCACTCCACAAACTCGCCCGTCGGAAGGAACCCCTTGAGCGCGAGGACAAAGTCCCGGGTGACCCCGTACTTGCCGCCGTGCATGCCACCGGCGTTGCAGGCGATGTTGCCCCCGATCGTGCAGTACTTCTTTGACGAGGGGTCGGGCGGGTAGAACCAGCCCTTCTCCTCTGCCGCGGCCTGGATCTGGGCCACCGTGGCCCCCGCTTGGACTTGGGCCAGGCCCGCCTGGGCGTCGACCTGGACCCGGTTCCAGCGGTGGAGGTCCACCACCCAGCCGCCGCGCACGGGGGCCGCCGAGCCCGTGAGGCTGGTGCCGCGGCCGCGCACCGTCACTGGAACGCAGGCCTTGTTGGCGAGCGCAAGCACCTTTGCGAGATCGGTCCGGTCGCGCGGGAAGACCGCGGCAGCCACCGGGAACGGGATCTTGCTGCTGTCAAAGGACACCTCGCGCAGGGACGCGGCGTCCGTCCGCACGACCCTGGCGCCCAGGCTCCTCTTAAGCTGCGTGGTAACTCGGGAAAAGTCCATGTCGCCCGATGGCTCTACACCGGTCCGCCCCCCGCCGCAAGACCCCGTGCGAGGAGCCGGCGGAGGTTGCCCCCAAGGAGGAGGGCCCTCGCCTCCGGCTTTAGGGGGGCGTCGGCGATCTCCTGGAGCGTGGGCTCGAATCCGGGCTCGCCCATCTTCCGGGGCCGGACCAGGAGCGGGTAGTCGGAGCCGTAGAGGAGGCGGTACTCGCCGACCTGGTCGACGCTGCGCAGGTACACGTCGCCCTCGTAGAGCAGCGGCGAGGCCGCCGTGTCGAAGAACAGGTTCGGCGGGACCGGCTTGCCGTCCGGCGCGCCGCGGAACGCGATCCCGCCGCCGTAGTGGGCGAGGATGACCGAGGCGCGGGGAAAAGCCCTGGCCAGGTCGACCAGGGGGCCGAGCGGCGTCGGCGGGCCGGCAGCCGGCCCCTTCTGCGGGTCGGTCGCGTGAAGCGTGACCGGGAGCCCGCGCGCGGCGGCCAGGGCCATCACCCCCTGGAACACCGGGTGGTCGAGCGGGTACCCCTGAGCCTGCGGCAGGAGTTCGCCGATCCCCATCATGCCGGCGTCCAGGG
>CAISPT010000193.1 GCA_903887455.1 uncultured Opitutaceae bacterium | reverse complement strand
TCGAACTTCATCGTCCAGGCCCTGAAGGGCGAGGACATCACGATCTACGGCGACGGGTCCCAGACCCGCTCCTTCTGCTACGTGGACGACCTGATCGAGGGCTTCGTGCGCATGATGGCGCAGACAGAGACCCCGGGCCCGGTGAACCTCGGAAACCCGGGGGAGTTCACCATGATGGAGCTGGCGGAGCTCACGCTCAAGCTCGTCGGGGGCAAGTCGAAGATCGTGCACAAGCGCCTTCCGGCCGACGATCCGAAGCAGCGCAAGCCCGACATCACGCTCGCCCAGAAGGTCCTCGGGAAGTGGGAGCCCAAGGTCCCCCTCGAGGAGGGCTTGAAGCGCACGATCGCCTACTTCAGGACGCGCCTGTAACCGGGGCCCCGGCCCGAGGCATTTTGTCATTTGCCAATGCCGGCCGGCGGTCTATTGTTTACCCCATAATGCTGTCGTTTCTCCTCAAACCCTTCGTAGGGAGGCACTACAAGAAGTTCCTCGAGAAAGCCCGTCCCATCGTTGCCAAGATCAACGAATTGGACCGCTCCTACATGGGCCTGTCCGACGCCGAGCTCCGCGCGAAGACCGACGAGTTTCGCGGGCGGGTGACGAACGGGGAGACCCTCGACCAGATCCTCCCCGAGGCCTTTGCGGTCGTCAAAAACGCGGCCCGCCGGTTGGTGGGGACCAAGGCCCTGGTGTGCGAGCACGAGCTCTCCTGGGACATGGTCCACTTCGATGTCCAGCTGATCGGCGGCATCGCCCTTCACGAGGGGCGGATCTCCGAGATGGCGACCGGCGAGGGCAAGACCCTGGTCGCGACCCTCCCCCTGTACCTCAACTCGCTCAACGGCAGGAACGCCCAGCTGGTGACGGTGAATGACTACCTGGCGCGCCGCGACTCGGAGTGGATGGGCCAGCTCTACACCTTCCTTGGGGTCAGCGTGGGCTGCATCCAGCAGCAGATGTCCCCCGACATGCGCCGCGAGATGTACGGGCGCAACATCACCTACGGGACGGCGAGCGAGTTCGGCTTCGACTACCTGCGCGACAACGGCATGGCGACCCGCAAGGAGGACCAGGTCCAGCGCGACCACTGGTACTGCATTGTGGACGAGATCGACTCGATCCTCGTCGACGAGGCCCGCACCCCCCTGATCATCTCTGGCCCGGCCCCGATCGAGCGCGAGCAGCCCTTCACCCGCCTCAGGCCCGGCGTCGACCGGCTCGTGAACGACCAGACCCGCCTGTGCAACCGCCTGGTGGGCGAGGCCAAGGAGATCCTGGACAGGCCCGACCGCACGACTGAGGAGCGCGACCTGGCGATCCGCAAGCTTGTGCAGGTGAAGATGGGCAACCCGAAGAACAAGCTCCTCTTGCGCCTCATGGAGAACCCCGAGTGGCGCAAGCTCCTCGACAAGGTGGAGACCGAGCTCAACAGCGACCTGAACAAGGACGAGCTCTACCACCTAAAGGAGAATCTCCTGTACGTGATCGACGAGCGCCAGCACCAGGCTGACTTGACCGAGATCGGCAGGAAGCACCTGAGGCCCGACAACCCGGACGCGTTCATGATGCCGGACCTGGCGACCGAGTTTTCGGACCTGGAGCGCGACGCCGCGATCCCGCCCGAAAGGCGTGAGGAGCTCAAGCTCGCCGCCCACCAGCGCTACGCCGTGATCTCCGAGGAGATCCACGCGATCTCCCAGCTACTTAGGGCCTACTCCCTCTACGAGCGCGACATCGAGTACGTCGTCCAGGACGGCAAGGTGATGATTGTCGACGAGAACACCGGCCGCGTGATGACGGGCCGCCGCTGGTCCGACGGCCTCCACCAGGCGGTCGAGGCCAAGGAGGGGGTGATGATCGAGCGTGAGACCCGCACCTACGCGACGATCACGATCCAGAACTACTTCAGGATGTACGAGAAGCTCTCCGGCATGACGGGCACGGCGGAGACGGAGGCCACGGAGTTCAGCGACATCTACCGGCTCTCGGTCCAGGTGATCCCGACCAACAAGCCCTGCATCCGGATCGACAAGAACGACGTCATCTTCAAGACCCGCCGCGACAAGTACAACGCGGTGCTCCGCGAGATCGAGGGCGCGAACAAGAGGGGCCAGCCCGTCCTGGTCGGCACGACGAGCGTCGAGGCGAGCGAGGTGCTCTCCCGCATGCTCAAGCGCGCCGGCGTGATCCACACGGTCCTCAACGCCAAGTTCCACCAGCAGGAGGCCGAGATCGTGAGCCGCGCGGGCCTGAAGGGCGCCGTCACGATCGCCACCAACATGGCCGGCCGCGGCACCGACATCAAACTCGGCGAGGGCGTCCGCGAGCAGGGAGGCCTCTACGTGATCGGCACCGAGCGCCACGAGTCGCGCCGAATCGACCGCCAGCTTCGAGGCCGCTGCTCGCGCCAGGGAGACCCGGGCCTCACCAAGTTCTTCCTCTCGCTCGAGGACGACCTGATGCGCCTGTTCTTGCAGGGCAACCTGGCGTCGCGCCTGATGGAGGGCTCGATGCAGGAGGGCGAGGAGCTAGAGCACCCGCTTCTCAACCGCTCGATCGAGTCCGCGCAGAAGAAGGTCGAGCAGCAGAACTACGCGATCCGCAAGCGCCTGCTCCAGTACGACGACGTCCTCAACCAGCAGCGCGAGGTCGTGTATGGGATCCGCAACGGCGCGATCCACGCCCCCCGGTCCAAGGACATCATCTTCGAGCAGGTCGAGGAGGAGATCGAGAGCCGGCTCGTGATCGCCGGGATCGGCCAGACCGGGGGCTCGAACCCGTCGGCTATAGAGAGCTTCGTTGGCTGGGTGAACACGCACTTCCCGCTGGGCCTTAGGGTCGACGAGGTGACGGGCACCGCGCTCGAGCCCATCAAGGCGCTCGTCATGGAGAGGATCCGCAAGGCCTACGCCATGAAGGAGGCGGCCGAGGTCCCCGAGGCCATCGGCGGCCTCGAGCGCTACGTGGTCATCAACGCCATCGACCACCACTGGCAGGAGCACCTGACAGAGATGGAGGAACTCCGCCGCTCGATCGGGCTGCGCAGCTACGGCCAGAAGGATCCGCTGGTCGAGTACAAGGGCGAGGCCTACCACTTCTTCGAGGAGCTGATGGCCAACGTCCGCCTGCAGATCTGCACGGGGCTCTTCCGGAGCGCCTCGAATCTCTCCTCCTTCGAGAACATGCTCTCGATCCTCGCACGGAGCGCGAGGACCCAGGGCCCGGAGACGGCGCCCCCGGCGGCGCCCCAGGCCCCCGCCACCCAGGGCGCCCCCGCCCAGGCCGAGCCCGAGGTGCAGCTTCCGAAGATCGTCGTCCGCCGCGAGGCCCCCAAGGTCGGCCGCAACGACCCCTGCCCCTGCGGCAGCGGAAAAAAGTACAAGCACTGCCACGGCGCCTGAGGCAGTGCCGCCCGTGAGCGCCGACCCCTACGAGCCCGTCCCGACGCCTTGGGAGCGGCATTCCGCGTGGCTCACGCCGGCCATCGTGGGTCTCTTGACGGCCGTCCTCCTGGTCGTCTCGTTCCCGCCGCTCCACACGCCGGAGTTCGCCTACGCGTGCATGGTTCCGGCCATCTTCTGGGCCTACCTGAGGCCGCGGTTCAAGGTCTACGCCTGGACGCTTTTCGCCGCCCAGGCGGTCGGCTGGACGATCAACCTCTCCTGGCTCCATCCGGTCACCTGGGTGGGGCTCCTGATCCTGGGCCCCATCGTCGGCGCCTGGACTGGGGTCTGGTACCTCGCCGCCTGGTGGACCATGCCGAGGATGGTGGGGCGAAGGACCGCGGTCCGACTCCTGGCGATGCTGGGACTTGCAGGGACCTGGGCCGTCGTCGAGTGGACCCGGACCTGGGTGTTCGGTGGGTTCCCCTGGATGCCGCTCGCGGCCACGCAGTGGGAGCGCCTGAGCGTCCTGCAGGTGGCAGCCTACACCGGAGCGGTCGGCGTTTCCTTTGTCATCGTCGCCACGAATGTCGCCTTCGCTGCCTACGCCCACCGGCTGTTCAGGGAGGGCGGGGTGGGCCTTAGCCGCCGCAGCCAGGAGTTCCTGCTGGCGATGTTCCTCCTGCTCGTGTGCCTGTCGGTGATGATCCAGGAAACGGCGCACCGCTCAAGGTACACGGTGCCCTTCGCCAACGTCGCGTTCGTCCAGCCCGACGTGCCGGCGACCGTCAAGTGGGACCCGGCCAAGGCCCCCGCGATCATCCAGACCCTGACGCGGACGACGATCGAGGCCGGCCGCCTGAACCCCGACCTGATCCTCTGGCCCGAGTCGACGACGCCGTATCCCCTGCGGGGAGGCGACTCCTCGATGGTACGCTATGTCGAGCAGCTCTCGGCGAGGACCAAGGCCCCCATGCTGGTCGGCGCCGACGCGATCGAGCGCCCGTCGCCCGGCACGGAGCACTACTTTAACGCTGCCTTCGTGGTCGACCCCCAGCTCGGCGTCCAGACGGCCTATTACGCGAAGCGCCGGCTCGTGCAGTTTGGGGAGTACATCCCGCTGCGCCCCCTCCTAGGCTGGATCGGGAAATTCGCTCCCCTGGGCGACGACTTCACGGCCGGGGACGACTCGATGCCGCTCATTGTCCCGATGAGCCGGGGCGCGGCCGCCTTCGGCGTCCTGATCTGCTACGAGGACCTTTTCCCCAGGCTCGCCCGCGACGAGGTTCTCTCGGGTGCCGACGCGCTCGTCGTCGTGACGAACGACGCGTGGTACGGCGAGGGGGCCGCCGCCTACCAGCATGCCGCCCACTCGGTCCTCCGGGCGATCGAGACCCGGCGGCCGGTCCTGCGCTGCGGCAACGCCGGCTGGAGCGGCTGGATTGACGAGTTCGGCAGCATCCGCTGGGTCCAGAAGGATGAGAACGGGAGCATCTACTTCAGGGGAGCCTCAATGGCCTCTGTGACGCGCGACCAGCGCTGGGTCGGGCGCAACAGCTTCTACGTGGACCACGGGGACTGGTTTGTCGCGGTCTCGGCAGTCCTCGCCGTCATGGGTGCCGCCGTCCTCGGCACCGCACTTCCGCCCGAGCCCGACTTCGGAAAGGACTCCAGTGAACCGCGTGAAATTGGCCCTCTTAGGGGACTATTCTGAGGACATCGTCGCCCACCAGGCGATCCCAAGGGCCCTCGAGTTGGCGCGGGAGAGCCTGGGCGCTGAGGTCTCGTGGGACTGGATCCGGACCTCGGACCTCAGGAGCCCCGCCACCGATCTCCGCCTGTACTCCGGGCTCTGGCTCGTGCCGGGGAGCCCCTACGAGAACGCCGAAGCGGCCCTTGCCGCCGTCACGTGGGCCCGGGAGTCGGGAACTCCCTTCCTTGGAACCTGCGGGGGCTTCCAGCATGCTCTGATTGAGTTCGCGCGGAGCGTGGCGGGGCTCGCCGACGCGGACCACGCCGAGACAAACCCAGAAGCAGACACGATCATTGTCGGCCGTCTCAGCTGTTCCTTGGTGGGGAGCTCGGGGGCCGTGCATTTTGCCAGGGAAAGCAGGTTGGCAAGAGCCTATGGCGCAGAGACGGCGATCGAGGGCTACCACTGCAATTTCGGATTCTATTCAGCCTACCGACCGGTGCTGGAACGGGCTGGAATGCATTTCACGGCTTGGGACGATTCCGGCGAAATCCGTGGAGCCGAGCTCCCCGCGCATCCATTTTTCGTTGGGACGCTCTTCCAACCCGAAAGGGCGGCCCTTAAGGGGAAATTGCCGCCGGTGGCCGGTGCGTTTGTCCGGGCCGCTGCTCAATACTAGCATCGAAAAATCGTTGGTCCTTCACCTCGAATACCTGACTTGTCCAGAGCCTGCATTGTTAGCCTGCGCCTCTATGGGCTAATATGCAGAGAGTAGCCAAAGTGAATATGCCGCAGCGCTAAATATATCATGGGGAACAAGGCAGGTTGGCGCTCTGTGTGGCAGGCCTTTCTCGCAATGGTATACCTACAAATGGCTAGTGGAATTGGCTGAACCGCTGTCGGCGGAATAAACAACGTTAAACATTTCACGCAATCACACGCAGGGGATATACAGCATATTGTGATCCCTGCGCGTTGTCACTTGAAATACCGGAGCATTATGGCATAATGCCAGCCTGAGATGAATGAACTCTCATTCGCATGGGACTCCAAAAAGGCGAAATCTAATGAATCGAAACATGGAGTGTCGTTCGACGAAGCGAAGACCGTATTCTACGACGAAAGAGCGCTCGTCATTCCTGACCCGGATCATTCTAAGTTTGAAGAGCGATTCGTCATTATGGGTAGAAGCGCGCTAAGTCGGGTGCTGGTTGTCGTTCATTGTCTTCGCAGCAACAACAACGTGATTAGAATTATCTCGGCCAGGAAAGCCGGTACCAAAGAGATGCAACCCTACGTGAAAGGATGACCATGAGAAAGGTGTATGATTTCAGTAAAGCGAGGCCTAACCCATACGTAAAGCGCTTGAAAAAACAGGTAACGATACGCCTGGAGGAGGAGGTGATCCTATACTTCAAAGCGCTCTCAAATGAGACAGGGATACCTTATCAAAACTTGATTAACCTCTACCTTCGCGACTGCGCGACCTCCAACCGCAAGTTGGCTCTCGGATGGCGCTCTTCGAAGGCAGTGTAACCTTATCCTGTTGTAGGCCAAAGAATGTCTAACCAGTCGTCGGAACCGACTTCTGCGTCATGCACGTCGCCTGCGGAGCAGGCGCCGCGCCTTCCTTAAAGCGGTTCACCTCGACGTCGGGAAACGAACCACGTGCATCATTATGAGTGCCAAGAAGGCGACCCCCAAAAGGTACATCAAGAATCACGCCGATGGCACGGTGTGGGCGCGGGGGTTCAAAGTTGGAGAAGCCATGACGGGCTATTGGGAGTTGTTCCGCAAAGACGGTACAAAGATGCGCTCGGGCTACTTCGACGGCGACGAACAGATCAGCACGTGGACAACCTACGACAAGAAGGGTAGAGTATACAAAGTCACTGAAATGAGATAAAGAGCCAGAAGCCGAGAGCACCGCATATGAACACAAAAAATGAAGTTCTCGTTTTGGTCAGGCACCCGAGCGGGTATATACCGGTGGCGATGTCGCTAACCGCCTTCGCTGTCGTGATAGGCTATATCTCAATTTATGGCACCTCGCGGCAAGTGGACGAAGGAGCAGCCGCCCATATTTGGCAGCTTCTCATTGGCGCCCAGGTGCCGTTGATCGCGTTCTTCGGGGTTAAGTGGCTGCCAAAAGGATCGCGAGCGGCGTTGTGGGTGCTCGCTTTGCAGCTCGTAGCCATACTAGCCGCCGGGGCGCCCGTGTTTTTTCTGCGCCTTTGAAGAACCTTAGCCATTTGGCGCATCCGCCGCTTTTCTCAATCGGGTTGCCTGTGAGGCGCGAGCTGCGGCGTCCTTAGAGCGATTCACTCAAAGGTTTGGTATCGGAATCATGCCACGCAAAGAAAAGCGGCCCGGCTCGCCTAGTTTGGAATCCGGAGCCCGTGCGGCCGGAAAGACGATTGCCGCGCGCGGACCGATTCGGCGCGGTTCGGACGACGACATCGGGAGCGTATTTCGTCGGCATGTTTCCATGTGGGAGAGCGGGCGCTTGGACGAGCTCTCATCCGTCATCGGAAAGTCCTACGTGGGTCATACTTCGGCGGGCGATCGGGATCTGAATGGGTTAAGGCGGCGTATCAAGACGTTCCACTCCCTCTATCGTCGTATCAAATTTTCGGTCCTTGATCAGACGGTCGCAAATGATCGAGTAGCTTCTCGCCTGGAATGCACTGCAGTGGAGAAGAAAACCGGTTTGCCAGTACACATGTGGGGCATGAATCTCAGTGTAATCCGTCAGCAGATGGTCGTTGAAGAGTGGGCCGTCTGGGAGGTCTCCTATTCGAAGCGGGAATCAGGCAAGATGTGATCCGCTATGTACAAACTATCGATCTATCCGACACCTTACTCCTTAGGCGCGGCGCAGTGGCCTCGCCTTTCATGGTAGGG
>CAISPT010000192.1 GCA_903887455.1 uncultured Opitutaceae bacterium | reverse complement strand
TCGCTCCACATTGCTGCGGTGAGGGGATGGCGGCACCAGCTGCCACCGTCCTTTCCCCGGTCGCCCGGGATTATCTCAGCCGTGCTTTCGAAGGGTTTTTCAGGCCTTCGCGCTGCGACTGTTCTATCAAGGAACGAGGTGAGATTGCGGCGGGGTTACGAAATGGTGAAGCTTTTCTTATCCACAATTCCCTCACAATTAGCTGCTGTGAATAACCGGTGAACTAAATTGCTCTCAGGTTATTCACAACGCCCATGACGCCCCGGGAACTTCCCATCTACGAGCTCCAAGAGGCGCTCGTCTCCGCGCTCGCGGCGACGGGCCGGCTCGTCGTGCAGGCGCCCACGGGATCGGGCAAGTCCACTCAGATCCCCCAGATGCTCCTCAGGAACGGGTTCCTTGACGGGGGCGAGGTCGTCGTCCTTCAGCCGAGGAGGCTCGCGACGCGCATGCTTGCCAAGCGGGTCGCAGAGGAGATGGGCACCGCCCTCGGCGACATCGTGGGCTACCAGATCCGACTCGAGTCAAGGACCAGCCGCCAGACGCGGATCCGCTTCGTCACGGAGGGAATCCTCCTGAGACAGATGACCTTCGACCCGGAGCTGCGCGGCGTGAACGTCCTCGTGTTCGACGAGTTCCACGAGCGGCATCTTTACGGGGACATCTCGCTGGCGAAGGCCCTCCGGGTCCAGAGGGAGTCGCGGCCCGACCTGAAGATCGTCGTCATGTCGGCGACGCTCGACGCGGGCGCCCTGCGGGAGTACCTGGCGCCCTGCGAGACCCTTGTCTCAAAGGGCCGCGCCCACCCGGTCGCGATCGAGTACCTGCCGAAGGCTGTCAATTTCGAGGCCGATCCCGTGTGGGATGTCGCGGCCCGCGAGTGCGAGCGGGTCGCTGGCGCCACCCCGGGGGACATGCTGGTCTTCATGCCCGGCGCCTACGAGATCGGCCGGACGATCCAGGCGATCCAGGGTAGCCGGGCGCTCCGCGGGTTCGCCGCGCTGCCGCTCCACGGGGAACTCCCTCCCGAGGCCCAGGACATGGCGGTATCCCGGGCCGCGACCCGCAAGATCATCGTCTCCACGAACGTCGCAGAGACCTCGCTCACGATCGACGGCGTCACCGCGGTGGTCGACAGCGGGCTTGCCCGGATGGCCCGCTTCGACCCTGAGCGGGGCATCAACACGCTCCTGGTGGAGAAGATATCGGTGGCGAGCGCCGACCAGCGCGCGGGCCGCGCGGGACGGACCGCTCCCGGCGTGTGCGTCCGTCTCTGGACGGAGCGCGAGCACGGCCAGCGGTCCCTCCACGAACTTCCGGAGGTGAAGCGACTCGACCTCTCGGAGGTGGTGCTGACGCTCAAGGCCTCCGGGATAGAGGACCTGCGCACCTTCACGTGGTTTGAGCGGCCCGACCCGAAGGGCCTTGACCGCGCCGAGGGGCTTCTCCGCGACCTGGCGGCCCTCGCGGGCCCTTCGGGGGCCATCACCGAGGTGGGACGCAGGATGCTCCGGTTTCCCGTGCACCCCCGCTACGCGAGGATGCTCCTCGAGGCCCAGGAGCGAGGCTGCGTCCGTTCGGTGGCCATGATGGCGGCGCTCACGCAGGGCCGGAACTTCCTGCTGCGGGGTGTTCCGAGGGCCGTCGAGGAGGCCCGGGAGGAGCTCCTCGGCGAGGAGCACGAGAGCGATTTTTTCCTCCTGATGAGGGCCTGGCGCTACGCCGAGCGCTCCGGGTACTCGCTCGACGCGTGCCGCCGCATCGGGGTCCACGCCCAGGCGGCCCGGCAGGTCGGCCCGCTCTTCGAGCAGTTCCTGCAGATCGCCAAGGCCGAGGGACTGGACACGGCCGAGCAGCGGGTGGACGGGACGGCGGTCCGCAAGTGCGTGCTGGCCGGCTTTCCCGACCACCTGGCACGGCGCCTGGAGGCCAGCACGCTCCGGTGCGACCTGGTCCACGGCAGGCGCGGCCTGCTCGCGCGGGAGAGCGCCGTCGGCAAGGCCTCGCTCCTCGTGGCGGCCGAGATCACCGAGGTGGGCGGAAGGGGCGGGGAGGTGAATGTCCTTTTGAACATCGCGACCGCTGTCGAGGAAGCGTGGCTAAAGGAGCTTTTTCCCGGCGAGCTAAAGGACGTCCGGGAGGTTTCATTCGACCCTGCGGCCAAGCGGGTCGTGGCCCGGCGCGACCGGAGGTTCCGGGACCTGGTCCTCGAATCCAAGGCCGGTTCCGACGATGTTCCCTCGACCGAGGCCGCGGCCCTCCTTTCGAGGGAGGTCGTCGCCGGGCGCATCACGATCGACGCCTGGGACGAGTCGGTGGAGCAGTGGATCCTGCGTGTGAACCGCATGGCCGAGTGGTTCCCCGAGTACGAGGTGAACCCCATCACGCCGGCCGACCGCCTGACGCTGATCGAGCAGGTCTGCTACGGCGAAACCTCGGCGCGGGGTGTCAAGGGCCGGGACGTCATGCCAACGCTTAGGGACTGGCTCACCGCCGAGCAGCTAGCCGCCATGGACCAGGCGGTGCCCGAGCGCCTCACCATGGGCAATGGGCGCAAGTCGCGCCTCACCTACTCGAAGGAAGGACCTCCGGTCCTTAGCGCCCGCATCCAGGAGCTCTACGGGATTGAGGGAAGGTTCACGCTCGGGCAGGGGAGGGTGCCAGTGAAGATCGAGGTGCTTGCGCCGAACCAGCGCCCGATCCAGGTCACGGACGACCTCTCCAGCTTCTGGCGGGAGATCTATCCCAAAATCAAGCCGGAGCTCTCGCGCCGCTACCCGCGGCACGAGTGGCGCTAGTCGACCTCGACTGGAGCGGAGAGCAGTAGCTTCCTTGAGCTGGGCCCGACCTGGATCGTGTATGTCCCGGGCTCAACCGCCCAGTTCCCCTTGGCCTCGTCCCAGTGGGAGAACGCCTTCCGGTCCAGGATGATCGTGACCGAGATGGTCTGGTCAGTGGCGAGGCTGAACCGGCTGTAGGCCTTGAGTTCCCGGACGGGCCGGTGGGCCTTGGACGTCACGGGCGGGCTCACGTAGAGCTCGGCGATCTCGTCTGCGTTCATGGTCCCGTTGTTCGAGACATCGAAGGTCACCGACCAGGCTCCCTCCGGGTTCGGCTCCACGTGGAGTTTCGCGTAGCTGAACGTCGTGTACGAGAGACCGTGGCCAAAGGGGAAGAGAGGCGCCACGCCCTTGGAGTCGAACCAGCGGTAGCCGACGAGGAGGCCCTCCGCGTAGTCGACCTTGCCATTGGACCCGGGGTAGTTCCCGTACGGGGCCGTGTCCTCGAAGCGCTTCGCGTAGCTGACGGGGAGCTTTCCGCTCGGGCTCACCTTGCCCGTCAGGATCTCGCCCAGGGCCCGGCCGCCCTCCTGCCCGGGGAACCAGGCCTGGAGCACCGCCGGCACCGTTGAAATCCAGTCGGCGGTGCCCACGACGCCTCCGGAATTGATGACGACGATGGTGCGGGGGTTGAGCGCTGCGGCCTGACGAATCAGCTCGCGCTGCTCCTTCGGTAGGTCGAAGGAGCGGTCCGATCCCTCGCCCTCGGTCATCTGGTTATAGCCCACCGAGACCACGACGGCGTCGGCCGCGCGCACCCGCGCCATGTCGGCGGCCGGGACCGCGTCGGGCGCCGGTCCCCAGCCGAAGCGGACGGAGGGCGAACCGACGTTGTCGTACTTGGAATCCACCTCGAGCACATAGGAATGACCGGCCTCGAGCGGAACGTAGGCATAGATCACGTCGCCCGTGTTGAACCAGGTTCCGAGGATCTTCCTTCCGTCCAATTGGACGTACACGTTGCCGTGGTTCTGTACCATGAAGAGGTAGTTCCCGGTGGCCGCGGGACGGAGGGATCCGGTCCAGCGGACGGCCAGGTCGGACAGGGGGACCCCCGGCGCCGGCGCGCCCGAGTCGAAGGCACGGTCGATCTGGGTGTCGGTCGCGCTGGCCAGGACCTTGCGGTCCCGGTCGCTTCCCCCGAGGAACTCGACCTTCAGGGGGGCCTCGTAGGCGGACGCCTTGGAGAACGCGGCGAGAAGGCCCGGCCCGGGCCCGGGGACCACGTCCACGTGCACCTTTGAGCCCGCGGCCTTCCTCAGGCCTTCCACCAGGCTCACGAAGTGGAACGGGTCCACGTGTCCTGAACCCCCTCCTGCGGGGTTGGCTTCGGCGTTGGGCCCGAGGACCACGATGTGCCGGATCCGCTTTCCCGAGAGGGGAAGGACCGAGCGGTCGTTCTTGAGGAGTACCACGGACTCCCTCGCGATCCTTAGCGCCGTCAGGTCGCTCTTCGGGTCGTCCTTCGGGGTCCCGGTGGCCTGCGGCCTGTCGAGAAACCCGTTCGCGACCTCGAGCCGCAGGATGCGCCGGACCTTGTCGTCGATCGTGGCCTGGCTCACCTGGCCCCCCGCGACCAGCGGCGCGAGCGAGGCCGGGTTCATGAAGACCCCGGAGGGCATCTCCAGGTCGAGGCCCCCGTTTGCGACCCCGAGCGTCTCGTGCGCCGCACCCCAGTCCGACATCAGGACGCCCTTGAAGCCCCAGTCGCCCTTCAGCACCCGGTTGTTGAGCCAGTCGTTCGCGCTGCAGTAGGTCCCGTTCAGCCGGTTGTAGGCGCACATGACGGCCCACGCATGGCCCTGTTTCACGGCCGCCTCGAACGCCGGCAGGTAGATCTCGCGAAGCGCGCGCTCGCTGACCCGGGCGTCGATCGTGTCGCGGTCGGTCTCCTGGTTGTTGGCCGCGAAGTGCTTCACGGTCGCCACCACGCCCTGGGCCTGGAGCCCTGCGACGATCGGGGCCGCCAGCGAGCCGGCCAGGTAGGGGTCCTCGGACAGGTACTCGAAGTTGCGCCCGTTCTGAGGCACCCGGTTGATGTTCACGGCCGGCGCCAGCATGATGCCGACCCCGCGCGAGCGGGCGTCGTTGGCAAGGGAGGCCCCGAACTCCCGGGCGAGGTCCGGGTCCCACGAGGCGCCGAGGGCGATCGTTGAGGGGTAGGCGGTCGAGGGGCCGTAGTTGCGGACCCCCTGGGGGCCGTCCGCCATCTTGACCTCGGGCAGGCCGAGGCGGGGGATCGGCCTGATGTAGAAGTCGCGGTCTCCGCCCAGGAGGGAAAGCTTCTCGTCCTGGGTCAGCCTCGAAAGGAGGTCCGCCACGCGGTCCTCGACGGGCGCCTTCAAGTCCCGGTATACGGCATCCTGCGCTTCGGCCGCCGCGGCGGCCATTCCGAGACCAAGCGCCGCAAGGAGGGCGCGCGCAGTGAGGGGGATCATGTCTTGGACTTCTTCTTTCGGTGGTTCGAACGCTCGATGTTCAGGTAGGTCTTGTTGAGCATCTGGCTCTCGTAAAGTTCCAACAAACGCACGCCCTCGCGGGGCTTGACCATGTCCTTGCGGGTGGCCGCGTCGATCTGGGCCTTCATCTTGCGGCAGAGGTCCTCCTGCTGGTACTGCACCCCCTCGATCACGTCGGCGATCCGGCTGCCGCTGAGCGCCTCCTCGATGTAGAAGCCGTTGGGCTCGTCGTCCTCAAGGAAGACGTGGACCTCGTTGACCCTGCCAAAGAGGTTGTGGAGGTCCCCCATGATGTCCTGGTAGGCCCCGGTGAGGAATATCCCCAGGTAGTACGGCTTGCTGTTTAGGGGGTGGAGCGCGACGTAATCCTTCACGTCCTGCAGGTCGATGAAGCTCCCGATCTTTCCGTCGGAGTCGCAGGTGATGTCCACCAGGATGGCGTTCACGGTGGGCTTCTCCTTGAGGCGGTGGAGCGGGGCGATCGGGAAGAGTTGCTTGAGCGCCCAGTGGTCGAGGAGCGACTGGAACACCGAGAAATTGCACACGTACTGGTCGGCGAGGAGCTTGGAGAGGTCGTGGAGTTCCTCGGGCTGGTAGCCGGCCTTCTCGCCCTCCTTGGCAATCTGCTCGCAGATCTGCCAGAAAATCTGCTCGGCCGCGGCCCGGTTCTCCAGGTCAAGGTACCCGAGGTTAAAGAGCGAGAACGCCTCGTCCTTCTTCTGCAGGGCGTCATGGAAGCGCTCGAGGCGCCCGAGCTTTGGCTTGTTCTTGAGGAGTACCTCCAGGTCGCCCACGATCTTCTGCTTCTCCTTGGGCTGGTGCTGCTTGCCGAGGGATTCCCGCTTGTTGATGCGCTCGAAGACCTCGACGACGAGCATGGAGTGGGGGGCCACGACCGCCCGGCCGGACTCGCTCACGATATCGGGTTCGGCGACGCCTGCCGAGCGGCAGATCTCGCGCACGTTGAACACCACGTCACGGGCGTACTCCTCCATGGAGTAGTTCATCGAGCTCTCGAAGTTCGAGCGGGACCCGTCGTAGTCGATCCCGAGCCCGCCGCCGACGTCGATGTAGCCCATCGGGAAGCCCATCTTGGCCAGTTGGCAGTAGAAGCGCATCGCCTCGATCACCGCGTTCTTGATCGTGATGATGTTGGGGACCTGGGAGCCGATGTGGAAGTGGAAGAGCCGCAGCGAGGCCTTCAGGTTGGCTGCCTTCAGCTTCTCGCACGCGAAGAGGATCTCGGCCGTGTTGAGGCCGAACTTGGCGTTGTCGCCGGTCGACATGGCCCAGCGGCCCTCTCCGCGGGTCTGAAGCTTCGCGCGGAAGCCGATCATGGGCTTAACACCCGTCTCCGCGGAGATCCTGATGATGTCGTCGATCTCGGAGAGCTGCTCAACGACGATGATCACCCGCTTGCCGAGCTTCCGGCCGAGGAGCGCCAGTCGGATGTAGTCGTGGTCCTTGTAGCCGTTGCAGATGATCAGGCGGTTCGGGCCTTCGTGCATCGCCAGCGCGATCATCAGCTCGGGCTTGGAGCCGGCCTCCAGCCCGTAGTTGAAGTCGCGGCCCGCGGCGACGATCTCGTCGACCACCTCCCGGAGCTGGTTGACCTTGATCGGGAAGACGCCGCGGTAGTCGCCCTTGTAGCCCTCGTCCTTGATGGCCTTGCGGAACACCTCGTTCAGCTGGATCACCCGGTGGCGCAAGAGGTCCTGGAAGCGGATCACCATCGGGGCCTTAAGCCCCATCCCGAGGGACTCGTTGACGACGTCCAGGACCCGGATGGCCCGGCCGTCCTTCAGGGGCTGCACGTTCACGAAGCCCTCGGTGTCGACGGAGAGGTGGCCCGAGCCCCAGCGCTTGAACCCGTAGAGCTCCTCGGATTTGGCTGCTGACCAAGCGGATGCGGATTTGCTTTTCAAGTTTTTTGGCGAGGCGGGGCCACTGTGGGCTTGCCTTCGCAAGTGTGGATTCAGTTAGATGCGTGTTTTCTCTTTATAAACAACGCAACACGAAATGACTAACCTGATTGCCCAGACAGCCGCCCCCGCCACCCAAGGTGGGTTCCCGCCCTCCATGATCATCGTTTGGCTGCTGTTCATTGCCGGATTTTACTTCCTCTTCATCGCCCCGCAGCGGAAGAAGCAGAAGGAGCAAGACAAGATGCTTGCCGCACTGCAATCCGGCGATGAGGTCATCACGACCGGCGGCATCTATGGCGTTATTACCAACGTGAAGGACGACCGCTTCGTGGTCCGGATCGGCGACAACACCAAGATCGAGATCGGCAAGGGCTTCGTGCTCTCCGTGGTCAAGAAGCCGGACGCCGAGGAAAAGAAGTCCTCCTAGTCCGCCCGGCCCGCCCCTCCGGGCCGCGGGCCCCTTGCCGCCCCGCCGGGCGGCACCCCGACCCCG
>CAISPT010000191.1 GCA_903887455.1 uncultured Opitutaceae bacterium | reverse complement strand
GTTCTCAAGGTCGTTCTGGGTCGTGAGCATGATGCCCGAGGAATACGAGAGGGCCTGCCGCAGGCTCGTCGCCCCGATGTCATCGATGAATTCGCTCGTGATGACCTGGACCGGGATAGGAAGATCCTTGATGGCGGTGTCCACTCGGGACCCCGAGATGACGTTCGTCGCGGCGTATCCCTTGTCCTTGGATGTGGAGACCGTGAACGGATCGAGGACGACCTCGGGTGCCGCCGACGTGGTCGAGGGCTCCGTGGCGGGGGCAGCCGGCGCCGTCTGCGCGCGGGCCGGTATCGAGGCGGCCAAGGCCACGGACGCTAGACATAGCGCCTGAAGTAGCTTCTTGGGGTACTGGGCAGGGGGCATTTTCATCTGAGGTGGTGGTGCGTAGCGCTGGTAGTTCTAGGTTGCTGATCTTGGGGCACCGCCCGCCGCTGAATCGCATCGCGCTGCCGCTTGGTCGGCTGGGGCTACTGAAAAACAGGCCGGGGAGTGCCTTGGGGTGATGGGGAACATTTTGGGGAAAAGCGGAGCTCCTCCCTGAACGGACCGAGCAATAGCGGCTGGCAAATTAAAGAGTCAACACATTTGTGCACGTTTATACTCACAATGTGCGCAAAATACCAAAATATCGGCAAATTTGCGCACGATTCGACACCAATGAATAGGTCAAAAATCACACGTAAAATCTCGTCATGAAGGGCAAACAAATAATCTTAAATGCCTTTCTATGTTATTTTTCGGAAATCTAAAGCACCGTGACTGTCATCGTGACAATCCTAGTTGAATTTCGCCTAGATCGCGCGCAACTGTAAAAATGCACGTCAATGCGCACTTTTTTAGTTTTCTCGGCGAACAAGGGCGGTAGCGCCCAAAGATCAAAGGTCCGCCCTAGGGCAATCCTAGGAGCAACGCCACCGGCGGCTGAACCCCTATTAGGGCCGCTCGATGTAAGTCTGGATGGCGTGGGCCGGGATCTCGCCGAGCCTGACAGCCGAGCCTTCGCGTACCTGGAAGCGGACAGGGGCCGAGCCCTGGTTGAGGACGACCAGCGCCATGCTTCCGTCGGGATTGGCAAATGCAACAGACTCGATCCCCTTGGGGCCGTCCGTCGATCCGATCCTCCGGGCGCCGGGGCGCACATACCGGCTGAATTGACCGATGTAATAGAATGAGGACTCGAAGCGGACCTTTCCGGTCTCCGTATCGGCTATGACCGGAGCGTCGCAGAAATTGCCCACGTGGTTGGGCCCCCCGGCCTGGTCCAGGACGATGTTCCAATCGATCCAGCCCGAAACCCAGTTCCTGAAGTCATTCACCATGCTGTGGGCGTACCGCTCGCCGTGGCTCCATTGGCCAAGCTCCCACGGGCCCGAAGCCTCGCCGCGGTCGTTGCAGCCTTCCGTGAAGAGTATCGCCTTGGAGGGGTGCGCTGCGTGTGCGCGGGAGGCCGCCGCAAAATCGTCGCTCACGTACCAGTGAATTGCCGTTCCCCACACATATTTCGCAGCCGCCGGGTCAGAGTAGATCGTGTTGGTCCACTTGTCCATGATGTCCCGGTTGTGGTCCAGGATGAAGAGCCGTATCCCGCCCATACCGGCTTCCGCCAGTGCTGGGCCGAGGTGGTCGCGGACGAAGTCGCGCTCGTCGGCGGCCGTGAAGACGCACGACTCCCATGTCTGGACCGCCTCGGGCTCGTTCTGGACGGTGAGCGCCCAAATCGGGATGTGCTCCTCACGATCCATCGCCGAGACGAAACGGACGAAGTAGTCGGCCCACGCCTTCCGATACTCGGGCCGGAGCCCTCCCCCGTTCGTCATTTTGCCGTTTGTCTTCATCCAAGAAGGCGGGCTCCACGGCGATGCCAGCAGGTGAAAGCGCCCGGCCCCTGCCACATCCTGCGCCTCGTGGATGAGCGGCAGCACCCAGCGACGCATGGGGTCCAGCGAGAAATGACGGAGCTCCGTGTCGCCGGCCACCGGATCGAGAGCCCACGTGCCAAGCGAGAAGTCGCAGCTGTTGATATGGGTCCTGGCAAGGGTGTAGCCGATGCCGTCGGCCGCGCCGTAATACCTCTGCAAGATTTCGGCCCGGCGTTCAGCGGGCAACTGCGCGAGGACCCAGGCTGAGGACTCCGTGAGAGCCCCTCCAAACCCTTCCATTTCCTGGTACTGCTGGGAGCGGTCGCAGACGATCTCCGCCGCGGGACCGGCGGAGGGGGCCTCGGCCGAGATGTCGGCCATGAGGTGCCCGTTGTCCTTTGCCGTCTCGATGACGGTCCACGAAGGCTCCGCGGGCGCACCGGAGGCGAAGGACGCCGCGAGGGCAAGTGCGCCGAAGCATGCGAAGCGAGTCATACCGGGGTACTGTGGCATAAGGTGTGTTTCATCCGCTCCCGGCGCTCATGCCGGCCGCGCCTTGCGGGCAGCGAGCTCGCCCTCGATCTCCTTCATTCGGGTGTCGGTGATCGGATAGAAGAAAATGGCAAAGGCCCCCAGCAGCGCCAGAACCCCGGGTATGACGCTAAAGAGCAGGCGTATGCCGGCCACTGCCCCAGGCCCCTGGTCGGCATTCGCCACGAACCCGTAGAACGCTAGCAGCCAGCCGAGCGCGCCGGTCCCAAGGGCGAGGCCAAGTTTCTGCGAGAACACGGAGGCGGAAAAGACGAGGCCTGTAGTCCTTCGCCCAAAGCGCCACTCACCGTAGTCGGCCGTGTCGGCGTACATCGACCACAGGATCGCGGGTGTGGGCCCGACGACGAAGCTCGCGGCGACGTTGAGGGCGATCAGCAGAATGTGGGCGTGGGGATCGACAACGTAGAACGCCGCCATAAGGAGGGCGTTGATGATGGAGAGGACAATCATCAGGGTCCTGCGGTCGCCCATCTTCAGGATGTACTTGGTGCACACGGCGCCCGCGATGAAGGCAACGGAGCCAGTCGTGGCGTAGAGGGTGAATCGGGATTCGTCACGCACCACGTACTTGAAGAAGTAGATGATGGATCCCCCGCGCACGGCCGCATTGATGAGCGTGAAAAGGGCTGAGAAGAAAAGGGCAACCCACGGCCGGTTGCAGAGCAGGTTCTTCATGTCGGTGATGAAGGCGCCCTTCTGGTCCACAGGAGGGGCGACCCTCTCGCGTGTCTTTGAGAACGTGAAAAAGAAGAGCGCGACCGACACCACCGAGAATATCAACATGGTGTAACGGATGCCCTCGGCGTCGTTGCCCTTGCCGAGCGCGCTCTTAAGCGGCACCACCAGGCGGACAATGAGAAACTGCCCAGCGAAGGCGCAGATAAAGCGGAACGTCGATAGCGACGTCCTCTGCTCTGAGGACGGTGACATGACGCCCATCAGTGCAGAATACGGGATGTTGATCGCGGTGTAGGCGACCCACATCAGGCCGTAGGTCACGTAAGCGTACACCAGCTTGCCACTGCTGGTCAGGTTCGGGTTGAGGAACATCACATAGCCGGCGATGCCGTACGGCAGCGCGCCCCAGAGGATGTATGGTCTGAATTTGCCCCAGCGGGTTTGGGTGCGGTCCGCTATCACCCCCATCGCGGGATCCATCACCGCGTCAAAAACCCGAATCGCCACCATCATCGTGCCCACCGCAACCGGCGCGAGGCCGAAGATGTCGGTATAGTAGTAGACCAGGAAGAGATTGAAGAACTGGAAATAGAAATTCGAGGCGGTATCGCCAAGGCCGTAGGCAAACTTCTCGACGAAGCTCAGACGTTCGGTTGACGATGTGGTCATAGGGGTTGAGCCGGAGATTGTCTGAGCTGGGCCTAGGCCTTTAGGCCATCATGGGAAGGGACGAAGGCGGCAGCCTGACTCCTCAAGACAAGGGGGTAACCGGGGATCAAGGTGCCCTCATGAAGCGGCTGCGGGCTCAAATAAGTCAATCTTTGTGTGCATGATTTATTGCACAGTTTCTGATTAAGGAGAGTCACAGCTGTTCTTGCCAAAATAGCAGTGAATCTGTGGGCCGGCTGCAATGCCTTGCAATAAACTGTCGACCGAGTGTGCATATGATTTTTACTACTTGAAATGCGGCATGGTATTTGCGGTAATGCCTGGGCTGGGACCCCTCCCCGCCCACGCCTCATCCCCAGCTCCAGTCGAGGCGTCACTTAATTCCGCAAGCCCCTCCTCCCATCAGCTCCTCCATCAATCAGCAGGCAATTGCTGAGAAGCTAAAGCTCTCACGAACGACCGTTTCTCGGAGCCTCGCCAACCATCCCGCGATCAGCGCGGAGACGCGAGCGAAGGTTCAGAGCCTGGCCGCGAAGATGGGCTATCGCGGAAATCCGATCCGTACGATCAGGAGGTCGCGCCAGAGCAAGCCCCTGACCATCGGCATCCTGATCGGAGTGCCCGCGGAGAACGTGGCGATGGCGACCTTCCCTTTCATTCTGCAGGGAATCCGCGAGAGGGCGGGAATGGAACACGTGGCGATCGACGTGTGCTTTGAGAACCCGGCCTCCTTCGACCCCACGGGCCGGCCGAAGAACATCTTCAGGAACATCCGCAGCGGAGATTGGCGCGGGGCCGTGCTGATCTACCCCTTCCCCGAGCAAACGGTGGCGATGATAGCCCGGAAGATCTCAGCCGTAGCGGTGCTCGAAAGCTACTCCACACCCGGGATAGACACGATCGACACCGACGATTCGGTGGGGATCCTCGCGCTCGTCAGCCGCCTGGCGAAGGCCGGGCACACCAAGATAGGATTCCTGACATGGGAGTACGGCGTCGAGGGCCATTGGGCGACGAGAAGGTTCGGCGGGTTCGTCGAGGCTCTCTTTACCCTGGGCCTCCAGTTCCACCCCGAGTGGGCTGTGAACGTCCACAAGGCCGGGCCGC
Organism: uncultured Opitutaceae bacterium; assembly: GCA_903887455.1. Taxonomy (GTDB): domain Bacteria; phylum Verrucomicrobiota; class Verrucomicrobiia; order Opitutales; family Opitutaceae; genus Palsa-1447. The sequence goes on along the minus strand of CAISPT010000191.1, from coordinate 2,971 downwards.
ATATCAAGTGGGAGAACATCACCGACCACGTGCACGGAATCATGAAGCAGCACGGGGTGACGGCCTGGGTTTGCGCCGCCGACCACCAGGCGTACCGCCTCATGGAAGAGCTCCAGACCCGCGGTGTCCGGGTGCCCGCGGACTGCTCGGTCACCGGATTTGACGGCCTAGAGCCCCCGCAGTCGCTCAGATGCCTGGCGTCGATACGGGTGCCGCACGAGGACATTGGTGCCTCCGCGGTCGCCAGGCTGTTGAGCCGGATCATTCACCCTAAAGCCCCTCGCAGGAAAATCCTCGTTGAAGGCCTCCTAGTGGAGGGCGACACCATCGCCCCCCCTCCCCACCGATAGGCGACGCACAGACGGTCGCGCACCACGCGCGGACGCCTCGGTTTGCTCTCCTCCAGCCCACAGGACTCCAATGAATTTCCGTGCACAGGAACTGCTACCCTCCATCGCGATCGTGCTCGGACTGGCCTTGGGCGCCGGCACCCGTGCTCTTGCGGCCTCTCCCCAGCTCGCATGGAACGACGAGTTCAACCTGCCCGAAGGGGCGGGTCCCGATCCCACGAAGTGGGCTTACGACCTTGGCGTGGGAAGTCCTGTCGGATGGGGCAACAACGAGCTCGAGAGCTACACGAATTCGCGGAACAACTCGGTGATCGTCAGCGACGCCGCGGCCACAGACGGCAAAGCGCTCGCGATTATCGCCCAATATTCCAACGGGACCTATACATCGGCGCGCCTGAAGACAGAAGGCCTCTACTCCTTGACGTACGGCCGAATCGAAGCCCGGCTCAAACTTCCCACGGGCCAGGGTCTTTGGCCCGCGTTCTGGGCCCTCGGCACCGACATCACGACCGTCGGCTGGCCGCAATGCGGCGAGATGGACGTCATGGAATGGGGACTGCTCGGCGCCCCCACGACGCAGATCAACCAAACCACCCATTGGTCGGCGAACGGATCGACCGCCGACTACGGCGGGACCTACAACCTCCCCTCCAACTCCACCAGCGCATATCATGTCTACGCCGTCGATTGGTATCCCTCCTCCCTCATTTACTCGGTGGACGGCAACGTGGTGGCGACGGCAAAGATCGCCACGGGTTCCATAGCCGCCTTCTCGAATCCCTTTTTCATCCTGCTCAACATGGCGGTAGGCGGGGCCTTCCCGGGCCCCCCGAGTTCAAGCCTCCAATTTCCGCAGAGCTATCTCGTCGACTACGTCCGGGTGTATTCGCTGCCGACGACGCCCCCCGCGAGCCAGGTCTGGGCGCCCTCGCCCCCGCAAAACCCGGCCGTCGCACTCTCGTCAGCCACGGAGGCCGACGTCAGCTGGCTGCCCCCTTTCAGCACTTTTGGCGCCGCGGTCACGGGCTATTTAGTCGAGCGCGCCAGCGACTCCCAGTTCACCCAGGGCAAAACCTCGTGGAGTGTCGCGGCGACCGCGAACACCTACCACGACACGACTCTGGCCTCGGGAAACGCCAACTATTACCGGGTCTCCGCCGTCTCAGCCAACGGCACCTCCGATCCCACCACCCCGGTCGAGGCCGGGGCGGCGGCCCCATCGGCGCTGGCCCAGCCCCAGAGCCAGACGGTCTCAACGGGCTCCTCAGTGGTATTCAGCTTCGCCGCCTCCGGCTCCCCTCAGTACCAGTGGTCCCGGAACGGCTTGCCGATCGCGGGGGCGACCTCGGCTACGCTGGTCGTCAGCTCCGCGACTGCGGCGGACGCGGGCACGTATTCCTGCTCCGCCACAACCGGCTCCGGAACAACGCAGAGTGCCAACGCCTCGCTCTCGGTCGTGGCGACCACAAACCCCGGCCGGCTTGTCAATATCTCTTGCCGGTCGGGGGTCGGCACCGGCAACAACATCCTCATCGCGGGATTCGTGAGCGGCGGATTCGCGACCTCCGGCACACAGCCCGTTCTGATCCGGGCGACCGGGCCCGCGTTGGCACCATTCGGAGTCTCGGGAGCGATTCCCGACCCGGAGCTCGAGCTCTTCAGGAGCAATCCGGACGGCAGTTCAACGCTTCAGCTCACCAACGCGGGTTGGGGAGGGAGCTCGTCCATCACCGCAGTGGACACGGCGGTTGGTGCGTTCGGACTCAGCGATCCGAAGAGCAAGGACTCAGCGCTGTACCTGCAGACCCTTGCACCCGGCGGCTACACAGCCCAAGTCCTTGGAGCCTCGGGCGACACGGGTGTCGCTTTGGCTGAGGTTTACGACGCAACGCCGACGGGCACCTATACCGCCGGGTCACCCCGGATCATCAACATCTCCGCCCGGGTGCAGGTGGGGACCGGGAGCAATATCCTAATCGCCGGATTTGTGATCGGCGGCACGACGTCGAAGACCGTCCTAATTCGAGCTTCAGGGCCGGCGCTCGCCCCCTTGGGAGTGGCGGGAACTTTGGCCGACCCGCAGCTCAAACTTTACCGAAGCAACGCGGATGGCTCGTCAACATTTCTGCAGTTGAACAGTGCCTGGGCTGGAGACTCGGCGATCGCAGCGGTCGCCGTGAACGTCGGGGCCTTCGCCTGGAACAGCCCGTCTAGCCTGGATTCCGCCCTGCTGGTCACCCTTCCTCCCGGAGGGTACACCGCCCAGGTTGCGGGCGCGGCTGGAACACCTACCGACACGGGCGTGGCATTAGTCGAGGTTTACGACGTCCCTTGATCTAGCAAGGCGGCGACAGCCCACGGAGCCTGTCCAGTCTGGGCCACGACCCGGTTCGCACCGATTTGAGGGGCACATCGACGGCGGGGTCACCTTCCTACCTTGCACGGACTCATCGTTTTGTTTCACACTAATTAGCATAGATTTTTTGGTATCTGACACGTGAACGTTTCTTTCCTTTCTAATTATTCAATAATTACTTATGATTTTACTGCCGACTAATTGGGTTTCGTTGTAAACATGTTAGTTAGTCAAGATGTGCACACATTTTTCTTGCGTCTTTTTT
>CAISPT010000190.1 GCA_903887455.1 uncultured Opitutaceae bacterium | reverse complement strand
GGGCATTGATCGGGATCCACCCCTCCAAGGCCCCGGAGGCGCCGAAGCCCCCGGACTACGCCCACGCGCTCGCCTATGCCGACGTCGTCCAGCCGATCCTTAAGGACCGCTGCTTCAGCTGCCACGGCCCTGAAAAGAGCAACGGCGGCCTGCGCATGGACTCATGGGAGCTGCTCGCGAAGGGCGGCAAGCACGGACCCGCAGTCGGCACCGCCGACCCCCTGAAGGGCTCGCTGGTTTCCCGCATAGGGCTGCCGCTCGAATCGAAGGAGCACATGCCGCCCGCCGGCAAGCCGCAGCTCACCGAGGACGACCTCTCGATCCTGGAGTGGTGGGCCTATGCGGGCGCCCCGCACGACAAGGCGGTCTCCTCGCTCGACGTTCCCGAGTCCGTGTCCGAGATCGTGGAATCCCGTCTCGGCGGCAGTCCCCCCGAGCCCGTGCCAGACCGCTCCGCCGCGCTCGCCGCGGCCGCGAGGCTCTCCCACGACCTGGCAATCATCATCCGTCCCCTCTCTCCGGACGGGCCCTGGGTCGAGGTGAACGCACGCATCGCGGGAAAGGCATTCGGGGACAGCGAGCTCGCTCGCCTTGCGCCCCTCGGGCCGGCCGTCCTCTGGCTGGACCTGGGGAACACCTCCGTTACCAACACGGGCCTCGCCACGGTCGGCGCAATGCGCCACCTTTCGCGGCTGCACCTGGACCAGTGCAAGGTCACCGACTCCGGCCTCGCCGCTCTCAAGGGCCTGAAAAACCTCGAATACCTGAACCTCCGAGGCACGGCGCTCACGGACCGGGGGCTCGATCACCTGCGCGCCCTGCCCAGGCTCCGCTCGCTCTACGTATGGCAGACGGCCGCCACCCCTGGCGCCGTGAAGGCTCTCGGGGAATCCCTGACCAACAAGCGCAGGATCGCGCGCATGGAGGCCGAGAGGCAGGAGCTTTCCCGCCAGATCGACGGCGAGCGCTTCCTCGGCGACACCGGCGAGACGCTTAGGCCACCGAACACTCAAGCTAACGACACCCCAAAATGAAGACCCTATCCCGACGCTCATTCCTCGCGCGCCTCGCAGCGCTCTCGGCGGCCTCCACCCTGCCCTCCTTCTATCTGAGGGCCTCCGACAAGTCCGGCTCAAAGAACCCCGTCGTCGGCGACGGAGAGCACACCTACGAGTGCGTGCACGACTGGCTCCTGCCGCCCGACGGCCTGCTGTGGGGCGACACCCACGGCCTATGCCAGGATGCGGCGGGGAACATCTACGTGGCCCACACCGTGAACAAGGCGAGTGCCCGGAGCGAGGCGGTCGTGGTTTACGACAGCGAGGGCCGGTACGTCAGGGCCTTCGGCCAGGAGTTCAGGAACGGGGCCCACGGGCTCGGCATCCATACCGAGGGGTCCGAGGAGCACCTGTACCACTGCGACATCAACAGGAGCAAGATCGTGAAGACCACGCTCGATGGAAGGGTGCTCTGGGAGCACGGCTACCCGTCCGAGGATCCCTCGTACGGAGCGGCTCCGATCAAGTTCGTCCCGACGAACGCCGCCTTCGCCCCCAGTGGCGACTTTTTTGTCGGCGACGGCTACGGCTCTAGCCACATGCTCCGATTCTCGGCAGCGGGCGCCTTCTTGGGCGAGGTCGGCCGGCCCGGACATGCGGACGGCGAATTCGACTGCCCCCACGGTCAGTGGATCGATCCCAGGGGAGAGGTCCCGGTCCTGGTGGTGGCCGACCGCGGCAACCGGAGGATCCAGACTTTCTCCCTGGACGGATCCCACCTTCGGACGGTGAAGGATGAGGCCCACTTGCGCATGCCTTGCAACTTCCACGTCAAAGGAGACCTCATGGTGTGCCCGGACCTCGACAGCCAGGTCTGCCTGCTCGACCGCGACTACCGGGTGGTGGCCCAACTCGGCGACGGCCAGGCGATTAACGGTAAGGTCGGCTCCAGACGCGACCAGACGCGCGCGGAGTTCACGCCGGGCAAGTTCATCACTCCCCACCAGGCTATCTTCCTGAGGAACGGAGACATACTGGTGGCGGAGTGGCTCCCTATCGGCCGTATCACGCTCCTTGGGAAGGTCTAATCCTCCCGCGCAAGGGGCACCCTTGGCCGGCCGGAGCCCTGGTGAAGAGTCCGACCGCGTCGCGGCGGGCAAAATTCTGCTGCACCGGGCCATGTTCGCGCCGCAGGCTGCCGAATTGTTACATTTATGGCCAACGGCTAAGGTAATTGCCGTCTGTGCCGCATGCCTATTGCGGAATACCACGCCCAACGACATGACCCTCACCATCGGCACCCGCTTCAAGTTCACGATCGCGATCCTGTGCACCCTTCTCGTCGTCGTCGGCGGGATCGCCTGGAAAAGCCTCAGGATGATCGAGGCCGACGCGGTGAGCCTGAACAACGAGGTCATGCCAGGAGTCACCTTTAGCGCGAGAATAAGCGCATATAACGCCCAGTACTTCATCGTTCTGCAGCAACTCAGCCAGGACCTCGATTTCGAGGTGAGGGCCGCCGCCAAGAAGGAACTTGCCGAACTCGACCGCAAAATCTCCGTAGTCCTTAAGCAGTACGAGTCCAATATCGCCTTACCGGAGGACCGCGCCATCTACACAAGCCTGCTCACGAGCCTCGGCGCATACAAGGTGGTCCGGGAAAAATACATCCTTCTTACGGACGCGGGAAAGCTGGTGTCGGCCTCGGACCTCCTGAGCTCGGATGTCGTGCCCGCCTACCTGAAATGCAAGGTCCAGGTTGACGCCCTCTTCGCCTTCAACTCCTCCAACGGATCCAACCTTTCGACCGGCATCACGCGGCACACGGACCAGACAAGGTCCGTTGTGGTGTGGGTGACGATTGCCGCCCTTGCGGGCGGAATTGTTCTGGGCACGGTGATCACTCGCTCCGTCGAACGCGCGCTGAACCGTGTCTCCGAGGTGCTCGTGGGCGGGGCGAAGCAGACCACATCTGCCGCAAACCAGGTTTCCTCGGCCAGCCAGGCCCTAGCAGCAGGCGCGAGCCAGCAGGCAGCCTCACTCGAGGAAACAAGCGCATCGATCGAGGAGATCACGGGGATGACCAAGAGCAATGCCGGCGCCGCGGCGCAGGCCAAGACCCTGGCAAACGAGACCCGGAGTGCCGCTGACTCGGGCGTCGAGAGCATGGGTGAGCTCAGAAAGGCTATGGACGCCATCAAGGAATCTTCCGGAAGCATCGCTAAGATCGTCAGAACCATAGACGAGATCGCGTTCCAGACCAACATCCTGGCCCTGAACGCCGCCGTCGAGGCGGCCCGGGCCGGAGAGGCCGGCGCGGGTTTCGCCGTGGTGGCCGATGAGGTCCGCTCGCTCGCGCAGCGCTCGGCCCAATCGGCCCGCGAGACGGCCTCGAAGATTGAGGAGTCCGTTTCTCGCAGCGAGCGGGGTGTCAGCATTAGTGCCAAGGTCGCACGGGACTTCGGCGAAATCGTCGCCAAGGCTCGCAGGGTCGACGAGCTCGTCGGAGAAATCGCCCATTCCTCCAACGAGCAGAGCGATGCGATTGCTCATCTCGGCGGCGCGGTCACCAAGATGGACCAAGTGACCCAGGGCAATGCCGCCGCAGCCGAAGAGACAGCCGCGGCCGCCGAGGAACTCAACGCCCAGTCAGAAGTCCTGCGGGAGTCCGTCGGCGAACTGCGCAAGCTTGTGGCGAGGGGCAAATCAAGCCGAGAGGCCCAATCGGATCCCGAGGTGCAGCCCGCCCCGTCCCAGACGAAGCTCGAGGAGAGAATGGGATCGGCCTTGTCCCGCCGGCGAAGAGCGGCGCCCGTTGCGGACGCACCGGCGGAAAATGTGGCGGTTGGGTCTTCGTCGGATTTCTTCTCCTGACGGCGCCTCGCCCTGGCGGCGATGCCCCTGCAGCCTGCCCGCAGGGCAACAATTGATCCCCGGCGCAGGCATTCGGGGTATTGTCTTTCCAGACCAGCTGTTGGAAGGGTTCCTGCTAGGGTCCGGCGATGCGCCTAGCCCGACTGATCCGAAGGATTTTCTTCGCTGCATGCTGGGCTGCAGCCCTGCGCGCATCCGGCCAGACGAGCATCCGGTTCGCCTTGAAGGGACGGGTCGTCACCCCCGAGGGGCTGGTCCAGAACGGTACCGTGATCGTCTCCGGATCCCACATCGAGGATGTGGGGGAGCTGTCCGTGCCAGCGGGCACGCGCGTCATCGAGACCGAAGGCCTGATCTATCCCGGGCTGGTGGATCTTCACAACCACCTGACTTGGAACGTATTTCCGCGATGGAAGTCGGGGATGAAATTCCCCAACCGCTACGAGTGGCAGCTCCTCCCGGCTTACCTGAAGGCACTTGCTGATCCCCACGAACACCTCATCGGTGAGGGATTGGGGCCCGCCATGGCTCGTTACGCGGAGGTGAAGGCGATCGCGGGCGGGGCGACAGCGCTCGCGGGCCTGTACCCGGAGGACCTGGGGCCTGGCTTCAGGCCGCCGTACCGCGGCTTGATGCGGATGCTCGATGTGGGCTCCGGCATTTATCCCGACGGAACCCCGGAACCTGTGCGCTACCATGTCTACCCCCTTGTTCTGAGCGAAGGCGACGCCTCGGAGATCCGCGACGGACTTGCGACCCACCGTATCCGCAGCCTCCTGATCCACCTGGCCGAGGGAGGCCCGAACGACGCCAGCTCCATGATGGAATACCGCATCCTCAAGGCCAGGGGACTGCTGCTGCCTGGAGTCACGCTGATCCACGGCGTCGCGCTCCACGAGGAGCAGTTTCGGGAAATGGCACGCCTGGGCGTCGGCCTGGTCTGGTCGCCGCGAAGCAACTTTGAGCTATACGGAGCAACCGCCGACGTGGCGGCGGCGAAGCGGGCGGGCGTGCGGATTGCCCTGGCTCCGGATTGGAGCCCGACGGGGAGTGACGGCATGCTTGAGGAACTTGCCTACGCCGCCGCCCTGGAGTCCTCATCACGGGAACCGGTCTTTTCCGACTCGGAGCTCTTAGAAATGGCCACCTCCGTCCCCGCGGCGCTTGCGGGCGCAGGTGACCGCATCGGCGCGATCCGGCGGGGAGCATGCGCGGACCTCTTGATCATCAGGAAGTCGGACTTGCCGGGAGGCAGCGCCCTGGACCATGCCAGCCCGGCCGACGTCTTGATGGTCATGGTGGGTGGGCGACCCGTGTACGGCCAGCGGGCCCTTGTCGAATCCGTCAGCCCCGGCGTGGACCTCTCCGAGGTTTCCGTCTCAGGAACGACAAAGGTCGTGGCGCTACCTTCTGATCCTTCGATTGGCAATTGGCACGACCTGACAGCCCGGCTGGACGCGGCGATGCGGGCACTGGGCACCCATCTGGGCCCGATTTCGTCCGATTAGCGCCCCTAGCTGGTCCCGCGATCCACCTCTGCCCTGACACGGGGTCCTGTTGCGGGGACCGGCGCTCCGCCTTCCCCCACGCCGACTCTCATCCCTAGGGACCGTCGAGCCAAGTAGGCAGAAAATTCCGGGCCCTCGCATGCCCCCGGGTGCAATCGCTTCGATTGCGTCTCCAAATGTTTGTAATTTCATGCTGCCTAACAGGTAACACACCCGTTTTTCGCCATGGCACCGGTATTGCTAAATGCCGGGCATGCCTATCACAAATCACGACGCACTAATCGATTCCCCGGTTGTTTCGTCTGAATTCGGCATGGCGCAATCCATGAGGTTGCCGCTGTACGAAGCCGTGATGGACCTGCTCAGGACGTCTTCCGGCCTGTCGGTGTGGTGCAACGACACGGCCATCCTGTCGGAGAACTCCGCGCTTTCGGATATCACCGTGCTTCCCCTGCCTTCCGGGGGCGAGCCGCTTGTGCCGACCACGGGCGAGCGCGTGCTTTGCCTAGACGACGGCCACGTTGACCTTGAATCGGCGATCCTCGGGGTCATCCCAAACCACATCCTCTCCACGAGGGACGACGAGGCATTTGCAACGGCGATGGCCGCGTGGGGCTACAGGGCCGAGGGCGATAAACCGTGGCATTATGCGCTCGGGAACCCGATCTCGCTTCTCCGCGCGCTGAATCGTCCGGATAGGCGGGACAGACTCGCGGCCCTCCTCCCCAGTGCGATTGAAGGCAGCACGTCCTCGGCGGAATGCGTCGAGCTCGCATACCTTTCAGAGCAGGCCGGCCATGCGAATCTGCGGTTTCACGCCATCGAGCGCGCAGCCTCTCTCGACAGAAACAATCCCGACGCGCTCGTCATGATGGCGGCGGCGAGCCTAGGACGGGGCCAGCACGTCCTCAGCCTCCTCTGCCTGGACGAACTCACCCGACTGAGGGCGCTGCCGGATGCCGCTACCGCGCTCTATGCACGGCTCAATGAATCGTTGGGGGCAAGCGACATCATCAGGTCTAGCAGGGCGGCCAACGGGCTCGAGCAGGCACAGAAGTCCGCCGCAACGCGCAGGATCCTCGTGGTCACGAACCTCTTTCCTCCGCAAGAGTTGGGCGGCTACGGTCGGCAACTCTGGGAATTCGCGCGAGGTCTAGGCGCACGTGGCCACAAGGTAAGCATCCTGAGCGGCGACGAACCCTCGCTCGCCAAGGCGCCACGCCCCAGCGAGCTCGAGTTGGAGCCGCAAGTCCAGCGCACCCTAAAAATGACGGGGACATGGGGCCCAGACGGCGGAAAATACATCGGGGACACGGCCGAAATGGCGCGGAGAATCCAGCACAACTCACGGATCGTCCTGGAGACCTTAAAGTCGACGCGGGCCGAGGTGGTCCTTCTGGGCAACCTGGACTTTCTTGGTGTCTCCCTTGCAAATTCGGTCCTCGAAAGCGGCATTCCCGTCATTCACGCCCTCGGACTCTCGTCACCAGGCTACACCACCGACGAGCAGCCGATGCATCCCAACTACTGCCTCGCGTCCGGAAGCCACTGGCTGGCAACGCAGGTCTCCAACCTGGGGTATTTCCCCGCCCGCTCCGAGGTCATCTACCCGGGAGCGAGGACGGATTCCTTCTTCAAGCTCATCCGGCCCGAGCGTTCCCGTCTCAGGATATGCTACGCAGGACTGGTCATGCCCTACAAGGGAGTGCAAACCCTCGTGGCCGCCGCGGTAGAGCTGGCCGCGAAGGGCGTCAATTTCACCCTCGAGATAGCCGGCGACTCCCTAACGCCCGATTTTGTCGCCATGCTGATCGCTCTGGTGAAAGAGGCCGGGATCTCCGATCGCGTCACCTTCACGGGCTTTCTGGACAGGGAGGGCCTAAACGCCCTGTTCGCAAGGTCCAACGTGCTGGTTTTCCCCTCGATCTGCAATGAGGTGTTCGGCATTTCCCAGATCGAGGCGCTCGCCTCCGGTCTGGTCGTGGTCACCACGGCCACGGGCGGAGCCCGCGAGATCGTCCGGCACAACGTCGACGGCCTGCACTTTGAGGAAAAAAGCCCGACCTCGCTTGTAGAGGCGCTGACAAGGCTGGCCCGCGAGCCGGATCTCTTCGCCCGCCTACAGGAGGCCGCGCAGCCGCGAGCCCTGGAGTTCTCCACCAGCCGCTCCGTCATGAGGATCGAGTCGTGCATCGAGCAAATGCTCGCGACTGCCTGACCGAACGCTCCAGCAGAACTCGGACTCCGCAGGAACACCGAATCAATCCAAGGCCAAACACAGCCCCGCCAAATGCCCAGCCAGGACAGCCAACCGACGACGACTCCGGCCTCCCCGATCTCTGATCAGGGGGGCTCCGCCCCGTTTTCACCCTTGGGGGTCGTATCGCCGGGAATTCTGGTGTCGGCCATAGTATCCACCTACAAGTCCGAGAGGTTCATCGAAGGGTGCCTCGAAGACCTTACCGAGCAGTCCCTGTTCATACAGGGGAGGATGGAGATCGTCATCGTGGACAGCGCCTCCCCGGAAAATGAGGCGTCCATTGTTCGGCAGTACCAGAAGAGACATGCCAATATCGCCTATTTTCGGACACCGACCAGGGAGACCCTCTACGCAGCCTGGAATCGGGCGATAGGCCTATCAAGGGGGCGTTACATCACCAATGCCAACACGGACGATCGGCATCGCTCAGACGCCTTGGAGATCATGGCCTCAGCCCTCGAGTCCAATCCGGAGGTCAGCCTGGTGTACGCCAATTGCTACCTCTCCACGGTTCCCAACCAAACCTTTGCGGAAAACTCAAGGACCCACCAGTACATCTATCCGGAGTACTTCGCCCCAGCCGCGCTGTTGCATTTCCAGTTCGGGCCGCAGCCAATGTGGCGCAAGGCGGTCCACGCCCAGGTCGGCTACTTTGATGCCACGATGAAGGGCGCCGGCGACTACGATTTCAACCTGCGGTTCGCAAAGAAGTGCCTGGCCCAGCACCTGCCCCTCTTCCTCGGGAGCTACCTTGCACACAATCAGGCAATCAGCTTCGCCGACAACACCCTCGCGGGGGAGACCCAGCTGGTTTGGTCCCGCTACCACAACGACCAGACCATAGAGGCCCTCTATAAGCGCGCCGGGGTAGAGACGCCGACGGCCCCAGAAAAGGCGCGCGTCCATCTCGACCTGGGCTTCAGGGCGATGAGCTACATCGCACCGTGGGGAGGAGGCCGGCTGGAATCAAACGCAGGGCTGGCGGCCAAATGCTTCATCCGATCCTTCGAACTCGACCCGACCCAGCCGGCGGCCTGGAACAACCTCTTTTGCCTCCTGGCTGCGAGCGGCAGGACGCAGGACGCGCAGGAGCTCCTACGGCAGTATGCCCCGGCGGCCAACCATCCCACCATCGCCGCGAACTTGAGGCGGGTCGTCAGCGGCAATTTCAAAGGGAGCCTCGTGCTCATGCCCTCGGGATTGAACCTGCCGAGCCAGCATGAGCTCGCCGCGTGGGGCACGGAGCAACGCCTGATGGCCTCCTGATCCACGCCCCCTCACCCACCCTAGACCCACCTCCACGCATGTCGGACACCAGCCTCATCTTTCCCGATCGCACCTATTCAAAAGCCGATGGCGTCGAAGCCACCGACTCGGGGTTCCGTTTCTCAATGAGATACTTTCTCCTGAATGCAGCGAATCCCTTTTCGCAGAATGCCGTTCAGCGGATGTCCCAGGGAGGCGAACTCATAGACATTTGCTCCCTAATCGGCCACGCCGACCGAGAGATATGAGAGCCGCCGTTCTCATCAGACAGAAGGAGCCGCTCCAGATTCAGTGCTTCAAGAAGCCGAAGCCTGTCGGCCACCAGGTCCTTGTCAGGATCCACGCCAGCGGGGTGTGCGGAGCCCAGCTCAACGAGATCCTGGGCATTAAGGGCCCCGACCTGTTCCTGCCCCACCTGATGGGGCATGAGGGAAGCGGCGTCGTCGAAGCCATCGGCGAATCGGTCACGAAGCTCAAACAGGGCGACCGGGTGGTCCTGCACTGGCGCAAGGCAAGTGGAGGCGAGGGCCCCTTCCCCCGTTACGAGACCCTTGAAGGACAGACCGTGGGCGGGGGATTTGTCACGAGCTTCGCCAACATGGCCCTGATCGCGGAAAACCGCCTCACCCGAATCGATGACGACATCCCCTTCGACGTCGCGTGCCTATTTGGATGCGGAATATCGACCGGATACGGCATAGTGACAAAGGAGCTCAAGCTTAAGGCTGGCGCGACGCTCGCGGTCGTGGGGTGCGGTGGCGTGGGCCTCAATGTGATCCAAGCCGCCTCGCTTGCAGGTGCATCCCAGATCGTGGCGGTCGACCGTCACAATGGGCCGAAGGAGCTCCTCGCGAAAAGAATGGGGGCCACCCATTTCCTACTCGTCGCTTCTCCAGACTCGCTCCTGGCGGAGCTCAAGGCCCAGTGCTCCAAGGGATTTGACGTCGTTCTAGATACCACGGGAAACCCCAGGATGATGGAGGAGGGCTTCAAGGCGCTGAACAAGAGTGGAACCCTCATGCTTGTCGGGCAGCCGCCAGCGGGAACGTCGCTAAGAATCGAGCCGGCACTGGATCTCTTCACCGGAAAGCGCGTGCTTGTCAGCGAGGGCGGAGGATTTGATCCGGATGTCGACATTCCGAAGCTTCAGTCCCTCTACCGGGAATACCCGACGCGGATGCGTCAGGTGATCACCGCCACCTTCCCCCTTGGGGACATCAACAAGGCAATCGACTCCCTCCAAACTGGAGACCAGGGCCGACTGTTGTTGGCTACGCTGGACGAGTCGGCCGCTGAAACCCTCACACCATAAATAAGATGAACACACACGAAATCGTCTCTGCATTCAGGGAGCGGGCCCGCCTGCAGCCCCTGAGCAACAGGTCCAAGGAGATCCGGTTGCAGACCATCAAGCTAGCCAAGCCCAACGGCGGCTACCACTTTGGCGGCTCCTTCTCCGCTGTTGAGATCCTCCTGAGCGTGTTCGACGACGAGCGCGAGGGCGACCGATTCATCATGAGCAAGGGCCATGGATGCTGGCCCTACTACGTACTCCTCCAGGAAAGGGGCCTTAAGCCCATCCTAGAGGGCCACCCGAAGCTGGACCCGAGCAATGGCGTCAACTTCACGACCGGCAGCGAGGGCCACGGCATGCCAGCGGCCCTGGGGATGGCCCTTGCGCGCAAGGTCATGAGCCGCCCGGGCAAGATCATCGTGCTCATCGGCGACGGCGAGTGCCAGGAGGGCACCACCTGGGAGTCCCTCCTCATTGGGGCCAAGCAAAAGCTCAACAACGTCGTGGTCGTGATCGATTTCAACGGTATCCAGGGGTCTGGGTACCTCCGAGACATCCTGCCCGTAGACGCGATAGGTCCGTGCGCCAACGAGATCGGTTGGGACGTCAGGCACGTCAACGGGCATGACATCGGCGACCTCACGAATGCAATCCACTGTGGCGAGATGGGAAAGCCGCGGCTTGTCGTCGCCCACACCATCAAAGGGAAGGGCGTCTCCTTCATGGAGGACAAGCCGGAGTGGCATGCGAAGTGGGTTGACGCCGAGCACGAGGCGATCGCCGCAAACGACCTAAGGGAACTGCCCGTAAACTCGAACGAGGTGATTTATGCGTAAGACATTCGGAAAGACCCTGGTAGAAATCGCTGAGCAGGACCCCTCGCTTGTCCTCCTCCACGGCGACGTGGAGCAGGAAATGGCCGAGTACCGGCGCCGCTGGCCGCAGAAATTCTTCAATCTCGGGCTTTGCGAGCAGAGCATGGTATCGATGTCCGCCGGCATGGCCCTCGAGGGCCTTCGGCCGATCGTGTACTCCATCACCCCCTTCGTGCTGGAGCGGCCATTTGAGCAGATCAAGATCGACATCGACGAGCAGAACCTCCCCGTGATCCTGATCGGATACTCCGACTATCCGACGCACGGCCCGACCCACCGTCCTCTCAACGCGGAGATCACCGTCAAGGCCTTCAAGAACGTCCGGTCCTTCTTTCCAAAGAACGGGACTGAGGCCAGGGCGGCTATGCTTGACGCCTGGAACGGCAGGACCCCCGCGTTCATCAGCCTGAAGCGGGACAACGGATAGGACATTCGACCCGCTTTCCGCCAAACCGACTCCCTGGGAATATTCCACGGACTCCACCGAAATTTCACCGCACCGCTGCAAAGCGCCCCCTCCACCACCGCTAAAAAATGGAAAACAGAAACTACGTAGTCGTAGGCGATCTAATCCTGGACAGATTCCTCTACGGGGACGCCTTACGGATCTCGCCAGAGGCCCCCGCCCTCGTCCTTGACGTGCGCGAGGAGAAGAACACCGCCGGCGGTGCGTTCAATGTCTTTTCGCACATCCACAACCTGGGGCACGCGGCCAAGCTCGTCACCATCTCCGGTCGGGACATCGGCCGGTACCTGGAGGACTTCCAGGAGCTCAGTCGTTTCAAGGACGACCTGGTTCTCCTGCCCGACCACTCGAGGGTCACCTCGATAAAGACCCGCCTGATCTCCTACTACAAGCTCAGCTACCTGGGACGCTTCGACCAGGAGGCTACGGCCGCCATCGACGGGCGGCTGGCCGAGACCATCATCGCCCGAGCCAGCGAGCACCTCAACGGCAACTCGAGTCTCCTGATAATCGACTACAACAAGGGGGTCGTGACCCGGGAACTCAGCCGCCGGCTTATCGCCTTGTGCAAATCGCGGCAGATCCCGGTCTACGTGGACACCAAGAGGGACGACATTTCCCAGTTCGAGGGGGCTCACCTGATCAAGCCGAACAAGATCGAGTTCCAGCGCATCAAGGTCCGCGAACAGTTGTCCGAATGCGACGACACGGAGGCGTGCCGGATCCTGATGGACAAGTACAGCCTGCAGAACTTTGTGATCACCCTGGGCAAGTCGGGGATGCTAGCGGTGCCGAAGGACGGTGCGGAGATCGCGGTCCAAGCCCACGACGTGAACATCAAGGAGTTGTCGGGCGCGGGCGACTCCGTCCTGGCGGTCCTGGCAACACTGATAGGCGAAGGGCATTCGCTCTCCGAGGCGCTTGAGGCGGCCAACAACATCGCCGCCAGCTTTGTCTCGACCGGGGTCATGTACCGCGCGAGGCGGGAGGATCTCTTTAGCCGGGAGCCGGTCTCCTCCCCCGGCGATGCTGGCGCCGGCAGGGAGCCCGAACTGGCCGCCCACTACTAGGGAAGGACGCCCGTCTGGGTCCTCGATGGAGCAATAGGGCCCATCCGGCCCCCCCGACCCGCCACACGCCACCACAGAATTCAGACGACAACGACCCGATGAACTTCAACACCCATTGCGGACTCCGCCTGGGCGACAACCTCGCCCACGTGCATTTCGCGCGAAAGATGGCGGCGAAGTACCCCGAGCACGTGTTCACGCATGCCGCCCATCTGGCCTACCTGAACCAGCTCCTGGAGCTTACCTGGGATCTCCCCAACCTCCGCCTGATCCCGTTTGAGTACAGGTCGGCGGACTCGATCGACGTCTGGAAGAACGCGGGCGGGTATTGGGAGAACCACAAACTCAAGTACAACTACGGCAGGTTCTATATCGAGTTTTTCGAGATGATCGCGGCAAAGATGGGCCTGGAGTCGCCTCTGAAGAGGCCGCCCGACCTGCTCTTTGACTACCCCGCCATCAAGAAGCCCGCGAACATCTGCGAGCCCTTCGACTGCCTGGTGGTCAACTCGGCGCCCCAGTCCAACCAATGGCTCGCCTACAACGAGAAGGAGATGGAGTCCATGGTCGAAGTGCTTGCCCGCAAGAACAGCGTGATCACGACGGCAAAGACCAGCCTACGGGTCCCGTGCACGGGCGATTGCAAGCCCCCGCTGTCGGTGACGGCCATCGGCACCCTTTCGCTCTACTGCAAGTACATCGTGATGGTGGCCACCGGCCCAAGCTGGCCCACGTTCAACGTATGGAACACGGAATCTATCAAGCGCCGCATAATACTCAACGGAACCGAGGACGTTAACATCGCGCCCAACACGGTCACCGTGAGAACCTGCGGCGAGGCGCTCAAGATGTGCGAAATGGAAGGCATCATCTAGGCCCTTTGCGTGAGCGGACCGGCTTAGGGCGCGAGTGAAAGCGAACTCCAGCTGAAATTCCGGTTTGGGCCGTCAACCCAGCCCCTTACAGACTTTGCGAGGAGCGTGGGTGTGTTGGGAAAGTAGAGCGGAGCGTAGGGAACGCCATCAGCCAGCCGCGCCTCCTGCTCGGCAAAGGCACGTTCGCGGGCCCCGGGGTCGGTGGTCTCCTCCGCATCCCTGAACGCCCGGTCAAAGGCAGGGTCAGACCATCCGGAGTCGTTGTTGGGGTTTCCCGTCTGCGCGGTTTGGTAGTACGCCGAGGGGTCGTTCCATGGGTATCCCCAGGTATCCAGCATGACCTCGTAATGCTTGGAGCGCTCGGCATCGAGGTAGACCTTCTCCTCGGTCGGCAACGCATGGACGGTGATGCCCAGCGCGTCCTTCAATTGGGCCTGGATCACCTCGCCCATGGCGAGAATCTCGGGCGTCCTGCCGACCAGCATGAGCTCCACCGCCGGGAACCCTTTGCCCCCGGGGAACCCTGCGGCGGCGAGAAGCCTGCGGGCCTCGTCGGGGTTGCTGTTGAACGCCGGTGAATACGGCGGAGTGAACCCCCCGGTACCCGGCCGGAGCTGGTTGAAGGCCGGCTCCGCAAAGGAATGGAACACCGCCTCCACCATGCTCCTTCGGTCGAAGGCCATCGAGATCGCCCTTCGCACGCGGGCATCCGAGTAGGGCGCAAGCCGGACGTTGAACGTCAGGAACTCGGTTCTCTGCAATTTGCACCGGTGCAGGGCGTCCGACCCCTCGTAGGCGGGGCCCTTGCTGATGGGAAACAGCGTGGTGACGTGGAACTGCCCCGTCCGGAATCCCCTCTCCTGGGTCGAAGCGTCCTCAACGGGCACAAAGTCGACCCCATTGAGCGCGACGTGCGCGGCATTCCAGTAAAGCGGGTTCTTGCGCACCTGTATCACCTGGTTCTGGACCCACTTGACGAGGACGAAGGGACCGTTACCGATCAGGTTTCCCTCCCTCGTCCAGGGCGTTCCGCGCTGGTGGACACCACCGAATTTCTCAACGAGCGGCCGGTAGACAGGCATGAACGGGGCGGCCGCGGCGAGCACCCCGAGGAGGTAGGGGGACGGGTGAGCGAGGCGAAGGACGAAGGTATGAGGGTCGGGCGCGTCGATCCCGAGCGTGGACGGGTCCCTTTCCCGCCCAAGGGCAAAAGCCTCGGATCCCTTGATCGCATAGCCGAAGCTCGACTCCTCGCAGGCGACCAGGGGATCGAAGACACGGCGGAATGAAAACATGAAGTCCTGCGACGTGACAGGTGCTCCGTTGGACCACATTGCATCCGCGCGAAGGTGGAAGGTGTACGTGAGTCCGTCCGGCGACACATCCCAGCTCTGGGCGACACCGGGCATGACGCCGACCCCGTCGGCGCCGAGTGTCACGAGCCCCTCAAATAGTGCAGATAGGATCTTTCCCGAGTCGCTCGCGATGTTGGTGTGCGGGTCGAGATCGGCGGGCTCGGAATCGTTGGCAACATATAGGATTGCCTCCCTGTTGCCCGACTCGACGCGGCTGCCGCCCCTGCACCCGGATAGGCAAGCCGCGAGGACGACCGCCGAGAACCAGGACCGGTGCGAAAACAATGTAGGGGTGCGCATAGGGGCTCGCCTGCCCGAGCAGGTTTCGGACCCGATTGACCGCCTCTTTCGAACCGGCGCCTTCCGGAGCTTTTGAAGGGGTGGAGCCGACAACGCGAATCGAGGCTCTCCGAGGGACGCGGTGACTCGTCAGTAGTGCCTGCACCGTGGATCCCATTCCGAAATGCAGGAACTGAGACACCGTTGCCGGAGATGCCGTGGGCACGCCTGATATGGGGCTAACGCTGTCGTATAGGGCGCAGCCCAACTCGAATCGGAGCATTTCACCTACGCGTGGCCACAGGATTGGTGCCGAAGCCATGGCGCTGCTTTTCGCCGCGATGAAGCAGGCGGGCCGCGGGGGTTTTCACCGTTAATCGAGTTTGCGCACTGATAAAATTCACAAAGTATTCTTGCACATTTATTTAAAAAATTACCTGCCGAAAACTATCAAAACGGCGGGATCGACGGGACTCGAACCTGCTCCGATCGAAGAGACTCTCCCTCTAATCGAATTTCGGTTTTTTCAATTGGGGGCTCTTTCCCCAGCGGCTCGCCCATTCCGGGGCGGCGGTCATAAGCTCATCTCTTGAGCTGGCCACAAACGAAGTTAGCCCTTCAATTTCCGCGTGAACCTCGCCACCCCTGACGTCAACTTTCTGCGCGCATTCGCCTCGCCGCGGAACTGCTGCCGCCCGGGAACCCTGTGAAGTCGTCCGCGTGATAAGGACCGTCACCAGCTTCGGGGCCCTTGTTAGCGAGCCGTTCGCCGACGGATTCAACGCGCTCTGTTGGCGGCGTTCGCTCCCGGGGGATTTCACCGAGGTCCTGGCCCATCTTGGCTCGGGCGAAGGCATCGTGGCCCTCGACGAGGAGCGGCTGCACGCGCTCCCCGTAAGCAATGACGGCCGCGCCGCGATCGACTGTATGTTGGCGGACCTACGCACGCTGCGCGCGCGCGGACTCGCCCCCGAACTCAACTGCATCTATGGCTATCCGCGCGACGACAAGCCAGTCTCCCTGGCCACGGACGTGTATTCGTTCCATGCCGATAGCGCACCGGTTGAGGCGGACACTTGGCTCTGCACCTATCACGGCGCCCCCAGCGAGGGCCTGCTTAACGCCGAAGCCCGGCGCCGCATCGAAGTCCCCACTATGCGCGCCGCCCTTCTCGAGGATTTTGGCGGCGCCGATGACGAAGCTTTCGCCGAACATCTCCAGGAGGCCTGCCACAATTTGCATTACATACCGCTGCCCAATGCCCGACCCTACAGCTTCGGCGTGGGCAATCTCTGGCGCATCGCCCTCGAGTATCCCGGGAGCCCGGTGGCACCCTGCATTCACCGCGCACCGAACACGCTTCTTGGGGGGCCGCCGCGCCTCCTTCTCATAAGTTGACCCACGCCACGCCGCGAGGGCGCCCTAGTCCTTGGCCTGGGACCGCAGGTAGAATTTTTCGCCGACCTGCAATTTCAGGCGATGTACGGCTTGGGTGAGATCGGCGTACTTGGCCTTTGCCGCTTCGCCGATCCCGCCGGCTTCCAATAGCTCCGATGTCCGGTGGAACCTCTCGCCCAGAGCCCGATGCTCATCGGTGTCACCGAGTTCACGGAGAAGCCGCCGGACTTCATCTGCCCGGCGTCGGGCTTTCTTCACTTCACGAAGCCCGGCGGCGAAGGTAATTTGGCCGGCCTTGGCTTCTTTGAGCACACCACATTCGAATTCCTGGCACTGCCGGGGCCGGTCCCGATAGATCCGACAAGTCCGATCCTGGCAAAGGGCGGCGCAGGGCTGAGGAAAGCGCTTCACCGGGATCCGGCCTCGCGAAACCTTCACTGGCAGACCGAGTTGCTTCAGTCGGAGGGCGTCGTCCCCAGGCTCGAGCTTGACGAAATCGTACAGGGCCCCGTCACAGCATAAGCCGCAGGAGAGGCACAGGTCTTCGGCTGAATCCACGCTCGATAAAGTCGATCCACAGCCCCCGGATAGCAATACGGGGTTTG
>CAISPT010000189.1 GCA_903887455.1 uncultured Opitutaceae bacterium | reverse complement strand
GCCGATGTACATGCCGGGCCTGAGCCGGATGTGCTCGGTTGAGGAGAGGGTCTTGATGCTGGCCTCTGTGTAGCCGGATGCCATTTCGCTGAAAGAGCCGCTCGCGAACGCTGTGACAAGCGAATTTGGAAGCCGGCGCTCGTAAATCGCAGTCGCCGCGGGTCTTGCCTTCGGTATAGGCCCGCAAGGGCCCCTGGCGGGCAGCCCGGGCCGTAGCCTCCGTTGCCGTGTCCGGAGGCGCCGGTCCCCTCTAGTTCAGGAACATGGCCTCGTCCGTCTGGAAGAGTCCGTGGGCGAGCTTGGTCCAGGCGTCCAGCGGGGCACGGCTCTTGAAGGCCGCCGCACCTGGCTCAACCTGGGGGGCGTTCTTCCGGCGCAGGTTCTGCATCGAGTTCTCGGCCAGCCTCGCCTGGGCCTCGGCCGCGCGGGACGCGCGCTCCGACTGCGCCGTGGAGGCCGGCGCTTCGGCCGACGCCCCTCCCGGGTTAGACTCGACGTACCGCAGGCACAGCCCGGTCTCCTCGGGCGTCGGCGGCCGCTGGAATACGGCCAGGTAGAGCGTGGCGACCCGAAGCTCGTCGCTGGTCTGGGACTGGAACTCCTGAGAGTGGACGAGCTTCCGAGCGGTCTCGATCACGAGCGGGCTGTTCATCAGGAAGAGCTGCTGCTGGGGGACTTGGGTGAGGAAGCGCCTGCCCGTGGGCACGCTCGGGTTCGGGAAGTTGAACTGCGTGAGGACCTCCGCCGGGTTCCGGCGGTCGATGAAGGCGTACACCGCCCGCCGCGTGGCGAAGCCCTCGCTGCCGATCGGCACGGGGCGGCCCCCAAGGGTCAGATCGATCGTGCCGGCTATCGCCAGGATCGAGTCGTGGATCTGCTCGAAGTCGAGCTGACGGACCGGGTAACGCCACTGGAGGCGGTCGTCGGGGTCGGTGTCCGCGTACATCGGGTTTCCCGTGCTCGATTCCTGGTAGACCGCGCTCAGCATGATCTTTCTCTGCAGCGCCTTGATGGACCATCCCTCAGCGACGAAGGCGGAGGCGAGGAAGTCCAGGAGCTCGGGATTGCTCGGCGGCGCCGACTGGTTGCCGAGGTCATCGGGCGTCGTGACGAATCCGGTCCCGAAATGCTGCTGCCAGACCCGGTTGACGAGGACCCGCGCCACCAGGGGGTCCTCCGGACTTGCAATCGCCCGCGCAAGCTCAAGGCGGCCGCTGCCGCTCCTGAAGGGGGCCGGGCGCTTCGGGTCCGGAGAAAGGATCGAGAGGAAGTGCCTCGGGACCACGGGACCCTTGTTCTGCGCCTCGCCGCGCAGGAGGATCGGGTAGTCCCTGGGGGACGCGACGTCGATCAGGACGTCGGCCTTAGGGGGGGCCGCCGGGCTCAGCTCCAGGTCGACGATCTGCTTGTTGGCGAGCTGCTCCTCCTTCACGAGCTCGCGGCGCTTCGCCTGGCGGTCCTTCTCGGGGAGCGCCGAGCGGCGGAGCTCGACAAACTCCCCCGCCACACGCGCCTTCGCGTCGTCTGCCGCCTTCATTTTCGAAAGGTAGTCCGTGAGCTCCGGGGTGCGCGGCACCCCGTGAAGCCACGGGTATTCCCTCGGCTCCACCGCGTTCGCGAACACGCCGTAGAGAGAGTAGTAGTCGGCCGTCGGTATCGGGTCGAACTTGTGGTCATGGCAGCGGGCGCAGGACACGGTGAGGCCGAGGAACGCCTTGGTCGTCACGTCGATCCTGTCGTTGATGATGTCGTTGACGCTGTTCTCGAAGCGGTTGCCGAGGGTGAGGAAGCCGAGCGCGGCAAGCTTCGACTGGTCGACCGGCGAGCCCGAGGACCGGGCCCGGCGGAGGTCCTCGGAGACCAGGCGGTCGGCGGCCAGCTGCTCCACGATGAATTGGTCGTAGGGCTTGTCCGAGTTGAAGGCATCGATCACGTAGTCGCGGTACGTCCAAGCGAAGGGGTACCGCGGGTCCTCACGCTGGGGCGTGTCGCCCTTCGTGTCGGCGTAGCGGGCGACATCGAGCCAGTACCTGCCCCACCGCTCGCCGTAGTGGGGCGAAGCCAAGAGGCGGTCCACGACCCTGGCCCACGCGTCCGGGGACTGGTCCACGAGGAAGCGCTGGACCTCCTCCTCGGTCGGCGGCAGCCCCGTGAGGTCGAAGGTCGCCCGGCGGATGAGCGTGTACCGGTCTGCCTGGGGATTGGGCCTTAGGCCGGCGCCCTCCAGGCGCGCGAGGATGAAGGCGTCGATCGGCGTCCGGCACCAGGCCTTGTCGGCCACGGCGGGCACGGCCTGCGCCTTGACCGGCAGGAACGACCAGTGGTCACGCCCCACCCCACCATACGCGGGGGAGCTTCCCCTTGCCACAAGCGAGCGCGGGTCCGGGACGCCCCTGCGGATCCACTCTGCAAAGTCGGCCACCTGCTGATCCGAGAGGCGGTCGCCCTTCGGTGGCATCTGCAGGTCAGGGTCCTTGTAGCCGATGGCGTCCAAGAGAAGGCTGTCCTCGGGCTTGCCCGGCGTCACCGCAGGCCCCGTGTCGCCGCCGTGGAGCAGGCCCTCTCGCGTGTCGAGCATGAGCCCGCCCTTGATCTTGTCCGCGTCGTGGCTGTGGCAGGTGTAGCACCGGCTGACCAGGACCGGCCGTATCTTGGTCTCGAAGAACTGGAGGTCGGCGGCCGTGGCCGCCGGCGGGGCGGCCGCGACCCCTGCCCGGCCCGCCGCCGCAAGCGCGGCCCATGCCGCGCCCAGGGCGATCGCCCTCTTTCCCGCAGGGGTCATGCGAGGATCGGCTGGACGACGTTGCCCGCGACGTCCGTCAGCCTGAAGTCCCTCCCGTTGAAGCGGTAGGTGAGCTTCGTGTGGTCGAAGCCGAGGGTCCTTAAGATCGTAGCGTGCAGGTCGTGGACGTGGACCTTGTCCTTCACCGCCTCCGCGCCGAATGGGTCGGTTGCGCCGTAGACGGTGCCGCCCTTCACGCCGCCGCCCGCCAGCCAAACCGAGAACGCCCTGGCATTGTGGTCGCGCCCGGGGTTGTCGTAGCCGTTGCGGTCCCGCGTGGGCTTCCTGCCGAACTCGCCGCCCCAGATGACAAGCGTCGAGTCCAGGAGACCGCGCTGCTTCAGGTCGGCCAGGAGCGCCGCCACGGGCTGGTCAACCTCCCTGGCCTTCTTCGTGATCCGCTCCTGCAGGTCCTGGTGGTGGTCCCACCCGTCGTGCCAGATCTGCACGAAGCGGACACCCCTCTCGACCAGGCGACGGGCGAGGAGAAGCTGCTTTCCCTGGGGGGTGTTCCCGTAGGCCGTCCGGGTCGCCTCGCTCTCCTTGTTGAGGTCGAAGGCGTCCGTCGCCGCCGCCTGCATCTTGAAGGCGATCTCGTAGGACTCGAGGCGCGCCTCGAGCACCTGGTCATGCTGGAGGTCCTTGGCGCGCATCTCGTCCAGGTGCTTAACGAAGTCCATCTGGCGGCGCTGCTCGGCCGTCCCGATGTAGGGGTTGCGGATGTTCTGGATCATCTGCTGCACCGTCGCCACCTGGGTGTTGACGCTCGATCCCTGGAAGACTCCCGGCAGGAAGGACGAGCCGAAGTTGGCGGCGCCGCCTGAGGGGAGCCCGCCGTTCCTGAGAGAGATGAAGCCGGGCAGGTTCTGGTTCTCCGTCCCGAGGCCATAGACCACCCAGGAGCCCATGCTCGGCTTGGTGATCCTGAGCGACCCCGTGTTCATGAACACCGTCGCCACCTCGTGGGACGGGATGTCGGTGTACATCGAGCGGACGACGGCCATGTCGTCCACGTGCTGGCCGATGCCGGGAAAAAGCTCGCTCACCTCGGTGCCCGAGCGGCCCATCGGCGTGAACTTGAAGGGCGATCCCATCGCGACGCCGCCGTCGCCGATCGGGCGGCCGTCCATCCTCACGAGCTCGGGCTTCGGGTCCCACGTGTCGATGTGGGACGGCGCCCCCTGGGCGAAGATGTGGATCACGGCCTTGGCCGTGGCGGGGAGCGGCGGCTTTCTTGGGGAGAGGGGGTTGGAGCCCGGCAGGAAGGGGTCGGCCGGGTCGGTGCCCGAGACCAGGTCGGCGGGGTCGAGCAGCGTGGCCAGGCCGAGCGCGCCCAGGCCCATCCCCACGCGGTTCAGGAATTTCCGCCTCGTGAGGAAATAATCCTCGATGTTCGTGGACACGCCACAGCAGGCAGGCTCGTGCGACATCGGGATGGAAGGCATAGGCATACGAAGGAGTCTTGCAAACAAATGACGCCCGCCGGAGGGCCCGGTTTCCTCCCGCGCGACGATTCCAGTTGATACCCCGCAAATCCGGGCTTACCTACCCACATCCTCGTTTAGGAGAGCCCGGGGGCCCCGGGCTGAGATGGCAGCAAGATCCGCTGTCAAATCCTTCGAACCTGATGCGTTTCACAACGCCGTAGGGAAAACAGGGCCGTTCGCGAAGGCGGAAGGATCTGTGACCCGGCCGGCGGAGTGGGCCGCGGCCCCGACAACCTCCCCCTATGTCCACATCGAACGAAGCACTTGGCGCCGGGCACCGGCTCTTTCCCTCATCGCGGCGCGTCTACATCGCCGGCTCCAGAGGCGACCTGAAGGTCCCGATGCGCGAGATCGCGCTCTCCCCCACCCGCCTGCCGAACGGGACCGAAGTCCCGAACGAGCCGGTTCGGGTGTACGACACCTCAGGCCCTTGGGGCGACCCGGCCTTTCACGGAAAGTCGGAGCTGGGGCTGCCGGCGCTTCGCGCCGGCTGGATTCGCGAGCGGGGCGACGTCGAGGAGATCCAGGGCCGCAACGTCCGCCCGATCGACGACGGCTACCTTTCCGAGAAGCACCGCGAGCAGGCCGAGACCGAGGGACGGCGCAACCCGATCAAGTTCTTCGACTCGAGCACCCGAAAGGTGCTAAAGGCCAAACCGGGCCAGCGGGTCTCGCAGCTGGCCTACGCCCGCAGGGGAATCGTGACGCCCGAGATGGAGTACATCGCGATCAGGGAGAATTCGAAGCTGCAGAGCGCCGCCGACCTGATGGAGCTCACGGCCGCCGGCCCGAGGAACTCGCTGTGGCGCCAGCACCCGGGGATGGGCCTCGGCGCCTCGATCCCCAGGGAGATCACCCCCGAGTTCGTGCGCGACGAGGTCGCCCGCGGCCGCGCGATCATCCCGGCCAACATCAACCACCCGGAGCTCGAGCCCATGGTGATCGGCCGCAACTTCCTGGTTAAGATCAACACCAACATCGGCAACTCCGCGGTCGCCTCGTCGATCGACGAGGAGGTCGAGAAGATGCGGTGGTCGGTCAAGTGGGGCGGCGACACCCTGATGGACCTCTCCACAGGAAGGAACATCCACCAGACCCGAGAGTGGATCATCCGCAACTGCCCGGTCCCGGTGGGCACCGTGCCAATCTACCAGGCCCTTGAGAAGGCGGGCGGCAGGCCCGAGGACCTCACCTGGGAGCTCTTCCGCGACACGTTGATCGAGCAGGCCGAGCAAGGGGTCGACTATTTCACGATCCACGCGGGCGTTCGCCTGCGCTCCATCCCGTCGACGGCCCGCCGCATGACGGGGATCGTGAGCCGCGGCGGCTCGATCATGGCCAAGTGGTGCCTCTCGCACCATCAGGAGAACTTCCTCTACACGCGCTGGGACGAGATCTGCGAGATCATGGCCGCGTACGACGTCTCGTTCTCGATCGGCGACGGGCTGCGTCCCGGATCGATCGCCGACGCCAACGACGAGGCCCAGTTCGCCGAGCTGAAGACCCAGGGGGAACTCACCGTCCGGGCGTGGGAGCTCGGGGTCCAGGTGATGTGCGAGGGGCCGGGACACGTTCCCATGCACATGATAGCCGAGAACATGGAAAAGCAGCTCGACTGGTGCAAGGAGGCCCCGTTCTACACGCTCGGGCCGCTCACCACCGACATCGCCCCCGGCTACGACCACATCACGAGCGCGATCGGCGCCGCGATGATCGGCTGGCACGGGACGGCCATGCTCTGCTATGTCACCCCCAAGGAGCACCTTGGCCTGCCCGACAGGGACGACGTGCGCGCGGGGGTCATCGCCTACAAGATCGCGGCGCACGCCGCCGACCTTGCGAAGGGGCACCCCGCAGCCCAGTACCGCGACAACGCGCTCTCAAAGGCGCGCTTCGAGTTCCGGTGGGAGGACCAGTTCAACCTCTCGCTCGACCCCGAGAAGGCCCGCGAGTACCATGACGCGACCCTGCCGCAGGACAGCGCCAAGACCGCCCACTTCTGTTCGATGTGCGGGCCGCAGTTCTGCTCGATGAAGATCACCGACGACGTCCGGCGCTACGCGGAGGAGCAGGGCCTTACGACCGAGGCCGCCCTCGAGGCGGGCATGAAGGCCAAGTCCGGCGAGTTCCTGGAGAACGGCGGCGAGATCTACGTCGCGGCCTCAAAATGAGCCCGGGGACGGCGCTCCTGCAGGTCTGGGTGAACGACCGCGCCCATCCGGTCTCCGGGGCGACGGCGCTTCTTGGCGTCATGGAGTCGCTCGGGCTCGCGGCCCGGAGCGGCACCGCGGCCGCCGTGAACGGCGAGGTCGTCCCCCGCTCCGCGTGGGCCTCCCGCATCCTTGAGCCCGGCGACCGCGTGCTCGTGATCCGCGCGACCCAAGGGGGCTGACCGGTCGCGCCATGAAGCTGATCGTGATATCGCCGCCAGGGGCGGACCCCCGCGAGGTCCCTGCGCTCGAGGCGATGCTCGCCTCGGGCCTCGGGCGGTACCACGTGCGGAAGCCCGAATGGACGGCGGAAGAGGTGGAGCGCTGGATCCTTTCGCTTCCCGAGGCATGGCGGGGGCACCTCGTGCTGCACGGGCACCCCGACACCGCACACGCGCTCGGGCTGGCTGGAAGCCACCGCAGGGATGAGGCGGGCCCCCATGTCGACGGGGAGGTCAGCCGATCCTGCCACGACCTCGCGGGACTTAAGAGGGAGATGGCCGCGTTCCCGCAGGTGATCTTCGGCCCGGTATTCCCCTCAATCTCGAAGGCAGGGCACGGGCCGGACCCCCTGATCGCCTGGGACGAGCTCCCCGAGGTCCTCTCCGGGGCCGGGAGGTGCCTGGTCGTTGCGGTCGGGGGAATCACCGCTGGGCGCGTGGCCCGTTGCCGGGAGCTCGGCTTCGGCGGCGTGGCTGCGATCGGCGCCATCTGGGGAGCAGAGAACCCTCTCGAGGCCTTCATCGAGCTCAGGGATGCGGCCGCCAGGCAAACCGGGAGGCTCCATGCCGCGTGACCCAAGGCTCGAGGAGCCCGTGATGTGCCTCACCCAGGACGGCGTCGGACTCACGCACGCCGAGCAGGCGCGGCGGCTGTGCGCCGCCGGGGCGCGGTTTGTGCAGCTGAGGATGAAGGGGGCCGGGCGGGACGCGTGGCTTGGCGAGGCCCGCGAGGCCGCGAGGGCCTGCCGAGATGCCGGGGCCCTGCTGATCGTGAACGACAGCATTGAGATCGCGGTCGAGTCCGGGGCGGACGGCGTCCACCTCGGCGGCAAGGACGGCGACTGGCGGGACGCCCGGGCCCGCCTCGGCGCGGGCCCGATCATCGGGGGCTCGATTAACGGCGCGGAGGACGCCCGGAGGGCCGTCGCCTCGGGATGCCTGGACTACGTGGGGGTGGGCCCCTTCCGCTTCACCCAGACCAAGACGGACCTTTCGCCCGTCCTCGGAATCGAGGGCACCCGCAACCTGATAGAGGCGCTCGGCGCGCTGCCCGCGTGGGTGATCGGCGGCATCACGCCGGTC
>CAISPT010000188.1 GCA_903887455.1 uncultured Opitutaceae bacterium | reverse complement strand
GGATTATCACCCAATGGCTGACCAAAAAACCATAGACCAGCGCGTTAAGGAGATCATTGTGAATCAGCTCAACGTCAATGAGGAGCAGATCACACCGACCGCCTCCTTCCTTGATGATCTGGGCGCAGACTCGCTCGACACCGTCGAATTGATCATGGCATTCGAGGAGGAGTTCAAGGACGAGATCAAGGGAGAGATCCCCGAGTCCGACGCCGAGAAGCTCCAGACCGTCGGCCAGGTCACCGAGTACATTAAGAGCAAAGCCGGGCAGAGCTAGTCCGTCACTGACGGAAGCCCGCGCTCCCATTCCGTTGCCTTGACTGGAAACCGGACTTGGGACCCCTCCCGAGCGAGATGAACCCGCAGACGTCCGGCCGGCGCGTGGTGGTGACCGGCCTGGGAGCCGTGACCGCCATCGGCCACGATGTTCCCACCTTCTGGTCGAGCCTTGTCGCCGGAAAGATCGGCGTCGGCCGCGTTACCCTCTTTGATCCGTCCGCCTTCGCGTGCCAGATCGGCGCCGAGGTCCGCGACTGGGACGTGAACGCCCACATGGATCCCAAGGAGGCGCGCCGCAACGACCGCTACACGCACTTTGGATTTGTGGCGGCCAGGGAGGCCGTCGCCGACTCTGGCATCGACATGGCCAAGGAGGACGGCGACCGGGTCGGGGTGATCATCGGCTCCGGCATCGGCGGCATGTACACCTACGAGACGCAGCTGAAAGTCCTCTTTGACCGCGGACCGAGGAAGGTCTCACCGTTCACGATCCCGTCCCTGATCGGCAACATGTGCGCGGGGCTGGTCGCTATCGAGTACGGCGCCCGCGGCCCGAACTTCGGCATGGTCTCGGCCTGCGCGACCGGCACCCACTCGCTGGGCGAGGCCGCCCACGCGATCCGGCGCGGCGACGCCGACGTCATGGTGGCCGGCGGGACCGAGGCCGCCATAACGCCCTTCGCCTACGCCTCCTTCTGCTCCATGAAGGCGATGAGCACACGGAACGACAACCCGGCGGCCGCGAGCCGGCCCTTCGACAAGAACCGGGACGGCTTCATCATGGGGGAGGGGGCGGGCGTCCTGGTGCTCGAGTCCCTCGAGCACGCCCAGGCGCGCGGCGCGAGGATCTACTGCGAACTGGCGGGCTACGCCGCGACCTGCGACGCGTACCACATCACGCAGCCCGACCCCGAGGGCAAGGGGCTCTCGATGGCGATGAAACGGGCGCTCGCGAGCGCTGGGGCCTCGCCGGAGTCGGTCCAGTACATCAACGCGCACGGGACATCGACCCCGTACAACGACAAGTTTGAGACGGCGGCCATCAAGAAGATCTTCGGGGAGGGGGCCTACAAGGTCGCGATCAGCTCGACTAAATCAATGACAGGGCATTTGCTGGGGGCTGCGGGAGGCATCGAGTCCGTCATATGCGTAAAGGCGATCGAACAGGGGATCATCCCACCGACCATGAACCTGGAGGAGCCGGACCCCGACTGCGACCTGGACTACGTCCCGAACGCGGCGCGCCAGGCGAAGGTGACGACCGTCCTCAGCAACAACCTGGGCTTCGGCGGGCAGAACGCCTCGGTCGTCTTCCGGGCGCTCTAGCGCTTTTCTCGGTCCTTGCGGTCCTTCTCGGGTCCGGGTGCTCCCCGAGGAACCTGGAAACCCCAGCCTCTAACCCGGCGACACTGGCTGCCAGGCGGCAGATCTGGGCGGCAATCCAGCCGCTGGCCGCGGCCCGGGACCTGGACCCCTTGTTCGTCTACGCGCTCGTCCGGGTTGAGTCGGGCTTCGACCCCAGGGCCGAGAACGGGGAGAACCGGGGGCTCCTGCAGATCAAGCCCCGGGCGTGGAGGGCGGTGTCGAGCCTTCCCTACGAGACCTCGGTGTGGAACTGGAAGGCTAACCTTGAGGTGGGAATGGACTCCCTTTCTGCCCTGAAGAATTCCCTGGTGGAGAAGGGGGTCTTCTCATACCCGCTTCTCTGGGCGTCCTACCACTACGGCTATGACTACGTGGCGGCACACGGGTTCGACATGAGCCGGATACCCCGGCCGTCGGACCCCATCTCCTACAAGCTTTGGTCCGGCAACGAGCACCCGATCATGCCGCCGAAATAGAGACTCGGTGATCGGCCCGGAAAGCGTTCGGCTTCCCTTCGCTGTTGGAGCCCCATTCTAGCGCGATGGGTTTGCTCATCAGCCTGTGAATATTCGGAAATGACCGCCTAGTCAGACAGGATCTGCCCAGCCCGTCGGCGGCTATACGATATGCTCAGTATGCTGTGTAAAATTACTCGAGTGCCAATGATACCGTCGGGGTGCTCGGCCGTGCCGCCAAAATTCAAAAACGCTCCCTCCTGCCCACGCATGCTCGCTCATTCGGGCAGGCAAAAGCCCGGGGCCGCCTGAACAAAAATAACGGAGCTCCGCGAGACTGTACCCCGAAGGATACTAGCTGCTAGCCGCTAATCCTAAGCT
>CAISPT010000187.1 GCA_903887455.1 uncultured Opitutaceae bacterium | reverse complement strand
TTTGTGTTCAGCAGCAAATTCACAACCCTGGTTGCGCAGGCGGAGACCTGGGCCAAGGAGATCGCGGCCGAGACCGTGGTCGTCCGCAGCAACGCCAAGCGCGTCGAGAGCAACGCCTTCTATCCCGCGCTCGGCTACCTCCCGCGCAAGATGCAGGTCGTGTACGTGAAGCGGGCCTCCATTTAGGCGCTTTTGAAGGTTGGCCGTGGGGCCTAACTTTGCTTTGATGGCGGCATGATTCTCCTCGGGGTCAACATCGACCACTGCGCAACCCTGCGCCAGGCCCGCTACCGCGACAGCGCCGGCGGGCAGGTCGAGCCCGACCCGGTGGCGCTCGCCGAGCGCGCCGAGCGCGCGGGCGCAGACGGGATAACCGTCCACCTGCGCGAGGACCGCCGGCACATCCAGGACAGGGACGTCTGGAGGCTAAAGGAGTCGTGCGCGACCCGGCTTAACCTCGAGATGGCCTGCACCGAGGCCATGACCGAGTTCGCGCTCAACCTTGGCCCCCAGGCCGTCTGCATCGTCCCGGAGAACCGGGCCGAGGTGACGACCGAGGGTGGTCTCGACGTGGTCGGAGGCCGCGAGAGGGTGGAGGCCTGCGTGGCCGCGATGAACCGCGCCGGCATCGAGGCGAGCCTCTTCATCGGGCCGGACGAGGAGCAGGTCAGGCTCGCCGCCGACATCGGAGCCCCGGTCGTCGAGCTCCACACCGGAGCCTATGCCAACGCCTACGCGACCCCCGGGCGCCGTGCGGAGTTCGAGCGCCTCCGTGAGGCCGCCGAGCTCGCCCACGGCCTAGGCATCAAGGTGAACGCCGGGCACGGCATCAACTACGTGAACATCGCGGAGGTCCGGACGCTCCCGCACCTCAACGAGCTCAACATCGGCCACAGCATCCTTTCCCGCGCCGTCTTCACCGGCATCGAGGAGGCCGTCCGCGAGATGAAGGCGCGGATGAACCCGTGAGCCTGGACCTGCCCAAGGGCGGCGTCCTCGTGGGCCTTGGCGCCGACGTGATCGAGGTCGAGCGCATCCGAGGCGTCCTCGAGCGCCAGGGCGAGCGGTTCCTCGCGCGCGTCTTCACGGAGGAGGAGAAGGCCTACTGCTTTGGGATGAAACATCCCCACAAGCACCTGGCGGCGCGCTTCGCGGCGAAGGAGGCGGTCTCCAAGTGCTTCACGACCGGGATAGGGGCCGAGCTCGGCTGGAAGTCGGTGTCCGTCTACCATGGCCCGCGCCACCAGCCCCTGGTCCGCCTGGACGAGAAGGGCCAGGCGCTCCTGAAGGAGGTCGGCGCCACCGGCGTCATCCTCACGCTCTCGCACACCGATACGGTCGCAATGGCGGTCGCTGCCCTCGTCCGCTCCTAGGAAAGCCCCATGGACGACCCAGCCGCGAAGGAACCGAAGCCCAAGCCCTCGCAGGTCCCGTCGTGGATCACGCTCGGGTTCGTCCTGGGCGCGCTGTTCGTGATGGCCTTGCCCCGGAGGGGAGCGCCTGAGGCCCCCGCCCGGCCCGCGCAGGCCGAGCCCGCGGCGACGCCGCCCCCTAGGCCCAGCGTGCCCAAGCTCACGACGATCGAGGCCGTCTTCGCGGCATGGTACAAGTACGCGGTCTGGAACAACGGCACGACCGAGGTCGCGCTCTGGAATCCCGAGGCGAAGGCGTTCTCCGACTGCTACGAGGTCGTGCGGATCGGCGATAACACCTACTTCCGGTCGATCTCCG
>CAISPT010000186.1 GCA_903887455.1 uncultured Opitutaceae bacterium | reverse complement strand
TTGTCTTCAGCCGCATCAACGACGAAGGGGGAAAGCACTGTGGGCTCTTCCTGATCGGAAGGCGCCGCAGCGACTGAGGGCTGGGCAGGAGCGGCCTGAGCGACCGCGATTCGAGGCACTACTGCGAAACCAAGCGCCGACGTGACCGTGAGGGCACGCAACAGCGCTAGTGTACGATTAGCAGGCATGGTTTGGTGTTTTGGACTTAGGGTTTAGACACTTACGGATAGTATCTCAGGGGAGAGACGTCCGTTTTCTGGGGCGAACTGTCAGCTGTTGGGGGTAAAACCAAGGGGAGCTGACGTGTAGACTAGGTGGTTATACCCCATCCCAGACCTCCTGTGAATGAGAATCTTTATACGGAAGTTAAGATTCTTTACCAAACGCCAACTATTTTTGAACCTATTCCTTGAGCCTCTCGCGAAGGTCCGGAGGCAGAAGCTCGAGCGACAATTCAAGGCGGCTGGGGTCCTTTATCGTCAGTCCAAGCGCCTTTCTAAGCACTTGGAGGCGATACAGGGAATTCGTGCTGAGGGACCTGAACTTCTCCTCATCGGCCTCGTCGAGGCATTGTTTCAGGCGGGAGCGTGCCAACTCGACGTGGTGCCCCTGCGCGAGCACGACCGCCAGGTTCACCCTCTGGTCCCACGCAAGGGACTGGTCGGCACCTCCCGTGATTCGCCGGACAATGACGTCCACATCCTGAGAGAATTCGTCGGTCTCCCCCTCCGCGATGGCGATCTCAGCCTTGGCCACGAGAGCACCGAGATCGGCGGGAAACCTCCGGAGGACCTTGCTGGCGTTGGCCACCAGGTCCATCTGGCCCATGTCGAGGAAGTACTCGGCGAGGCGGCTG
This sequence comes from uncultured Opitutaceae bacterium, assembly GCA_903887455.1. Lineage (GTDB taxonomy): Bacteria > Verrucomicrobiota > Verrucomicrobiia > Opitutales > Opitutaceae > Palsa-1447. The sequence goes on along the minus strand of CAISPT010000186.1, from coordinate 40,397 downwards.
GCGGCGAGCGAATCGTCCTGTTCTTCCACAACCTCCAGCACGGCAACCGATTGCCCCTCAAATCCAGAAATCGTCGGGATGGGATATGAGATGGGCTTTAGCCATGCAGGAAGCAGCCACAGGTGGAGCCTCTCAAGGAATGTACTTCCGACCTGACCCTGGCCGATCCGGGCGTAGGCGTCCAGGTACGGATCCCAGCCTGGTATAATAATGTGGGTGATCCCGCGCCGATTGATCAACTCCTGGGACTCCTCGGGCGTCAGGGCGCTCACGATGCGGACGGCCGCTTTGGTGCCGTCGCGGCTTTCCCAGTCGAAGGTGCCGAGCCCTCTGATCCCTCCATAATAGTAGAGCGAGGCCGTCGTGTTCGGCGGTGCCAGGACAATCGCGTTCGCGTCGCCCACGTGCCTCTCCATCCAGTAGGACAGGTCCCTCTCCACCAAGCCCACCACCTCTTCGTGTGTGAGATCATCGCTGGAACCAAACGAGGGAAGCAGGCGGAAGGTACCCGGGAGAACGACGGCTGCGGCCGCGAGCACCACACCCCAGACAACCGCGCGCCGCGAGTCTCCCTGGAGCCCGCCCACGAGCACAACGGCCACGAGGAGGAGCGCCGCATCGACGCCATTCCACCAGCTCAGCTCGCGAAACGCGAAGCCGAGTGCAACAAGAACGGGCCCGAGGGCCAGGGCGATCGCCCCGCGGCGAGCGGGGTCAAAGCGCCGTAGCGAGAGGACAAAAACTGCTGCAACCAGCACAAGGAGAGGGAGTAATGTGGCCACCACACCGGGCGTGAACCCGTTTTGGAGGAGCCAGGACCAGAGCGAGGACGCCGAGGGGCCATCCGGCAGGATAGAGAGCCTGAGCGTCGAAAGGTCCTCCATCAGATAGTCCGTGCTGTGGGTGAGCAGGAAGGTAACGGGTATCGACGCCAGGGCGGCCACTGACAGGGCGACGACTCCCCATCCCTTAACCCCCAATGGCGCGCGGTCGCCCCGGATCCTGCTCGAGGCCCTCGCGACGAGTTCGGCGCCGCCCATCCACGCGATACCATAGACGGGATGGACCGCTCGAAGCTCCCAGGAGCCCATGTAGCCAGGAAAGAACTCTATAATATAGGCCGCCAGGCAAGTGACGGCGCCGCTGAGCGCCCACGCACGCCAGTATACTGGACCGGCGGTGGGAGCGGTGCCCTCCTTGGACATGGATTTCCCGAGCCAGGCCGATAGCAACCCGCCGAGCCCCACGCCGACCAGGACCGGGACCTCCCCGGCAGGGCTCATCCAGAGGCCAAGGCCCCCAGTGACTCCGGCGAGAACGAACGCGCGCCGGGCCCGCCGTTCGACGCCTTCGCCAGTCAAAAGCGCCACCGCCAGGAGCGGAAGCACGCTCCAAAGCGCCAGGAGGTGGAGGAGCCCCCGGTCGTCGCAGGCTCCCGGGAGAAACTCCCCGGCAAAGGGATAAACCGCCACCAGCCCCACGGAGAGGAGCGCGGCCGCGAGCCCCCCGAACTTTCGCGCCACGAACACGACCGTAAGGGCTCCGATCAGGATGAGAAGAAGCGGGTCCCCCACGAGGGCGGCACCCTCGACGCACCGCCCGATCGTGGCCCCGGTCACGGCGTTCCACCCGAGCGCGATCAGGCCCAACCACCAGCGGTAAGGCGAGGGGGTGAGCACGTCGTGGCCTCCCGGGGCGTTGTCATAGTCGACGTGGCGGACCCGCCATTCGCCAAGCGCGAACATCTGGTTGGTCTGGTCGAGCCACTTGTAGGTGTCGCTCAGGTGGCCCGGGACGATCAGGGCAGGCCTCCAGGCGACGGGCCCCGCGGGTTGGCCCACGGCAGTCACATGCAGGACGCGGTGAGCGCGCACCGCTGTCAAAAGGCAGAAGAACCCGAGGGCGAGCAGCGGGGCGAGCATCCAGGCGCGCGCGGTGAACTTGAGGGGGTTCTTCAACGGGGTCTTCGTTTTCGCATCCTTTGGGCGAGGCGCGGATGCAAGAGGACACGGATCAGACGGGCAAGTAAAGTCCTCGGGCGCAGGCGCTCGGCAAACGTTCCTTGACTCCCCGGACGGGCGACAGTCCTACTTGCCGACCCAAGATGCCTGCCGACCGGAATCGCAAACCGATGGGGGTGAGCGCTGCGGCACGACTGTCCCGGCTGTGGCTGCCGCTCGCGCTCTGCGCCTGCGTCGCCGTCCGCGCAGCGAATCCCGCGCCAGGCATCGTGGGGCAGCCATTCGAGCGGAAACCGGAACCCAGGGGCCGCACGCTGTTCACGAGCCTGCCCGCGGAGGCGACCGGCGTCCGGGTGGAGAACCCCTACGACGACCCGAGGATGTGGGGCGACCTCTACCACGAGTTCGAGGACGGGTCTATCGGGACCGGGGTAGCGATCGGCGACTACGACGGCGACGGGCGCCCCGACATCTTCGTGGTCACGAAGACCAAGGGGTGCCGCCTCTTCCGGAACCTTGGGGGGTACCGGTTCGAGGACGTGACGGCGAAGGCCGGAGTGGGCGCGGAGCCCGGCGTCTGGAACCTAGGCGCGACCTTCGTCGACATTAACAACGACGGACGGCTCGACCTCTATGTGTGCCGGTTCAACGCGCCTAACCTCCTCTTCGTGAATCAGGGAGACGGCACCTTCAAGGAGATGGCCCACCAGTACGGCCTGGATGTGCGGGATGCGAGCGTCATGGCCGCCTTCTGCGACTATGACCGCGACGGCTGGCTCGACCTGTACTTGACGGTGAACCTGCTCGACAGCGGGGCCCATCCGGGCGGCCAGCGCGGCTACCTCTTCCACAACAACCGTGACGGCACCTTCACGAACGTGACCGACCAGGCGGGCATAACCGGCGAGACGCAGAGCCACTCGGCGACGTGGTGGGACTACGACAACGACGGCTGGCCCGACCTTTACGTCGCCAACGACTACGGCGTCCCGGACAAGCTCTACCACAACAACCGCGACGGCACCTTCACGAACGTGATCGACCAGGTGGCGCCCCACACCTCCTCGTTCTCCATGGGCGCCGACCTCGGCGACGTGAGGAACGACGGCCGGATCGGACTCCTGGTCGCGGACATGGCCGCGAGCACGCACGAGAAGGACCAGAAGTTTATGGCGGGCGAGCGCGAGGGCAACCGGGAGACCTCGGCGCCTACACCGAAGTACAACCGCAGCGCGCTCCTGATCAACACGGGCACCGGCCGCATGGAGGAGGCCGCGATACTGGCCGGCGTCTCGGCCACCGACTGGACGTGGTCGCCCCGGTTCGAGGACCTGGACAATGACGGCCGCCTCGACCTCTTCGTGACCAACGGGTTCAACCGCAGCCCGGACTCCGATGTCATCGAGCGGGCAAGCAGGGCAGGCTCGGAGGCCGAGCGGATCCGGATCCTGCGCAACACCCCCATGCGCGTGGAGAGCCATTTCGCGTTCAGGAACAAGGCGGACCTCGAATTCGAGAACGTGGGCGCCGCATGGGGCCTCGACCAGCGCGGGGTGTCCTTCGGCAGCGCCTTCGGGGACCTCGGCGGCGACGGCAACCTGGACATCGTCTACATCAACTACGAGGGCGGGGTCACGATCATGAGGAACGACGAGGGCTCGGCGCACCGGGTTAACGTCTACCTCAGGGGTACAGCGTCTAACCGCTTCGGCGTGGGGGCCACCGTGAGAGTCGAGAGCGCGCTCGGCGTCCAGGTCAGGCCGCTCGTGCTCGCCCGCGGGTACATGTCGAGCAGCGAGCCCATGCTCCACTTCGGGCTAGGGTCCGACGCGGTGATCCGCAGGATGGTGGTCACCTGGCCCAATGGCAGGGAGCAGGCGTTCGAGAACCTGCCGGCCGACATGCGCTACACGGTGAAGGAGCCGGAAGGGGCCTTCGCCCTTCCCCCCGACAAGGCGCGGCCCCCCACCCTTTTCTCCGAGGTCGGCCAGGCGAGCGGGCTTTCCGCCACCTCCCGCGAGGAGGAGGTCTTCGAGACCTACCTCCAGAAGCTGATCCCGTGGCGGCTCAACCGCCGCGGGCCCGCCCTGGCCGTCGGGGACGTGGCCGGCAACGGCAGGGACGACGTCGTGGTCGGCGGCACGACGCTCGACCCCCTGAAGGTCCTCGGCTCGGCCGGGCCGGGCCGTTTCGAGGAGCGGCAGGCCCTCGGCCCGCAGGACAAGGCGGCGGCCGACGACGGCCCCATCCTCCTCTTCGACGCCGCGGGCCGCGGCCGCCAGGACCTCCTCGTCACCCGGGGGGGAAACTCGCTGCCGGCAGGCGCACAGGAATACCAGCCGAGGCTTTACCTCAACGACGGCCACGGGGCGTTTTCTCCGGCTCCGGACGGCGTGCTTCCCCCGCTTGCGATCAATGCCGGCGCCGTCGCCGCCGCGGACTTCGACCGGTCGGGGCGCCTCGGGCTCTACATCGGCGGCAGGCTCCTGCCCGGGGCCTACCCGAGGGCGCCGCGAAGCGCGCTTCTGGCCAATCGCGGCGGTCGCTTCGAGGACGTGACCGACGCCCTCGCGCCCGGCCTGCGCGAGGTCGGCATGGTGACCGGCGCCGTGTGGAGCGACGTGGACGGCGACGGTTGGCCCGACCTCCTGCTCACGCTCGAGTGGGGAACCGTGAAGTACTTCCACAACCGGGAGGGCCGAGGCTTCGACGACTGGACCGAGCGGGCAGGCTTCGCCGCCGGCGGGACGGGCTGGTGGACGTCGATCGCCGCCGCGGACTTCAACGGCGACGGCCGGCCCGACTTCGTGGTCGGAAACGTCGGATTAAACACCCAGTACCACGCCGATCCCGTCCACCCCGCCCTCCTCTACTCGGGCGACTTTAGGGGCGGCGGGCAGCAGCAATTGATCGAGGCCTACTACGAGGGCGACAGGATCTATCCCTGGAGGAGCCGCAAGGTGCTCGGCGCTTCGGTGCCGTCGGTGCTCAGGCGCTATCCGAGCAATGACTCCTATGCTAAGGCGACGCTGGGCGAGATTCTGGGTGAGGACCGCCTCGCCCAGGCCCGGCGCTACGCCGCAACGGAGTTGAGGAGCGGGGTCTTCCTGAGCCAGCCCGATGGGACGTACCGCTTCCAGCCGCTCCCCCGGATCGCGCAGATATCGCCGCTCCAAGGCCTCGTCGCGGGGGACTTCCTCGGCGATGGCCACGCCGGGATCTTCGCGGTCGAGAACAGCTACGCCCCCATCCCCACCGTGGGCCGGTTCGACGGGGGCCTCGGGCTCGTCCTAAGGGGCGACGGCCGGGGCGGCTTCTCGGAGATTGGGTCCGCGGAAAGCGGATTCGTGGTCCCGGGGGACGCGAAGGCGCTCGCGGTCGCCGACCTCTACCAGGACGGTCGCCCCTGCCTGGTCGTCACGCGCAACAATGCGTCCATGCTCGCATTCCGGAACCTGGGGGCGCCAGGCCGGCTCTCGCTTGCCGTCTCGCTGCGGGGAAAGGCGGGAAACCCCTCTGGCGTCGGGGCCCGCGTCACCGCCGAGATGGCCGACGGGACGAGCGAGACGGCGGAGGTCCACGCAGGGTCGGGCTACTACAGCGAGTCGACGCCGACATGCTTTTTTGGATACGCCGCCGGCGCCCCGCCCGTCCGCGTCCGCGTCCGCTGGCCCTCCGGCGCCAGCACCGAAGAGGCCGTTGCCCCAGGCACGGGCACCCTCATGCTATCCGAGGGCGCGCGGTGAGCCTCCCTGCTCCAAAACCTCCCTTGACTAAACAAGGTGCGGTTTGTCCCATCGCCGAATGACTATGGTAGCCGCCGTGCGTCGCCAGGGGGGCCGATGGGGGTCCCGCGCGTTCCGCTGCTGGGCCCGGGCCGGGCTCCTCGCCATTGGTCTGGCCGCCCGAGCCGACGACAGCGGATCGATCGCCTCCGAGCCCTTCGCGCCTAACCCCCACCCAAGGGGCAAGGCGATGTTCGTGGAGCTTCCGCCCTCGGAGACGGGGCTCGTGACCGAGAACCGCTACGAGGACCCGAGGATGAAGAACGAGCTCTACCAGGAGTTCGAGACCTCGTCGATCGGCACCGGGGTCGCCATAGGCGACTACGACGGCGACGGGCGCCCCGACATCTTCGTCGTCAGCAAGACGGAGGGCTGCCGGCTCTTCAGGAACCTCGGCGGCTACAAGTTTGAGGACGTGACGGCGAAGGCCGGCGTCGGAGCCGAGCCCGGGGTGTGGAACCAGGGCGCCGCCTTCGTCGACATCAACAACGACGGGCTCCTCGACATCTACGTCTGCCGCGCCCGTGCCCCGAATCTCCTCTACGTGAACCAGGGCGACGGCACCTTCAAGGAGATGGCCCACCAGTACGGGCTGGACGTCGTCGACTCGAGCGTCATGGCGGCGTTCGCGGACTACGACAGGGACGGGTACCTCGACGTATACATTGCAACCAATGTCCTGAACGCCGCCCAGCACCCCGACGGCCAGCGGGGATACCTCTTCCACAACAACCGCAACGGGACCTTCACGAACGTGACGGACCAGGCCGGCATCGGCGGCCCGTCGCAGAGCCACTCGGCCACCTGGTGGGACTACGACAACGATGGGTGGCCCGACCTCTATGTCGCCAACGATTACGGCTTCCCAGACAAGCTCTACCACAACAACCGGGACGGGACCTTCACGGACGCGGTCGACCGCGCGCTTCCCCACACGTCGTTCTCCTCGATGGGCGCAGACCTGGGCGACGTGAACAACGACGGCAGGATCGATTTCTTCTCGGCGGACATGGCGGTCTTAAGCCACGAGAAGGACCAGCATGACCTAGCGACCGCCCGGGCCAGGCAAGAGGATCCGAAGACCCCGGGGACCGCGCCCAAGTACAACCACAATGCCCTGCTGCTCAACACGGGCACGCAACGGGCGGCCGAGGCCGCCTACCTTTCGGGACTGTCGGCGACCGACTGGACATGGTCGCCCTTGTTCGAGGACTTCGACAACGACGGGAAGCTGGACCTCTTCATCACGAACGGATTCCCGAGGGACCCCGGCATCGACGTCCAGCACAGGCTGATGAGCGCCGAGAGCCCCGTCGAGCGCGTGAAGATCATGTACGCAAGCCCGCCGAGGGTTGAGAGGCACCTCGGGCTGCGCAACCTCGGCGACCTCCGGTTCGAGGACGCGAGCGAGGCGTGGGGCGTCGACAAGAGGGGCATAAGCTTCGGCACGGCGGTCGGCGACCTCTCCGGCGACGGCAACCTGGACATCGTCTACACCAACTTCCGCAGCGGCGCGACCCTGCTCCGAAACGACTGCGACAGCGGGCACAAGGTGAACGTTTACCTGAGGGGCGTGGTCTCGAACCGCTACGGTGTCGGAGCCGTCGTGAGGCTCGAGAGCCCCGCCGGGGTCCTCACCCAGCAGCTGGTCCTCGCCCGGGGCTACATGTCGACTAGCGAGCCGATGCTCCACTTCGGCCTTGGAGCGGCCACTGCGGTCACCCGGATGACGGTCACCTGGCCGAGCGGCCACGTCCAGGTGTTTGAGAACCTTCCCGCGGACAGGCGCTACACGGTGACCGAGCCCTCAAGGCCCATACCCATTCCACCCGACCCGCCGGCCCCGAAGGGGCGTTTCGAGGAGGTTGGCGCCTCGGTCGGGGCCGCCCTCAAGTCCCGCGAGGATGCGGTCGACGAGCTCTATGTGCAGAAGCTTCTCCCGCACCGCCTGAACGCGCGGGGGCCGGCGCTGGCGGTCGGCGACATCTTCGGTGCAGGCCTCGAGGACGTCGTGGTCGGCGGCACGACCCTCGACCCCCTGCGTATCCTGCGCGCGTCCAGGACAGGCGGATTCGCGGCCTCCGACCCGGGGGTCGTCGCCGCGACGCCCGCGCTCGACGACGGGCCCATCCTCCTCTTCGACGCCGCGGGAACAGGTGCCTCGGACCTCCTGGTGACGAAGGGCGGAAACGCGGTCCCCGCTGGGGCTCCGGACTACCAGCCAAGGCTCTACCTGAACGACGGCCGCGGCGGGTTCCGCCCGGCGCCGGACGACGCCCTCCCCCCTCTTCCGATCAACACCGGCGCCGTCGCGGCCGCCGACTTCGACCACTCCGGCCGCCTGGGCCTCTTCGTGGGAGGGCGCGTGCAGACGGGCGACTACCCGTCGGCGCCGCAGAGCGCGCTCCTCGCCAACCGAGGCGGGAAGTTCGAGGACGTGACCGACCTCCTGGCGCCCGGCCTTCGGTCGGTCGGGATGGTGACCAGCGCCCTGTGGACCGACGTCGACGGCGACGGGTGGCCGGACCTCCTCCTGGCGCTCGAGTGGGGCAACGTGAAGTACTTCCACAACTCCCAGGGCAAGGGCTTCGAGGACTGGACCGAGAGGGCCGGGTTCGCCTCGGCCGGCACGGGATGGTGGACCTCGATAGCCGCCGCCGACTTCAATGGCGACGGCCGCATCGACTATGTGGTCGGCAACGTGGGCCTGAACACCCAGTACCGGGCGGACCCCGTGCACCCCGCGCTCCTCTTTGCGGGCGACTTCAAGGGCGCAGGAGGCCCGGGCCAGCTGATCGAGGCCTACTACGAGGGCGACAAGCTCTTCCCGTGGCGCACCCGCCGCGACATCGGGGCCTCGGTCCCGGCCGTGCTGAAACGCTTCCCCACCTACGACGGCTACAGCCGCGCGACGCTCCAGGAGATCCTGGGGGCGGACCGGCTTGCACGGGCTAGGCGTTACGCGGCAACGGAGCTAAGGAGCGGCGTCTTCCTCAGCCAGCCCGACGGCACCTACCGGTTTGAGCCGCTGCCCCGGATCGCGCAGATCTCACCCCTGCAGGGGATGGTCGCCGGGGACTTTGACGGCTCGGGGCACACCGGGGTCTACGCGGTCCAGAATTCGTTCGCCCCTATCCCGGCGGTCGGGAGGTTCGACGGCGGCCTCAGCCAGCTTCTGGCGGGCGACGGCACGGGGCATTTCACCGCGGTCACCCCGCTCGAGTCGGGCCTTGTTGTGCCGGGCGACGCCAAGGCCCTCGTCATGGCCGACGTGGGCCGCGACGGCTGGCCCGGCTTCATTGTCACGCGGGCCAACGACACCTCCCTTGTCTTCAGGAACCGCGGGACGCCGGGGCGCGAGCCCCTAAGGATCACCCTGAAGGGCCCGCCGGGAAATCCCACGGCCGTCGGCGCGCGGATCACCGTGATATTGGCGGACGGGACCACGGAGACCGAGGAGGTCTACGCGGGCTCCGGCTACTACAGCCAGTCGGGCCCAGCCTGCGCGTTCGGATACCCGGACTCGAACCCGGCGAGGCGCGTGCGGGTGCGCTGGCCGTCCGGGTCCGAGACCGAGCACGCGGTGCCGGAGCACGCGCGGTCGCTCACCCTCTCGCAGGCCGCCCCCTAGCCGCGGCCCAGGATCGCCCGGTTCGCGCGGATCAGCGCGAGCCGCTGCTCGACGGCCCGCCGGGTCGTGAGGGCATCCTCCGGGGTGTTCAGGCACCAGTCGACCAGCCGGCCGACCGTCGAGCGGGCGACGTAGCAGCGGGTGTCCGACCCCCCGTAGTAGATCATGACCGTCTTCTGCTTGTCGGGCAATTGCACCCAGCCGTTTGAGAAGGTCACGTTGGAGACGTCGCCGAAGCCCTCGCCGCCGTAGGGCGCCAGGAAGTGGCCGCCGGGGCGGGCGATCACCCGGGTCGGGTCCTCGAGGGACGTCATGAACATGTAGAGGACGTAGCGGAGGCCGGCGGCGCAGTTGCGCACGCCGTGCGCCAGGTGCAGCCAGCCCTTGTCGGTCTTGATGGGCACCGGGCCCTGGCCGTTCTTTACCTCCTTGATTGTGTGGTAGGCGCGCCCGTCGATGATCTGCTCGGGGCCGGTGACCCCGGTGGTGATGTCGTCGCAGAGCGTCCAGCCGATGCCGCCGCCTGAGCCGACGTCGATGAAGCCGTCCATGGGGCGCGTGTAGAAGGCGTACTTGCCGTCGACGAACTCGGGGTGAAGGACGACGTTGCGCTGCTGCGAGGCGGGCGTCTTCAGGTTGGGGAGGCGCTCCCACTTCCTGAAGTCCTTGGTCCGCACCACGCCAGCGACCGCCACGGCGCTGGAGAGGTCGCCCGGCTTCGCGTCGGGGTCCTTGGCCTCCGAGCAGAACACGCCGTAGATCCATCCGTCCTGGTGGAAGGTGACGCGCATGTCGTACACGTTCGTCTCGGGCTTGATCTCGGGAAGGTCGACCGGCTCGTCCCAGAAGCGCCAGTTGTCGACGCCGTTCGGGCTCTCGGCGATGGCGAAGAGGCTCTTGCGGTCATAGCCCTCGAAGCGGACCACCATGTGCACCTTGCCCTTCCAGTAAAACGCGCCCGGGTTGAGCGTCGCGTTCACGCCGAGGCGCTCCATCAGGTAGGGGTTCGTCTTTGGGTTGAGGTCGAAGCGCCACTCGATCGGTGCGTGCCGGTAGGTGATGGCCGGGTTCTCGAAGCGCTCGAAGACACCGTTGTCCCACTTGCGGTCCACGGGGTTCTTCTTGGAGAGGAACTTCTCGTGCTTCTTGCGGAGCTTCGAGAGGCGCTTGGCCCATTCGCGGGGCGCGCCGGCCGGGATGCCGGCCGTCTTCCTGGCGGTTGCGGGTGCGGTCTTGGCCTTCGCAGGCGTCTTGGACTTCTTTTTCATGGGTGTTCTCAATGGGAGGGGGTGGTGTTGAGGAGTTCTCCGAGCCGGCGGACGGCCTCCAGGCCGGCCCGGCCGTTGTGGTAGGGGCATTTCCAGAAGCTCACCTTGAGCTCGCCGTCCAGGACGCGGCCGTCTTGGGTCACGCCCCTGAACCATTCGCCACGAAGCCGGTCGATGAGCCTGAGCTCGATGAAATCCCACGTCCTGAAGGCCGCCTCCAGGTAACGGTCCTCCCCGGAGATCCGGTGCGCGTCCAGGAGCCCAACAACGGCCTCGGCCTGGGGCCACCACTCCTTGTTCGTGTCGGTGAGCCCCGTCGGGGATCCCTGATTGTACACGCCCCCGTCACGGTCGATGCCCTCGGCAAGCGTCACGTCGGCGATACGGATAGCGAGGGCCCGGATGCGCCCGAGGAGCTCCCCGTCGCCCAGGGCCTCCGCTGCGCGGACAAGGAGCCAGGCGGCCTCAATGTCGTGCCCGTAGGAGATCCGGTCGGATTTCGGCGTCCAGTCCTCGGCGAAGAAGAGGCCCAGATGCCCCGTCTTCGGGTTGACAATGTGACGGAGCATCGTGTCCACGATCTCGCGGAGGGCCGCCTTAAGGCCCGCGTCCGGCCAGACCGGAAGGAGCCGCGTGTAGGCCTCCATCACGTGAAGATGTGTGTTCTGCGACTTGGGCTCGTTCATGTCCACTTCGCTCAGGCGCATGTCCGCGATCGGCTCCCAGCCGCGGCCGAAGGCCTCGAGGTAACCGCCGTGGCGGGCCCTCGCGTGCTTCTCGATCAGGCGGTAGGTCTCCTTTGCCTGCTCGAGCGGCTCGGGCCGTCCCGTGGCGCCGTGGTATTCGGAGAGCGCATAGAGGGCGAACGCCTGGCCGTAGACCTGCTTGCGGTCGCGGAGCACGGATCCGTCGGCCGCAACCGACCAGTAGAACCCCCCGTTCTCCTTGTCATGGTAGTGCCCCAGGAGGTCGCGGTAGGCATGGTCTGCCATCGCGAGGTACTCGGGGTCACCGTAGGCCGCATAAGCCGCCGCATACGTCCAAAGGATGCGCGAGGAAAGCAGGGCCCCCCGCTCGGCGGACGGGTCCACCTCGAGGCTGTTGGAGAGGGAGCCGAAGAAGGTGCCGTCCGTAGCGTTGACGACCCGCTCGATCCAGAAGGGAAGGACGTTCTGGCGCAGGTCGTCCTCGATTCGGTGGAGGTAGTCGGTCGTGACGGATGGGCTCATCGCGGGCGAGGGGTGTGGGGATTCTTGTCCCTGGGAACGAACTGGATGACGCCTCCGCGGCCCGTTGTCACTCCTTGTCGCCGCGTCCTCAGGAAAAAAGGGCTCTTTGGAAGAGGCGGGGCCGCTAGGCCCCCTGCCCGATCTCGCTCAGGAGCTTCACGAACCAAGGGGTCTTCACGTCAAAGGGCTTGCCCCCTTTAATCCGGTCGAACTCGATGGCCCTCAGCACGCCGCCGCGGTCCTCGTCGTGCCCGATCACGCCGCTCTCGCGGCGGAGCGCACACTCGACCGCCAGGTCGCAGCAGCCCTTGATGAGCCGCAGGTCCTCGGGGTTTGCCGCGGCTGCGCGGGCGAAGTACCCGCTCTTCTGGACCAGCACCTTCTCGGCGCCGATCATCTTTCCGAACTGGTCCCCGAACCACTTGCCCGGATTGACGGCGTCGAGCTTCACGTGCCCGAACGCGTCCCGCGGGACTTCCTGCCCCTTGGCCTGCATCTCGGCCACGATGCTCGAGACCCCGGCGCCCTCGGAGACGAAGAGGTTAACGTTGTCGACGCGGGCCATGACCTCCTTCAGTCGGGCCGCCTCCTTGGCGATGTCAAAGCTCTGCTCCGGGATGTACACCCCGTGCACCTCGAGGCGCTCCTTCGAGAGCCCGAGCCCAGGGACGAACTGCTGGCGGGCGAGTTTCCCGTGGTAGAACCGCGCCGTCGCGGCGGTGAGCCAGCCGCAGCTGCGCCCCATCACCTCGTGGACGATCAGCATCCTCGGGTTCGCGCCGTGCTCGGCGACGACGTTTGAAAAGTAGTTGGCCCCCTGCTCGGCGGCCGTCCACGCCCCGAGGGACTGGCGGATGGGGAACACGTCGTTGTCGATCGTCTTTGGCAGTCCGATCACGGTGAGGCCGTAGTTGTTCTTTGCGAGGAAGGCGGCCAGGTCGGCCGCGGCCGTGTTGGTGTCGTCGCCCCCGATGGTGTGGAGGATGTCTACGCCGTCCTTGACCAGCTGGTCGGCCGCCACCTTCTGGGGATCCTGCCCCTCCTTCACCAGGCCGCGCTTCAGGCAGTCCTTCACGTTGGTGAGCTTCACCCGGCTGTTGCCGATGGGGCTTCCGCCGTACCGGTGGAGGATATGTGCGCTTTCCCGGACTTCCGGCGTCACCTTGTAGCTGTCGCCCAGGAGCAATCCCTTGTAGCCGCTCCGGTAGGCGATGATCTCGATGTCGGGCGCTATCTCGGTGTAGCGCTCGATCAGGCCGCCTATGGCGGAGCTGAGACACGGTGCAAGGCCGCCAGCTGTGAGAAGCGCGACCTTCTTGGGACGGGGGGAGGTGCTCATGGTAAGGGGGCCCGCGGAGGCGCAGGCTCCCCGAAAATCTCCCAAAACGGACGCCCCGTGTCTAGCCGCCAGCCTGCGCATACATTGCCAAAGTTTGCGCAGAAGGGCTGCCAAATCCCCCGTACGGGAAACCGGCATGCGATCATAACCTGTTGACCTCCAAGCCTCTGCTTTTACACCCGTCGAATACCCGGGTTGACCTGGCCGGCACGAATTAAAGTGGTGGCAAGACTCGGAATCGAACCGAGGACACGAGGATTTTCAGTCCTCTGCTCTACCAACTGAGCTATCTTGCCGTCTAAAGACGAAAGGGCGCTATTACGGAGCCGTTAAAGGGGGTGACAAGCAATTTCGCCGGGCGCTAGGCCTCCTCGGCGATCACGGACCGGATGACGGCTGCCAGTTCGGAGATGTCGTAGGGCTTGGCGACCATCCCGCGGAAACCGTGCTTGCGGAAGTCCGACATCGCCAGGTCGCTGGAGTATCCGCTCGAGACGATGGCCTTCACCTTGGGGTCCAGCTTATGCAGGTGGCAGATCGCCTCCTTGCCACCCATGCCTCCAGGGATTGTCAGGTCCATGACGACTGCGCTGAAGGGGCGCCCCTGCGCGAGGGCCGCGGCGTAGCTGTCCACAGCCGCCTGGCCATCCAACACGGTCTCGACCTCGTAGCCCATCCGCTTCATCAGCCGACGCGCCATGTTGAGGATGGGTTCCTCGTCGTCCATGAACAGGATTCGACCGTTCCCCCCGGCCCCCTCGAACGGCCTGGCGGCCGGAGGATCGGGCTGCTGGGCCTTCGCAGCCGGCAGCCAGATCGTGAACGTCGAGCCGCTGCCGACCGCGGACTCGACCTCGATGTGGCCCTGGTGCCTTCGGATGATCGAGAAGACCGTGGCGAGCCCCAGGCCGTGACCCTGCAGCTTGGTCGTGAAATAGGGGTCGAAGATCCTTCCGAGGTGCTCGGGAGGTATCCCCTCGCCCGTGTCGGCGACGGAAATCCTCACGTAGTTGCCCTCCGCCAGGACGGGGTGCGAGCGGGCACCGATCCGTTGGTTCGACGCGGTGACCCGGAGCACGCCTCCGGTGGCCATCGCCTGGGTTGCATTGATGACCAGGTTCTGGATCACCTGGCTGATCTGCGCCTTGTCGACGTCCGCGGCCCAGAGGTCCCCGGGCATCTCAAACTCGCTGCGGACCCCCGACCCCCGCTGCGAGAACGTGGCCGCCTCCCTCACGACCTCCTGGAGATGGACCGCGGTCCGGACCGGATCACCGCCCTTGGCGAACGTGAGCAGCTGAAGCGTGAGGTCGGCGGCGCGCTTGGTCGCGCCGATCGCCTCCTTCAGGAGCGCGGCCTGGTCGGGCTTCGATCCGAGGTCCAATTGAAGGAGGGAGAGGTTGCTCAGGATCGCCGTCAGGATGTTGTTGAAGTCGTGGGCGATGCCGCCGGCGAGGATCCCGACCGACTCCATCTTCGCGGCGTTCTGGAGCGTCTCCTCCATCCGGTGCCTCTCGGTGATGTCGCGGAACACGAGGACGGCGCCCGTCCTTCCGCCTGAGGGGTTGGTTACCGGGACCAGCCTTCCCTCGACCATCCTTACGGCCTCCTCCCGCCCCCTCATCAGGGTCTGCGGGGCAAGGTCCGCCTGGCCGCCACCCTCCAGGACGTCCCTGACGGGGAGGACTAACTCGGCTCCTCCGGCGCTCCTTAGGGAGCAAACCTCGCGCACGTCCCTGCCTGCGGCCTCGGCCGCGACCCACTGCGTCATCTCGGATGCCGCCCGGTTCATGAAGAGGACCCGGCCGAGGGCGTCGATCGTGATGACGCCCTCCCTCATGCTCCCCAAGGTCACGGAGAGGCGCTCCTTCTCCGCAGCGAGGGCGAGCTCGGCCTCCCGCCGGGCCGTGACGTCGACGATCACGCCCACGAGGATCCATTTTCCTGGCGAGACCGGCCTCAAAGCGACGTGCTCGTGGAGCATGAAGGTCGCACCGTTGCTGTTTACACGGTACTCCTGCTCGTAGTCGGGCCTGCCCTCCCGTAGGGCCTGGCGGGAGCGCTGGGTAATCGCCTCCCACTCGGGGACGATTTCCCGGCTCCATAGCCGGTCGCTCCTGGGGACCGAGTCCTCGCCGAAGATCTTCCTGAAAAGCACGGAGGGGGGTATGAACATCCGCCAGACGATGCCGGTGTCCGGGTGCCCCGTGACCTCGGCCTGCCAGATCAGGCAGTCGGCCCCCTTCAGGATCTGCTCAAGCTGGGACTCGGTGGACCGGCGCGCCTCCTCGGCCTCGCGGCGCTTGGTCACGTCGATCACCACGCCCGCGAGGTTCCACTCCGCCGGTCCGGACGGCCTTATTATCACCTCCTCGCTCAGCCAGTGGACCCCGTCCGTGCCGATGATCCGGAACTCGTGCTGGTACCCCTCCTTGCCGCCGGCGATCGCCTCGTGCGAGCAGCGGTCCATCGCTTCGTGGTCGGGCGAAAGCTCCTTCTTCCAGAGCCATCCCTTGTCGGCGAGTGAAGCCAGGCGGTAGATCGGGTTATCGCGCAACTGCGGAGGCGTCCGGATCTGCCAATCGTAGGTGCCCGGCTGGACCGCCGGGGTGACGCGCGCCCACCACAGGAGCACGTTGGAGCGGTCGAGCGTGTCGAGGATCAGCTGGTAATTCTCGAGCTTATCGGCGCGCTCCAGCTCGCCCGGGGGCGGGCGCCGGCGCCTGGAGCGCCCGAGGACATACGCTCCGGCCGCCAAGCCCAAGGCCGCCACCGTGGCCATACCGGCAACCTGCGCGCTAATTTCGGCGAGGGGCATGTGAGGATGGGGAGAGGGGTGTCGCCTCGGTGCGCCTATGGGGCCGCCCGGTTGGCCAGTTCTCGCGCACCAGAGTCGTCGGATCCCCGAGCGAATCCCCAAGGCCGCACCCTGTCAATCCGGTCGCCCGGCCTACTCCTCACCCTCCATGTAATCCGCGGGCGCGTGCCGAAGCACCACCTTGCCCGGGGTCTGCACGAGCCACTTGTTGCTGTCCGGGTAATGGCAGGACTCACCGATCGGATTGTCCGCCACAACGTAAAGGACCAAGTCTGAATCCGGGGCGCTCGTCATCTGGTGGGGGCTGCCCGGCTCGAAAATGAAGGCGTCGCCGGCCTCGACCACGGTGGTGCCGTCCCGGTGGCGAACGGTGCCGCGGCCCGAGATCACGTGATAGAACTCCCACTGTGCGCTGTGCGAATGGTAGGGGCAGATGGACTTGCCCGCCGGAACGCGGCAGATCTCGACGTCGAAGGGGTGCCGTTTCATCAGGTCGGTCGACGTCTCGTCCCGTCCGAGAGCGATCGAGATGAGCCTGTCAGCGCAGGCGAACTTCCCCTTGGGGGACGTCCACTGCTCCTCAGGCATGGTGTTTGTGTTTACCTTCTTCATGGGTGATGGAGGGCTACTGGTCCTCGTCGTCGATGTGGAAGGCATGGACTACCCTGTGGAACACGGGGGCAAGAACGATGCCCACGGCCGAGAGGAAGACGACCCCGCTGAAGAGCGCGTACGCCGTCGCGAAGAGCTTCGAGGCGTCGTTGCGCATGGGGTCGACCGGGCCCATTCCCGTCAGTATCATCGCCGCGTTCAGGAGGGCGTCGACCCACGCCAGGCCGGCGATCGCGTGGTAGCCGACGGTGCCTGCGGCGAGCGCGAGTAGCACGATGCCGAGGGTGAGCGCAAGGGATAGCGCCATGCGTCTTGCGAACCGGGGCCAGGGGATGAGTTTGTCGCCGACTTTTTCGTACATGGGTTCGGGGGAGCTCGCTGGGAGTGTGTGGCAGGTTCGCCGGACCGCGGCAAAGCGATAGTGCGGGGCTCAAACCATGGCATCCGGCGCCACCACGCCCGGGCGGTCGCAAGTAACAATCCGAGCACAGGGAATTGAGTTATGCGCAAAGCTCCGTAGAAGCAGGAGCTCAGGGGCGCCGGGCGCCCTTCCCTCGCTCCAGGATGTCTCCAAACCCATTCCCAAAGACCGCGGTCCTATCGTGGCTGGTTCTTGTTTCGGTCGTCCTCTGGGGGGACCGTGACGTGCTGCGGACGCCGCGCTACGAGCAGGCGGACGACGCGGCCAATGCCTTATCCATCGACAGGGCCAAGCACGGGGCGGAGATCTACGGAAACTACTCGCGTTTCGATTTCCGCCACCCCGGTCCCGCGTTCGTCTATGTCTACGCGGCCGGCGAGGCGGTCCTGGAGGACGGCCTCGGCCTGGTGAAGCCCAGGCACAACGCCCACCTGCTGACCGGAATCCTTCTCCAGGCTGCATTTCTCGCCCTCGCGATCGGGATCGCCGCCTCGCACTCGGAGCGGCCCCGGCGCCTTGTCGTGCTTCTCACAGCCGCGGCGCTCGTGCATTTTGCGTTCGTCCCGGGCGCCTTCGTTCAGGTTTGGCCTCCCCTCGTGCTCATAATGCCTTTCGCCCTCTTTACCGTGGCGGCTGCCAGCGTCGGCTCGGGAAGGACCGGCAACGCGTTGTGGCTGGCGCTCAGCGCGGCGTTTCTGCTTCACGGCCATGTCGCCCAGCTCTTGTTCGTCGGGGCCTTGCTCCCCCTCGTGGCCCTGATGCTGGCTGTCCGCAGGCTTTCGGGGGAGGCCGTCCCGATTCCATCGGCCCGCGTGTGCCTAGGCGTGGGCCTAGTTGCAGGCCTGACGGTGCTGCCGTGGATTCTGGACGCCAGACTGGGACGGGAGAGCAACCTCTTCGACATCTGGCTGCATGTGAAGCAGAGCAAGTCAGACCCGCTCCGTCCGGACTGGCCGACCTCCGTCGCCGACACGGCGTCCTACCTTTGTTACTGCACGACGCAGAACGCCTGGTTCGGACCGGGCGCCGCTGCGGGACGCTGGGAGTTCCTGCGGGTTTATGGACTCGGCGGGCTCGTCTCGGCCGCCGGAGCCGGGTTCTGCGGGATCACGCTGTGGCGGAGAAGGTCGAGCCACTCCCGTTCAGCGGTGTTTCAGAGGTGCCTGGCCGTCGTCGGCGTGGCGGCCCTCATCCTCTGCGTCGTGTGGGCCCGCAGGCAGGACGGGGGTGTCACCTTCTTCAATAGCCTGTTCATCTTCGGCCTGATGATGGCGATCTGGGTGATCGCAGGAATGACGGTGGCGGAGGAGTCGTCGGGCCGCACATTCAAGGCGGCCGTGGCCGTCCTCGCTGCCGCCATGGCAGCGACGGCGTTGCGGTTCGGGAAATTGCCGGACTACATGGAAGGGGACGAGGTCGGAAGGGAAGCGGCCGAAAAGGTCCCCCGGGCGCTGTCACAGGAGGCGCACCCGCGAAACGCGAAACTCCTGGTCTTCTCCCACGACGACTGGGACCAGGCAGCGACCGTCGCGGCCGCCCTCAACCGGATGGGTATACGCAGCTTCGTCCCCGAATCGGACTTCGGGGACTGGAGAGTGCTCTTCGGCCGCGATCACGTGATCGATTCCCTCGACCAGGTGCTTTCGCTGGGGCCCTTCGACTGGTGGAGGCCGACCCGGGGCCAGGGGGTCCGCGCGCAGCTTGCCGACACCCTCAGGGACGAGTTTCCGCGAGGAGCCCCCAGCCGGTTCCCGTTCTCCTTCGACCTTCAGCACCCGGTCGAGTCCTTCGGGCTCAGCAAGCCCGAGAACGGATTCACATGGACCGAGTCACGGGTCGTCTTCTTCCGCCTGTGGTCCGAGCCGGCACGCTCCAGCGTCAGGCTGAAGTTTCGCGCAAGCGCCCTGCCGCTCGAAAGGGGCGAGTCGCAGCGGGTTCGCATCCTCGTAAACCGGAGCGCCCTTCCCGAGATTCGCGTGACGAAGCCGTCGCAATACTCCGTCTCCGTGCCGAAGGATTCGTGGAACGCGGGGACGCCCCGCGGCGTGGTCGAGGTGGCGATGGAACTTCCCGACTGCGCGAGGCTTGCGGCCCAGCCGAACGCGCTGGAGACCGACAGGAGACTGCTGGGCATCTGCCTGCACTCGCTTGAGTTCGAACTGGAGGGACCCTAGGGCGGGCTCACGCCGCCCCGCCCCGTCCGTGGCACCAGTGCCACGGCTCGTAGGCGATCCCGTGCGGGTTGCCCCTGGGGTACGAGAGGACGAAACCGAAACGTGCCGCGTTAGCAGCCAGCCACTCGAACTCCCTGGTCGTCTCGAAGCGCTCCGTCAGGTCGGTGCATCCGGGGGCACCTACGTCGACAGCGCGGCCCGTGTGGTGCTCGCTGAATCCCGGGTAGGCGCTCGAAAAAAGGACGTCGACCAAGCTGCGCCCGTTACCGAGCTTCGCGCAGACTATCGCGCGCTGCCGGTCGAATCCCCGGAAACCGGAAACTAGGACCGGGCTTACCCTTTCCGCTTGGGCTGCGGCGCAGAGGCTTCGCCAGGCCGCGGCAGCCGGCGGGGCGAGGCTCACCGGCCGGCCCGATGCGTCGGCGCCTACCTCTTCGAGGCGCACAGCCTCGGACTGGCGGGGCATCTTCAGCTCGTATCCTACCGGGGCGGGCGGCAAGCCGGGGGCTGCCCCCTCTGGGGTGTCGACCGGGGCAAAGCCGACGGAGAAGAGCAGCCGGGGTTCGTCCATTCCCGGTACGTCGACCGTACCCGCTTGGGATAGACCCAGCCTCTTAAGGAGTGCGATCGACGCCGCGTTCTCGCGGGATGTGATGCCGAGCACCCGGCCGAAACCGAGGTTCCATCGTCCATAGGAAAGGGCGGCGAACGCAGATTCCCGACCGTACCCCTTCCCTGTGTACCGCTCCAGGAACGCGAAGCCGATGTCCGCGTGCCCAAGATAGTCGCGCTTCACAAAGCCGCAAATGCCCACGGGCTCGCCTGTGCCCCCGAGCGCCACCCGATAGAGGCCGAAGCCGAACCGGTCGTAGCTCGAGACGAGCTTCTCCTCCAGGTAGCCCCTCGCCGCGTCCGGGGTCCTGACCCCGCGGTCCCCAAGGTTCCTTAGGAAGCCAGGGTCGTTCAGGAGGTCGCAGATGAAGAGGGAGTCGCCGGGAGTCAGCAGCCCGAGGTGGAGCCTCGGGGTCTCGATTAGCGGGGGCGTCACGAGGGAGCTCAGGCGGATGCCGGGAGGCCGAGCGCAAACGCGATCGACCGGGCGGCGTCCGCCACACCGAGCACCGACGAATCCACGCTGTGCTCCGACGGAATCGGGGGGTAGTCGAACGCACCCTCCGCCTTCAGGCGCCTATAATCCTTGAGCGACGCCAGCTTCCGGAACGCCTTGCGGGACTCGGATTCGATCCTGCGCTCGATCTCCTCCTCGGCGCATTCGACGGCGACGAACGACACGCGGCCGCCGAGCGCGGCGCAGCGCCTGGCGAGTTCCGCCGGGAACTCCGGGCCCACCGTCCGCTCCGGGTTGAAGGTGAAGATGAACGAGGTTCCCGAGGCCACGGCGTCCGTCATCACGTCGAGCCAGATCCGCTCGCGATGGCGGACGAATTCCGGAGAGCCGAAGGGAAAGAGGGAAAGGAGCAGGTCCACGGTAAGGTGGTTGTGGAAGAGCGGAAGCCCGGTGAGTTCGGAGAGCTCGCGCGCAATCGTTAACTTGCCAGCCGCCCCGGGTCCGTGCAGGAAAACGATCCTCGGGGTCCCTTTGTTGTCCTTTCCCATCATCATCGGGGCTCCTAGTGTAGGGGCTCGCCCTTCTTGGCGACCACCAGACCAAAGATCACGGTCAGGGCGAGCGCATAGCCCACGAAGGGGACCGCGTGTCGTCCGTGAAGAAGCGCACCCGGACCCAGCAGCAAAGCGAAGTAGGCGGCAAGGAGCACCCATCCCTGCCACCGCACCGGCAGACCCCAGCCCGGGAGGAACCGGCGCGCGGGGAACCACCAGGTTCCCTCGAGGATATCCCGTTCACCGGGCGGACGTTGGCTGGTATCGTCGGCACTCATCCGGGGTCGAGTCTCGGCGGGTCGTCCGACAGGACGTAAGTGGGCAGGAACTGGAACGCACTTACGACGGCCAGGTAGAAGACCGCCATCTTCGTCTGGGGCATTCCCCGAGGGATGAGGAAGATCCCAAATAGCTCGGCGGATTCCGAAAGGGCCATGCCGATCACGAGGGCGACCAGGATGCGTGAGGGACCCTTCAGGCGCGGGATGACGGCCCACCGGACAACCGCGGCGGCTGCGACCTCGACGCCGATCAGCGGGATAGGGAACCCATATCCCTGTGGCAAGGCGTTCGCCCCAGTCAGGAAGCCGCCGCCCAAAACGAACTGGTACACGAAGAGGCCCGCGGTGAGGGCAAACCAGATGATGTAGAGCACAAGGGCCTTCGGAACGTTCTGGGCACCGGTCGGCATCGCGCTCCAAAACTAGAGCCGCCGGTCCCGCCGGGCGACTCAAAAACCCGGGTCAGTGACCCGCGGCGCCCGCCTTCAGGTAGGTGCCAAAGCCAATGACCACCGTGGATAGGATGAGCGTGGCGATCCCGCCGGTGATCAACAGGTGCGCCTTCCTGCTTGAACCCTTCCACTCGTGGAAGATCCATCCCCACATGGTCGAGAAGATGATGATGCTCGCCATGTGCAGGGTCCACGAGGCAAAGGCGAACTTGCCCATCTGGGTCTCGCCCATCGTGTAGAAGAAGAACTGGAAGTACCAGGTGGTGCCCGCAAGGGCCGAGAACAGGTAGTTCCTTAGGACGGGCACGGAGAGGTCTGCTCCGGCAGGCGCGCCCTCAGGCTGGTGTTCCGGGCGGATCCGTGCGGCAAGGTACTGGTAGCCCGTGCGGTTCCTAAGGTTGAGGATGGCGCACCACACGAAGTTGGTCGTGAATCCTCCAAGGAGAACAACGACAAGCTTCGGCAGGCCCGTCCAGATGGTCGTTGTGCCGGCCGCCAGGCTGGCCGCCCCGATGGGGTTGCCCGCCGTGAGTGCGAAGGCGAAGCACGCGCTCATGATTCCGGAGAAGGTCGCGACCAGCACGCCCTTCCTGAAGTTGAACTCGGCGATCGCCTTCTTCTTCTCCTCGACCGGCATCTCGCGCTCCTTGGTGAGCCCCGCGATGGCGGCGATCCCTATCCCCAGCAGGCACACCCCCACTCCCGCCAGCGTGATTTGTCCCGGCAGGCTTGACGCGATCTGTCCGAGCGTCTCCGGCACCGGGATCGAGGCGATGAAGGACTTGAATACCGGGGGCAGCAGGGTCCCGAAGGCCGCGCAGTATCCGAGCGCGACGCCCATGCCGAGGGACATGCCGAGGTAGCGCATGGTCAGGCCGAAGGTCAGACCACCGAACCCCCAGAGGGCACCGAAGAAGTAGGTCCACCAGAGCGTGCTCGCGGACTGCTGGTGGAGAACGCCCGGCAGGTCCTTCGTGAGGACGAAGGCGAGCGTCCACGGGCAGATGATCCAAGAGAAGAATCCGCCGACCAGCCAGTAGGTTTCCCAGGACCACTTGCGGACGCCCTTGTAGGGTACGTAGAAGGAACCCGAGGCGAGCCCCCCTAGCCAATGGAAGACGACGCCGAGAAACGGATTGGGGATCATGGGGTGAGGCGCTGGGGTTGTTGACTGCTAGCGGGCGTGGGAAGTCGCTGCGCCTTGGCCGGGGCGCGGAAGGGTGATGAGGAATTCTCCGGTGCGTGGCAACGCTGTGCGCGGAGGACTATCCGCGTGCGGAAAGGACGTCCCTCTCGTGGCGGGCGACGGCCCGAAGCCAATCGGCGCCGACGGGGACGCCCCCGCGGTCGCAGAGCTCGTCCCAGACGGCGCCCCAGGGAAGCGCCTTTGCGTGCTCCATGAGGGCAAGTTTTTCGTGGCCGTGCCCTGCAAGCTCGGCCGCGCGGAGCCGGGCGGAAGGATCCAGGAGACCAAGCAGAATCCCCTCGCGCGTCGCCCGGGCCCCAATCACGTATGCCGCGATCCGGTTGATCGAGGCGTCGAAGAAGTCGAGCGCCACGAAGACCCTGTCCCAGGCGTCACCGCGGGCGATCTCAAGGAAGAGGGAGCGAACAGCATCGTCCAGGATGACGACGTGATCGCTGTCCCAACGCACGGGGCGGCTGGTGTGGAGAAGTACCCTCTTGTGGAACTGCATAAGGGCCGAAATCTTGTCCGCGACGGACTCCGTCGGATGGTAGTGGCCAAGGTCCAGGCAAGGCACCAGCCCGTGCTTCAGCGCGTAGGAAGAATAGAACTCCTGCGAGCCCACCACGTAGTCCTCGCTTCCCAAGCCGAAGAGCTTCCCTTCCACGGCGTCGACGCAAAGCTCCCGGTCGACCGCCCTGTCGCGGAAGATGGCATCGTAGGACTCCGCGAGGCGCCGACGGGGTGCCCACCGGTCGGCCGGGCTGTCCTTTGACCCGTCCGGCACCCAGTGGTTGATGACGCTCGGCGTGCCCGTGGCCCTCGCGAAATGCTGTGCGATCCGGCGGCAGGCACGGGCGTGGGCGATCCAGAACCTGCGGACCGCAGGATCCGCGTGTGAGAGCGTGAAGCCAGAAGCAGCCAGCGGGTGCGCAAAATACGTGGGGTTGAAGTCCAAGCCGATCCGCCGGGACTTTGCCCACGAAAGCCAGCGGGCAAAGTGCTCAGGCTCTATTGCGTCGCGGTCCACGGCTGCCCCCCCCGTCTCGGCGTAGAACGCATGGAGGTTGAGGCGCTGACGTCCGGGAAGCAGCGAGAGCACGAGGTCGAGGTCCGCGCGCATCTCATCGCCGTTTCGCGCCCGGCCGGGATAGCCGCCCGTGGCCATGATACCGCCCGAGTCTACGGCCCCGGTCCGGCTCTCCAATCCGCGGACGTCGTCGGCCTGCCAGCAATGCAGGGAGAGTGGAACTGACAGTGCCTTCTCTATGGCCGTCTCAGTGTCGACCCCGACGTCGCGGTAGGAGGCACGGGCGAGGCGGTAGGCGGCGCGGAGGTTCTTTCGGGTCGGCATGGCAGGCGGGGTCCTGGGTTACGGGTCGGAGGGAAGCTCCGGTAATACAACAATTGACTGGGGCTTCCTTTCCTGGGGGCGCCGCAGCATACGCTTTAGCCAGGGCCTTGGGAATCGACAATTTGACCCTTGGCATACACTTTTTGAGCATGTCACAGCCGTCGCCGTCCCCCGACTTTTTCCGGTACAGCGTGGCGACCCCCGGGGCAGACGCGTGGGGCGCTGTTGTCACCGGAGGGGGCCGCTTTACCGCCCTTCCTCGGAGGCCGTACCCGCCGAGGGGCCACCCCGGCGACCACAGCTTCACCTGGGAGCGGGGCCGCGTGCTCGGTGCGTTCCAGGCCGTCTACATCGCGGACGGGCGCGGGGAATTTGAGACTAGGGCGATGGGACGAGTCGAGGTGGGCGCCGGCACGGCGCTCCTTCTTTTTCCCGGCGCTTGGCACCGCTACAGACCGCTCAGGTCCACGGGCTGGGTCGAACTCTGGGTGGAGATCGGCGGCCCCCTGGTCGACGGAATGATCCGCGGAGGCATCTTCTCCGAGGAGCGCCCCGTTATCGCCGTCGGCCGTGGCCTCGAGTTCGAGGCGAGGATTAACGCACTCCACAGGCTCATGTGGACCGAGCCGCCGGGGGACACCTCCGAGCTCGCAGCGCGGGCGCTCGGCGTCCTTTCGCTCCTCCATGCCTCGCGCAACGAGAAGGGCCGGCCACGATCAATTGTCGCCGCGGTCGACCAGGCTAAGCGCATGATGGAGGAGGGAGACACGCGGTCGGTCCGCATGCCCGCGCTCGCCCGTTCGCTAGGCGTCGCCTACTCGTATTTCCGCAGGGAATTTAGGCTGCGCACGGGGATCTCCCCGCGCCAGTACCTGCTTCGGATCCGGATGCAGCGGGCGCAGCGTCTGCTGGGCTCAAGCGACGATTCTCTAAAGCAGGTCGCGGAGCGCCTGGGATTTAGCTCCGCGTTCCACCTCTCGTCGGCCTTCAAGTCTCAGTTTGGGATCGCCCCGAGCCGGTGGCGTCGTCGTAGGCCCGAAAGGTAGCACCGGCCGTCCGAAATCGTTGCCATGGCGAGTAACCCCCGGTACCCGTTCGGAATGACCCCCCGGCACCGCCCCGTGCCACCCTTAAAGGGACTCGCCACTCTTGCCCTGGCCATCCTGCTCCCGCAGGCGCTGCCCGCAACCGAGCGGGGGGTCGCCGTGCTCTTCGCGGACGCAGGACAGAAAGGGAGCGTGGCGGTCGACAGAGGCAGGCTCGTATCGGTCAACGGGATGGCCGGAGCCGATTCCTTCACCCTCGACGCCAGTGTCCCCTCGAGGGTCACCCTCCTTGTCGACGGCGACACGTCGGCCTACGGAAGCCGGTCGTCCCTGGTCTCCATCGGGGGGACGCGCTCGCCGTTCACCTTCTTCCTGAAGGACGTCGATCGCCGGTTCCCGATCCTTATTCCCTCCTACGGCGTGGCCGTGACGGAGCCCGGGGACACTCGGACCTACCGGGAGATTCTTAAGGACGCAGCCGCTGAGGGTCTCCGGTCGAAGCTAGCCGAGATCGAGGCCGAGCCCGAGGAGACGTTCGACGACGCTGCCGCCCACGAGCGCAACAACCCGTGCGAGACATGGCTCGGGCTCAGCCGCGACATCCGGATCTTCGCCGTCGGCGAGAGGCTCGACTGGATCCAGCCGCGCGACCACGGGGTCGAGGCGTCGCTCCCCGAGAACGGGGGCAAACCTGTGCGCTACTCGGTGCTCGCGGGCAGGGGATGGGGTCCCGGGGACGACATCAGGAGGCGCCTGGAGGACGGTGTACTCCCGATCCTCCACGGAACACTTGTAGACGACAACATCTGCTACGCGGTCACCGCATTCGCAGCGCCCGAGGTGGGGCCGCTCCAGGAGGGATCGCTTGAGGGGACACCCGTTCCCATTGCGGACCACTTCAGCCTGGGGCTCATGTTCACCCAGGAGCAGACGCGCCAGTACGAGTCGATGGCAGCTGCTTGGGAGAGCAGGCCGGAGGAGACCGTACTCTATTTCAGGGCCGAGGCCCGCAACGCCTCAAAGGCCCCGCGCTATGCGTTCTTCAAGAACCCGGTCCCCCTGGACATGAAATCCTCGGCCTGGTCCTTCGAGGCCTCGACCGGGTTCTCCCGGTACGCGTCCTCGGGTCGGGTGTTCGCCGTATCTCGGCTGAACGGTGCGCCAATAGCGCAGCAGGAGATGGCGATCCTGCTCGGCCCCGGGGAGACTGCGGTTTTCGAGTTCATGCTCCCGCACCGCCCGCTGCCGGAGGACCGGGCGCGCCGCCTCGCCGCCCAGGACATCGACCGGCGCCATGACGAGGTCAGGGACTTCTGGAGGGCGAAGCTCGCCTCCGCCGCCCGGGTAAGGCTTCCGGAGCCCCGCATCCAGGAAATGGTCCAGGCGGGCCTCCTGCACCTCGACCTGATCACCTACGGCCTCGAGCCCCATGGAACCCTCGCCCCGACGATCGGGATCTACGGCCCCATCGGATCCGAAAGCTCGCCCATCATCCAATTCATGGACTCAATGGGGTGGCACAAAGAGGCCGAGCGGGCGCTCGACTATTTCCTGGACCGCCAGCAGCCGTCCGGATTCATGCAGAATTTCTTCGGTTACATGCTCGAGACGGGCTCGGCACTTTGGAGCATGGGCGAACACTACCGGTATACGCGCGACGACGCCTGGGTCCGGCGGATCGAGCCCAAGGTCGTCAAGGCATGCGAATACGTCCAGGCGTGGCGCAAGGCGAACCTGCGGGAGGACCTTCGGGGAAAGGGCTACGGCATGCTGGAGGGCAAGACCGCCGACCCCGAGGATCCGTTCCGCTCGTTCATGCTGAACGGGTACCATTACCTGGGAGTGAGCCGGGTCGCGGAGATGCTCGCGAAGGTCGATCCCGCCGAGTCCGCGCGCTGGCGGCAGGAGGCTGAAGGCATGAGGAGGGATATCCGCACTGCCGTCGCCGAGGCCCTAGCACGCTCGCCGGTGGTCCCCGTCGGTGACGGCACGTGGGTCCCCACCCTGCCGCCCTGGGTGCCCGCGCGGGGCGCGCTCATGCTCCACGCCGATGGCGGGGAGTGGTTCACGCACGGTTCGGAGGCGGCCCGCGACTCGCTGCTAGGTCCCCTCTACCTGGCGTTCCAGGAAGTGCTGGGCCCCGACGAGCAGGTGACCACTTTCCTCCTCGAGGCGCACAGCGAGCTTATGACGAGCCGCAATGTCGCCTTCAGCCAGCCCTACTACAGCCGGCACGACTGGCTCCACCTCAGGCGCGGCGAGGTGAAGCCCTTCCTGAAGGCTTACTACGGCACGGTGGCGAGCCTGGCCGACAGGGAGACGTACACCTTCTGGGAGCATCTGTTCCACCAGAGCCCTCACAAGACGCATGAGGAGGCATGGTTCCTCATGGAGACCCGTTGGATGCTCTACATGGAGCGAGGCGACACCCTCGAGCTCCTGGACGGCGTGCCGAGCGACTACCTTTCCTCTGGAAAGACAATCGAGCTGGAGAACGTGTCCTCCTACTTCGGGACGCTCTCCCTCAAGGTCGAGTCCGTGGCTGGCAAGGGTCTGGTGAAAGCCACGATCGAGTGCCGCTCCGACCACGGGCCTCGGGTGGTCGAGCTCCGCCTGCCGTGCCCGCCGGGAACCAGGATCGCGGGGGTCGAGGGCGGAAGCTATGATCCGACCACCGGCCGCGTGAGGATAGAGGGCTTCGAAGGCGCCGCAAACGTGGTGGCCCACCTGCGGTGAGGATCCGGGCCGGCCGCCCGGAAAAACCATTTGAAAACGGTCGGATCCGCCGAAACGATTCTAGGTAGGAAATTTCGGAACGTTGCTCCACCCCGTGCGTCTGTCTTTCGCCAGCGACGCCCACCCCACCCCGATGATCATCCTCCGCACCCTCCTGTTTGCCACCCTCGTGCTAGCGCTGCCCGTCCGCTCCCACGCGGAGCCGGTGAACGCGAACGCCACGCCGGAGGCGAGGAAGCTCCTGTCCTTCCTCACGGAGGTGCAGGGTCACTACATCCTCACCGGTCAGCACAATTTCGCGACCGCTGGCTCCAAGTACACGGACATCGTCCGGGCGATCACCGGCAAGAGCCCGATCATCTGGGGCTCGGACTTCAGCTTCGCCTACTCGGGAACCGAGCCGGAGAAGTTCCAGCACTGCGGGCCGATCAACCTCACGCATTCGATGGAACCCCTGTATTTTGTCGACGTGAAGCCGCCGGAGGCGCGCCAGCGCATGGTCGACGCCGCCATAAAGGCGTACAGGGCCGGACACATTATCACGCTCATGTGGCACGCGCCTCCCCCGGGATTCGGGGACACGTGCGACGGGAAGCAGATCTGGGCGATGGACCGCCGGCCCTCCAAGGAGGAATGGAAGGAGCTGACGACCGACGGCTCGGCGTCGAACAAGGCGTGGAAGGAGCAGGTCGACGTGATTTCCGGCTACCTCGGACAGCTCCAGGACGCCAAGGTGCCGGTCCTCTGGCGACCCTACCATGAGATGAATGGGGTCTGGTTTTGGTGGTGCGACCAGAAGGGCGACGATGGCTTCAAAAAGCTCTGGGTGATGATGTATGACTACATGGTGAACCACCATCACCTCAATAACCTCATCTGGGTCTGGGACACGAACGCCCCGCGCTCGAACCCGGGCGACGAGGCCTTCCCGTACTCGGAGTTCTGGCCCGGGGCCAGCTACGTGGACGTGCTCGCAGCCGACATCTACCACAAGAAGGCGGACCAGGGGGCGGATGAGCAGAAGAACTACGACGACTTGGTCGCCCTGGCCGCGGGAAAGCCCGTGGCGATGGGCGAGGTCGGCGAGCCCCCGAGCCCGGAGATCCTCTCGCGTCAGCCGAAATGGGCGTGGTTCATGCCCTGGCCACCCTTCGGCGCCATTTCGAGGGACAATCCCGAGAAGCTCAAGGCCCTGTACGCGGACCCGAGGACCCTGTCGCTGGATGACGTGCGGATCGCCGCCGACGGGTCTTACACGATCAAGAGGCGTTAGCCCGTCATGCGATCCGATCCTCCCCAACCTCGGAGAACCTACTCTGGGTTGACCGCATGCGGATCCCTCGCAACCGCGCTTAGCCTGGCGCTCAGCGCATGGGCGGGCACGGAGCCCCTTAAGTCATTCAACCGGGAGATCCAGCCGGTGCTGGACCAGTATTGCTACGACTGCCACGGCGGAGGGGCGAGCAAGGGGGGCATCGACCTGGACGACTTCCGCACGGACGCGCAGGTGCAGGACCACGCGCTCTGGTGGAGAGTGATGAAGAACGTCAGGACCGGAATAATGCCGCCGGCCGATAAGCCCAGGGTTCCCCCGGAGGACGTGAAACGGCTCATGTCCTGGATTAAGCTCCAGGCCTTCTCCCTGGACCCCGCGAACCCGGATCCCGGCCGTGTCACGGTCCGCCGGCTCAACCGGGTCGAGTACCGCAACACCGTGCGTGACCTCGTTGGCGCCGAATTCGACACCCTCAAGGAGTTCCCCGCCGACGACACGGGCCAGGGTTTCGACAACATCGGCGACGTGTTAACGATCTCGCCGATGCTCCTTGAGCGCTACCTGGACTCCGCCCAGACGATAATCGGCGAGACGGTGCCGACGCAGCCGCGGGTGGTGGCCGAGCGCGTCCTCGACGGAAGGCAGTTCGAGACCATCGCGGCGACCACCGACGCCCCGGATCAGGCCGACATGCCCGCGCCGGCCTTCAGGCACCCCGGCCCCAAGGCGGCCGGAAAGGCGCTCGACCTCTCCTATTATACGGCTGCGACGGTGGCCGCCCGCTGCCAGGCCGAGCACGCGGGACGGTACCAGGTGAGCGTGAGCCTCAAGGCGGTGGAGAGCTACGTCGACGACCAGTTCGACCTGAACCGGTGCAGGCTCACGATACGCATAGACGGGCAGACGCTCGTCAGCCAGGAGTTCGTCCGCGAGTCGGACAAGGACTTTGACTTCTCCTTCGACCAAACTTGGGCTCCCGGAGCCCATACACTGTCGCTCGAGGTCCAGCCGATCGGACCCGACCAGGAGCAGAAGAGGCTCCTGAGGCTCCGCCTAGACAAAGTAACGGTCCGGGGCCCATTCGATAAGGCCTACTGGGTCCAGCCCGCCGGCTACGCCAAGTTCTTCCCCAAGAAGGTGCCGTTCTGGCCCGCGAGCCGGAGGAAATACGCCGCCGAGATACTCCGGGCTTTCGCCTCCCGGGCCTTCAGGCGGCCGGTGGACGAGCCGACCGTGTCACGCCTGGTCTCGATGTCGGAGGCGGTCTCCGCGCAGCCCGGGTCGACATTCGAGGCGGGCATAGCCCAGGCGATGGTCGCCGTGATGGCGTCGCCGCGATTCATCTTCAGGGACGAGGACGTCGAGGCGCTTCGCCCCGGCCAGGTGAACCCCTACATCGACGAGTACGCCCTGGCGTCGCGCCTCTCGTATTTCTTCTGGTCATCGATGCCCGACGACGAGCTGATACGTCTCGCCTCGGCCGACCGGCTTAGGGCCGAGCTCCCTTCGGTCGTCAGCAGGATGCTAGCAGACAAGCGGTCGTCCGAGTTCGTGAGCAACTTCACCGGGCAATGGCTCCAGGCCCGGGACATCCAGAACGTCCAGATCAACCCGTTCTCCGTCTTCCTGAGGGAGCACCCGGACCCGGCAGTCGAGCAGGCGTTCGACACCTTCAAGAGGATCAACCGGATATCGGAGGAGAAGAGGACGCCCGCCGAGCAAGCCTCGTTCGCTTCGGCGCGGAAGACCTTCTTTAAGACGTTCCGCATGCCCAAACCCCAGCTCTCGTCGGCCCTGCGCGAGGCGATGAGGAAGGAGACCGAGATGACGTTCGCCTACGTCATCAGGGAGGACAGGAGCCTCTCTGAGCTGGTGGAGAGCGACTACACCTTCCTTAACGAGGGCCTCGCGAAGCACTATGGGATCACCGGTGTCAACGGACCCCAGATGAGAAAAGTTACTCTACCCCCGGACAGCCCCCGCGGCGGGGTGATTACCCAGGGAACGGTGCTCGCCGTGACCTCGAACCCCACGCGCACGTCCCCCGTCAAGCGGGGTGTCTTCATCCTGGACTCGATCCTCGGCACGAGGCCGCCCCCGCCGCCGCCCAACATCCCCGCCCTCGAGGACGCCGCGAGCCCCGAGAAGCTCCGGACGATGACGCTGCGCGAGAACCTCTCGCTCCACGCGACGAACAAATCCTGCGCCTCCTGCCACAGCCGCATGGACCCTCTCGGCCTCGCACTCGAGAACTTCAACGCGATGGGGATGTGGCGCGAAGGGGAACTCAACCGGCCGATTGACCCGAGCGGCAGGCTCATCACGGGCGAGACTTTCTCGAACGTGCGCGAGCTCAAGCACATCCTGGCAACCAAGCACCTGCGCGACTTCTACTACTGCCTGACCGAGAAGCTGCTCACCTACGCCCTGGGGCGCACACTCGACTATTACGATGTCGAGACCGTCGACCGACTGGTCGAGGAGCTCGAGTCCTCGGGAGGAAAACCCTCCGTGCTCTTGCAAGGGATAGTTAACTCCGCACCTTTCCAGCAGCGCCGGGGCCCCCAGCACCGGCAGTTGGCCGACACGACCCCCGACGCCGCCCCGGCATTAACCGCCAGCAACGAGCACCCCCATGAAGACACCCGCTGAACTTGCAAGAGAGCGACACAGCGCCGAGATGAGCCGGCGAAACTTCCTGCGGGGCATTGGGGCCTGCGTGGCCCTCCCGGCCTTCACCTCGCTCCTGCCGACCAAGGTGCTGGCCGCTGCGGCCGACGCCCGCCTGGCGACGACGGCGACCGGAGCCCCGCTCCGGACGGCCTTCGTGTTCTTCCCGAACGGCGCGATCCCGAGCCGCTGGTGGCCCACGGACTCAGGCGCCGCCATGAACCTGAGCCCCACGCTGCAGTCCCTCGACCCGGTGCGCCGCTACGTCCAGGTCCTCGGGGGCCTGGCCCACGCGAACGCGAACCCCGGCAACGACGGCGGAGGCGACCACGCGCGCGGGAACAGCGTATTCCTGACCGGGGTCAGGATCAACAAGAGCGCCACCGACATCCGCGCGGGCGTCTCCATTGACCAGGTGATTGCCAACCATGTCGGCCACCTGACTCGGTTCCCCTCGATCGAGCTGTGCTGCGACGCGACGCGGAGGGCGTCCGACTGCGACTCGGGGTACTCGTGCGCCTACCAGTACAACATATCCTGGCAGTCGCCCACGACACCGATGACCCCGGAATCCAACCCTCGGCTCGCGTTCGAGCGCCTCTTCGGCGCCGGGCCCCACGGGGAACGGGCGCAGAACGCGCAGCGCCAGATGAGGGACCGGAGGAGCGTCCTGGACTTCGTGATGGGCGACGCCAAGGCGATGCAGCAACGTCTCTCCGTCCGAGACCAGGAGAAGCTGGACCAGTACCTCACCGGGATCCGCGAGGTCGAGAAGCGGATCCAGAAGGCGGAGAAGTTCGGGCCAAATATCGACCCGGACGAGGCCACCCCGGCCGGGATTCCGGCCAAGCAGGTCGAGTACGTCGACCTCATGTACGACATCATGCTCCTTGCGTTCAAGACCGACTCGACCCGGGTCGCGACCTTTGTCCTTGGCCACGACGGCGACAACCGCTCATTCAGCGAGATTGGAATCACCGAGGGCCACCACGACCTGTCCCACCACCAGAACAACCCGGAGCGGATCGAGAAGGTGGCCCAGATCGATCGCTGGTACGTGGAGCAGTTCTCGCGCTTCCTGGCGCGCATGGACTCGATCCAGGATGTCGACGGCAACTCCCTGCTCCACAACTCGCGCATCATCTACGGCAGCGGCAACGCCGACGGCAACCGCCACACCCACGAGAACTTGCCGGTGTTGCTCGCCGGGGCGGGAGGAGGCGCGTTCCATGGCGGGCGCTTCGTGCAGCACGGCAGCAAGCCGCTCTCCAACCTCTTCCTCAACCTCGCCGAAACAGCAGGGGTCACCGGACTCGAGCGGTTCGGCGACTCCACGGGTCGCCTAGCAGACGTCTAGGACCACCCGTCGGCTCACGACTCCGAAATCCCCATAGCGCCGCGGAAAAACAGCACCCATGAATTCCCGTCCCCGGATCCGAGACCTAATCGCGGCGGCGCTCGCCCTCGCGCTCGCGCACGCGTCATCGGCGGCTGCGGACCAACCCCCCGCCCTCCCGCCCGCCCCGGCCCCGGTCGGCGTTCCCGCACCGGGCCCAAAGACGGACGGGCCCTACGTCCCCCAGCCGATCGTCCCCGGGGGGGTGATCATCCCACTCTATTCCCCCGACTCCTCCTACCTCAGGCGGGACAGGTTGTCCGAGCCCGAGGAGTACCATTACTACGAGCCGGAGCGGGTCGGCTATGTGATCCACATCCATAACCCGTCGATCGAGTTCCATCCTGGCAACCATCAGCTCAACACGGGGGCCGTGGTCATCCTCGCCGCGGGCGGCGCCCACCTGACGCTCAATGTCGGAGGCGAGGGCGCCGACGAGGTCAACTACTTCTACAACTACGGCGTGAGCACCGTCATCCTGCGCAACAGGCTCAAGAGCGACGGGTATGACCCGAAGGTCGACGGCGTGAACGACGCGCTCCAGGCAATCAAGCTCGTGAGGGCCCACGCAAAAGAGTGGAAACTGGACCCCGCCCGGATCGGCATCATGGGTTTCTCCGCGGGTGCCGAGCTGGCGGCGGCGGCGACCCTGCAGTGGGCCGACTTCGATGCACGGAACGACCTCCCGTCGAACCCGCTCGCCAAGGTCTCCTCGAGGCCGGATTTCTCGGGGCTCATCTATCCTGGCTCCTCGCCCTTCGCCCGCGGTGGCACCCCGACGATCCCCCGCGACATGCCGCCGGCATTCATCGCCTGCGCGGGTTGGGGCGACTGGATGCACGCGGTGTGGGCGAACGAGTACTTCACGGCGATGCTCAATGACGGCGTGCCGAACGTGGAGATGCACATTTACGCCCGGGGTCACCACCCGGGGGACAAGGTCCGGCCGGGCGAGCCCCCCTCCACCGGGGGGATCACGGACCGCGGCTTCATCGCCTTCGGCACATGGCAGGATCGCTTCATGGACTGGTTCCGTGACCTGGGCTTCCTTGGAAAGCCCGGGGTCGAGACCCAGGCCGCTATCGACGTCGCCGCGAACCTGAACCGGGTGAAGAAGAGCGCCATGGGGTCGCCACCTAGGACGGTGCCACCCACCCCGGCGCCAACGGCTCAGGCAAAGGGCCCCTGAATCGTACGCCGGGGCGTCCGACTAGGGATCGACAGGTCGGACGGCGACCGGCAGCATCCGGGCGCGTTCGTCCACCGGGCCTGTTCGCGGGCTCAGCCGGCGGCGCACCGACCCCCACGACCTCCTTGGCACAAGCGTGAAAAGCACCGCCAGCCCCTCCCCTGGACCCCGGGACAAGCCGATCGGGAACACGCGGCTCTTGGTATACCGGATCCTCTTGCTCGTCGCCGCGCCAGCCCTGCTGCTAGCCTGCTCCGAGGTCATCCTGCGCGTGGCGGGCTTCGGAGAGCCCGCCGGATTTGCCATCCCGGACGAGACTCCCGGCTTCCTCCGGAGCAACCCCCGGTTCGCAAGCCTGTATTTCCCGGCGGGTTTCGATCTGAGGCCGCTCAACTACCGCTTCCCGAGGGTCAAGCCGGCGAACACGGTGCGCATCGTCGTCCTCGGGGAATCCGCGGCCCAGGGCGTGCCGGCACCGCAATTCGGCTTCGCCCCTCAGCTTCGCGCCCTCCTTAGGGCCCGGTACCCCGGCCGCGAGTTCGAGGTTCTCAACACAGGGATCGTCGCCATCAACTCCCACGTGATCTACCGGATCGTCCGGCAGCTGAAGGAGCTCTCCCCGGACTTCGTGGTCGTCTACATGGGCAACAACGAGGTCGTAGGGCCGTACGGCCCGGGCTGCGCGTACCTCTCGGAGATGCCGCCGCTGTGGGTCATCCGCCTTAGCATGGCCGTGAAAGCCTCCCGGATCGGCCAGCTCGCCAACCGCGCCGCGGCGTTCCTAGCGCGCGGAAAACGCTCCTCGGCCGAATGGGGCGGGATGCAGATGTTCGTGAACAGCACCGTGGACGCGGACGATCCCAGGCTCCCGGGCGTCTACAGGAACTTCGAGGCCAATCTCCGGGCGATTGTGGGCGAGGCCGAGGGCGCGGGGGCCCGGACGATCCTCTGCACCGTTGCCTCGAACATCAAGGACAGCGCACCCTTCGTCTCCGTTCATGGCAGGGGGTTACCCGCAGCAGACCTTCCGGCCTGGACCTCGGCCTACAGCCGCGGGCGTAGGGAATGGCTCCTGGGGGAGTCGGACCGCGCAAGGAGGGACCTCCTTGAAGCGGAGCGCATCGACCCCCACTACGCCGACACCGCATTCATGCTGGGGCGCCTTTACCTCGACCAGGGTGACCTTGCGGAGGGGCGGAGACACCTCGTTGCCGCGCAACATTGGGACGCCCTCCGTTTCAGGCCGGACCCGGCCGTGAACGAGGCCATCCGGCGCGTGGCAACGTCGGCCGCAGGAGGGGTCGCCCTGATCGACGTGGCAAGCCTTCTGGGTTCGGACCCCGCATCGTCGGCTCCCCCCGCGGGAAGGGATTCCTTCGTCGAGCACGTCCACCTCAGCCTGGGGGGCAACTACAGGCTAGCCAGGGCCGTGGCCGGCTCGATCGCCGAGACGCTGGACGCGGAAGGCGCCAAGGCGCACGCGTGGATCGATCCGCAGGCCTGCGCCGAGGCGGTCGGTTTCACGCCCCATGAACGCTACGCCTTCCTGGAGTCCGCCGGCGCCATCGTCCAGCACCCCCCGTTCACGCACCAGCTCACCTACCCGGAGGACCAGGCCCGCCTCCTCGCGGAGTTTTCTGCCGCGGCTCCACTTGCGCGGGATCCGAATGCGCTCGTGCGCTCTAGGGCCGTGCTCAAGTCGGCGATGGCGCGCGACCCCGGAAATCCCGACCTCCCGAGGATCGCTCAGCGGGTCGACGCAGACCTTGGCGACCCGGCCTCGGCGCTCTCGGACCTGAGGCTTGCCGAGTCACTCCAGCCACGGGACTTCACTCTGGCGACCGACGAGGCGGTGCTCCTCATGCGCCTCGGCCTGATCGACGAGGCGAGGGGCCGCCTGCTGCAGACCGCCTCCGCATGCACTGCCGGCGAGCGGGCGCTCATGGCGCCCGCCTTCGCCGACCTCTACACCCGGACGGGGGAGACCGCCGCCGGGCGCGCCTTCCTGGACCGGGAGATCGCGGAATCGCCCGGCCTTGAGGCCCCGAGGATCGCGCGTGCCCAGTTCGCGCAAGCTGCGGGCGACGCAGCCGAGGCCGAGGGCCAGTACCGCTCCATCCTCGCCGCGAACCCGGGTAGCCGCGCGGCACTTGAGGCCCTGGTCGGGCTGCTCGAGAAGGCCGGACGGGGCGAGGAGGCCGACGCGCTGACGCTGTCCTCCCTGACCGACCAGCCCCAGAACTTCGACAACAACATGCGCGCCGCCCGAATCCACGGGAAGCGCGGCGAGGCGGAGCAGGAGGCGGCCTGCCTTTCGCTGGCCGAAACTAGCGGCCCCATGACGTCTGCGCTCGAGGGGAAGCTCAGCCGCCTGCTCCTCTCCCTTGGCCGGCCGGACGAGGCCCTCGAGCACCTCGCGCTGGCTCGGCGGATCTCGACGCACGAGGGGGACCCGGCGGTGACCGACCAGATCAGCCAGATCATCGCGGTGCTCGAGCAGCGCCCGCCCTGAGGCCCGCCTTGCAATTTCGCAGGGCGGGGAGCCCCGGGAATTGACATCCTCCGGTCTGGAAAAGCAGCTTTCACCGCACTATCCCCATCCCAACCAGAAATAACATGACCCGAATCCAATCGTTGCTCGCCGTCGCCGCCCTCTGCGCCTTCCAAGCCCCCTGCACGGCGCGCGCGGCCTCCCCGGACGAAACCACCGTCATGGCGACGGTCAGCCAGTTCCTGGACGCCTTCAACAAGGGGGATGTGAAGACCATGCTGGCGGCCGGCTCTCCAGAGATGTCGATCATCGACGAGTTTCCTCCCCACGAGTGGCACGGGGCCGGGGCCTTCGACAAATGGCTTAGCGATTACGACGTGGACGCCAAGAAGAACGGAATCACCGACGGGTCCGTCGCGCTCGGCTCGCCCACGCACCTGGACGTGACCGCGGATCGGGCCTATGTCGTCATCCCCGCCGACTACGCTTACAAGGTGAACGGCAAGGCGACCGGCGAGAAGGATTCGATCCTTACCGTCACGCTCAAGAAGTCGCCCGATGGATGGCGCATGACTGGATGGGCGTGGGCCAAGCACTGACCGGGGCCGCGGGGCAAGGGCCACGACCCACTGCGTGATCATCCAACCCGACGACCTTCGGGGGCCGCGAATCGCGGCCTTCCTCGAGGAGCACCTCGAGGACATGCGCTCGGTGTCGCCGCCCGAGAGCAAGCACGCCCTGGACCTGGACGGACTCCGCAAGCCCGAGATCACGTTCTGGATCGTATGGGACGGGGAAAGGATCGCCGGCTGCGGCGCCATCAAGGAGCTCGACCTCCACCACGGCGAATTGAAGTCCATGAGGACGTCCAGGGAGCACCGGCGCCGGGGCGTCGCCTCCCTCCTCATGAACCACCTGATAGGGACCGCGCGAGCGAGGGGTTACCGGCGCCTGAGCCTCGAGACCGGATCCATGCCCTTCTTTGAGCCCGCCAGGCGGCTATACGCGAGGTTCGGGTTCAGGCCCTGCGAGCCCTTCGGTGACTATAGACCGGACCCCAACAGCGTCTTCCTTTCGCTCAGCCTCTAGGAGGCCGCTCAGAGCTTCACGGCAAGGCTCATCGTGACAAGCCCCCGGCTTGAGACGGGGTGCCCGCCAAG
The DNA here is from genome assembly GCA_903887455.1 of uncultured Opitutaceae bacterium. GTDB lineage: Bacteria > Verrucomicrobiota > Verrucomicrobiia > Opitutales > Opitutaceae > Palsa-1447. The sequence goes on along the minus strand of CAISPT010000186.1, from coordinate 2,299 downwards.
GGCAAAGGCTCCCGGTTCGCCGAAGGCGCTCCCAGTGTAGCACCATCCGATGGTGAAGGTCTCCCTCGGTCCCAGCCGGAACGGGGCGGCCGCCTGGACGAGCCAGTAGGTTGACCACGTCTTTGGTCCCGGCGGCGCCCCGATGCTTACAAATGTCGAAACGTCGGCGCCGTAGCTTGCAGTGAGATCGATCTCCGTGTGCGCGGCAGCGAGCGGCACGGCATAGGAGGCGTTCAGCTCCCAGGTCAGGACCTTCAGGACCAGGTCATCGTAGACCTTCGGGGAGAACTGGACCCCGCCCACCGAGAAGTTGAGCCCAAGGCTCAGCTCCACGCTCGCCCTGTGTATCCCGTAGAATCCCGGGCCCCACGGGAGCGCGTAGAGCGTGAACCCGGGTTCGACGCTCATCCTGTCCCTAACGGCCTGCATGACGTACGACCCGTAGAGCTCGACCTCCGTGCTGGACGGCCCCTGTACGCGGTTGCTCACCGTCGAGTTGCTCCAATAGCCGAGGTCCCATGCGCCAGAGCTCACGTCGAGCGAGGGCTCAACCGAACGCCCTCCCAGGTAATAGCCGCGGAAGAGATCCTGGGAGACAAACGTCGTGGTGAGCACGCACGCAGGGCCACAAGCGGATGCCGGCGCATCCGCGGAGGTCTGGGCCCGGACGCCGGCGGGGAGCGCGGCGCAAAGGAGAACGAGCGCTGTTAGGGGGCGTCGGATCCGCTGGGTTCAGCAGACTTCGGACCAATCTCAAGGCCAGCTCGCTCTTGTCACGCCGGGCCAAGCCACCAACGCTGGCGGCCGATGCGCCCGATACTCTTTTCCGTGATCATCGTGCTCCTGGCCGGATGCGCCTCGCAGGCGGACCGGGAGGACACGCCCGTCGTCATGGTCGTCGACTCCAAGGGTGCCCCGATCGCGGGGGCCTTGGTTACCCCCGAGCTCGACAGCACGAGCACGAGCCGCCCTTCCGTGATCGCAGCCGACGATCGAATTAAAATGACGTCCGACGCCCAGGGCGTGATCCATCCGTACCTCGACGACTACTACTGGGCCACCGACGGCTGCTTCCACTTCATAGCCACCCGGAGGGGGTATCTCGACGCCACGCTCACCGTCTCGAAGGATCTTTTCCCGAACCCGCTCAGGATTAGGATGGACGCCATCGGGGAGGCCGCGCCTCCCAAGCCCGCAATTGGTGCGCCCTAACATAGTCCTTCACTAGATACTCAAGACCCTCAGCAAACTGGCCACTATCCTTGTCCTCCTAGCAAGCGGGCTATATTCGCCCACTTTACTACGCGCCGAATCGAGCGATGATGCGTCGAAAGAAGTCGGCCGTCTGGAGGAAATCTACTCGCAGAGCTTTGTGACAGGGAACACGACTGTGGCAGAGAGGCTGGTTGCTAAGGATTTTCTCGGCCTAGAACCCGTTGGCAAAACCTCCGACAAAGCAGGCATTCTTGCCGAAGTCAGAGGCGAGCCCCGACCGACCTCCTTGAAAATCACGGCCATAAGTGTCCAGTTTCACGGCGACACCGCCATTGCCCTTGGCACAGAGGAGGACACAGATGCCGGCGCGACGAAGATCGCCCACAGACGGTGGCTGGATACATGGAGGAAATCAGACTCCGGCTGGCTTCTTCAGTCGTCTGCGGAGATCGTTCCGCAACCCTAAACGAAGCAGCAATCCGTCCGGACGGTTGGATTCGTTGGTTCCCAGCGTGGGGATCAAATCCACACGGCTTTCGTCGGCAGATTTAGAGTCACACTTGAAACCCAATTAGTCGCGACAAACAGCTATTTCGGTTACAGGTGGGAATAGCAGAATGATTGCATGATCTATCTGGATTCGTGCCCGAGGGATCAGTCAGAACTCGCCGTCTTATTTACGCTTCCGCCGCGACTCGAATGGCGATCTGATCCATTCCTTCATGCCCAATCTACTTGCAGCTTTCTAAATGGACAATGGCACCCATATCCAACAATTCTGATAATCGTTGTACTCCATAGTAAGGAAAGATGGGTATTTGCTTATCAGGGTTCACGGCGAAGTTTCATTCGCCGTTCTCAACGGAATTATCTTCGAAGTGATGTTGAGAGATGATTACTCTTCGACGAATAGCCTTTGGGACCTAGCTGGTGGGTTTCCCGCTATGAGATTCGACGAGTTCAACACTCTAACAGCGACAATTCGCAGCCGACTTATTAACTGTGCTAACTACCAGATCATAGACACGGTCTGAAGGCGATAAAGGGGTAACACTCCAATGATAATAGGAGTGTTACCATGGAC